>JBGSJT010000288.1:0-4873 GCA_041741715.1 Pirellulaceae bacterium | reverse complement strand
GTCGGCGTTCGCTCTTTGAAAACTTACACAACAGGCGACCCACTCGCTGGCGCGTCGAGCTGGTATTGGACCCGAGAGTGGCTCCGCCCGATGAGAACCCTATTGTCGTCTTCAGTCTGGTTGCTGCTTTGGTTGTGGCTTGCGGCGACTGTTGCGCCTGCCGAAGATGCGCCTGCCGAAGATGCGCCACGGTTTTTGCGTGGACTGAATTTGAACGGCCCGCCGGTAACTATCGACGGAAATGAATGGGACGGAAAAGAAGCTGAGTCGTACGTCTGCTCGGACAGCAGCTTTGAGAACCAAAGCATTCCTCTTCTTCCACCCACCGACTCTGACCGCGCCAAGATGATTCGTAGCAGTCGGTACGGTGGCAATCGCGTCGAACTGCACGATGTTCCTACTGGAAAGGTCACGTTGTTCGTGTTTGTCTGGGAAGACAATCGTGCCGAAAACTTTTCGGTCGCAGTCAATGGGCGAACAGTATTACAGCGTTACGATAGCGGAGCGGCGGGGCACTGGGAAAAACTGGGGCCTTGGCCTGCGGCTGTGGGTGCTGATCGCAAGCTAGTGGTTACAAGTCAGGGAGGGGCAGCGAACTTTTCGGGCATCGAAGTTTGGACAGGTGACTACGACGGCTACGGTAGCCCCAGCAGTGAAGTTGAACTAGCCTTCTTCGAGAAACGCATTCGACCGTTACTGATTGAGAAGTGCTACGAGTGTCATAGCGCAGAAGGGGCGGAAATTGAGGGGGAGTTGTTGGTCGATTCGCGCGCAACGCTTCGACGCGGTGGTAGCAGCGGGCCAGCCGTGATACCAGGCGACGTGGAGCATAGCTTGCTCATCGAGGCAGTGCGCTACGAAAATGACGCACTGCAAATGCCCCCCGAAGAACGGCTCTCCGATAGTGAGATTGCCGATCTTGAGCAATGGATAAAAAACGGTGCGGCCGACCCGCGTTCGACAGCTACCAAGCATCGTGGCAAGCAGCTAGATATTGAAGCGGCCCGCGAATTCTGGTCGCTAAAGCCGATCGCCAATCCTGTGCTCCCCGTTGTAAAACTCAGCGCTTGGCCGCGCAGTGACATCGACACCTTTGTGCTTGCCAAGCAAGAACAACACGGACTCGCGCCAGCCATCGATGCCGACAAACGCGTGCTGCTCCGCCGCGCGACGTATGACCTGATTGGGTTGCCACCCACGCCAGCAGAAATGAGCGATTTTCTAGCTGATAATTCGGAAGAAGCTTTTCCACGGGTCGTCGAGCGGCTATTGGCTTCGCCACGCCATGGTGAACGCTGGGGACGGTATTGGCTCGACATCGTGCGCTATGCCGATACGGCGGGAGATAATTCAGACTATCCGATACCACAGATTCATCGCTATCGCGATTGGGTGATTGCAGCCTTCAATCGCGACTTGCCGTACGACGATTTCGTCCGCGATCAACTGGCGGGTGACTTGCGTGGTGGCGAGACCGATACCGAGCGCGACGAGCGGACGATCGCGACGGGGTACTTAGCCAACGCGCGGCGCTTTGGTTCGCGTGTGGACGATTACCCACAACACTTGACGATCGAAGATACGATTGACAACCTAGGTCGTTGCTTTTTGGGCATGTCGCTGAGTTGCGCGCGCTGTCATGACCACAAATTTGATCCCATTACCGCGCGTGACTACTACGGGATCTACGGGATTTTTCATAGCACTCGTTACCCCTGGCCCGGTATTGAGCTCGACAAGCAGCAGCGTAATTTTGTGCCACTGGTTGCTCGCGACCGCATGGCTGAGATGGAGCGGCTGTTAACTGAGCGGACGAAGGAGCAAGCGAGGTTGACTGGACGCGTCAAGAAGCTAAAAGAAGAACTGAAGAAGGCCAGCGACGAACAGCAGTCACCACTAGAACTCGAACTGCAGGAGGCGGAGCGGCTGGCGGAAGAGTTCTCGCGGCAACCACCCCTTTTCGAAACGGCGTATGCGGTCGCGGAAGCAGATACACGCGAAGATGTCGCAGTGCAACTCAAAGGGGATCCAGCTCACCCTGGCGATGTCGTGCCGCGTTCTTTCTTGACGGTTTTAGGTGGAGAGCAGTTGCCTGAAAACGCTCAAGTCAGCGGACGCGCTGAGTTGGCGGAGTGGATCTTAGCTGACAATAATCCATTAACGGCCCGAGTAATGGCCAACCGCATTTGGCAGTATCATTTTGGAGTTGGGCTCGTGCCAACCCCCAACGACTTTGGTCATCAAGGGAAGCCAGTGTCGCATCCAGAGCTGCTGGACTATTTGGCCACCCAGTTTCGACAGGGGGATTGGTCGATCAAGGCCATGCACCGCCTGATCATGCACTCGCGGACGTACCAGCAAGCGTCGCTGCGCGAGTCACAAGCAATCGAGGCAGACCCAACCAACCAATGGTTGTCAGCCTATCCACGTCGACGGCTCGATGCGGAGTCGATTCGCGATACGCTGCTAGTGATTGGCGCGAATCTCGATTGCTCCCCCGCTGGTCCACACCCTTTTCCACCTCAACATGAATGGGGATTTACTCAGCACAAACCGTTTAAGGAAGTTTACGAGTCGCATCATCGCAGCGTGTACTTGATGACACAGCGGATTCAACGCCATCCATTTCTGGCGGTGTTTGACGGGGCGGATCCATCGACCAGCACAGCGGCGCGGATGACCAGTACAACTCCGCTGCAAGCGCTCTATTTGCTCAATGATGCGTTGGTCCATGAACAATCTCGGGGGGTGGCCAAGCGTGTTGTCGAACATGCAAGCCAAGTGGAACAGCGCATTGCGTTTGCTTATGAACTGCTGCTGTCGCGCCCGCCACAAGTTGCCGAGAGAACTGCCGCTGCTGAGTTCCTGGCACAGGCTCGCAAGTTGTTGCAAGGCAATGGTGAAGGAGCGGATCAAATCGATATAGAGGCTTGGCAGGCCTTGATTCGCAGCCTATTTCTACTCAATGAATTCATCTATTTAGATTAGCGGTTTGCCCATGTCGACCACCTCACCACAATCTGGAAACCAACACTCGGTGATTAAACGCCGCGCAATCCTGCAATCGCTGGTCGGTGGTTCATTACTGATGCCGGGGCTGCTGGCTGAGCTATTGGCGGCAGAGGAGCCAGCCGCAGAAAGATCGACAGCCGCTGATCCGCTAGCTCCCAAGACCGGGCATTTTCCGGCTAAGGCGAAACGTGTGATCTTTGTTTTTTCCAACGGTGGCGCGTCGCACATGGACACGTTCGACTACAAACCTGAATTGTTCAAAGCGGACGGGAAGAAGATGGGGGCCGGAGGGGGCTTGTCCAATCTGCAGCGGGTGCTGCTGAAACCGCTGTGGAAGTTTCGCCCTGGTGGTCAATGTGGCACGTTGGTCAGCGATCTCTTTCCACATCTTCGCGAACTTACCGACGACCTATGCATTATCAAGTCGCTCAACGGCAACGACAACGAACACTACAACGCGACTCTAGGCATGCATACCGGTTCGTTCTTCTTTTCTCGTCCCAGTATTGGTTCGTGGGTCAGTTATGGTTTGGGGACGATGAATCAGAACTTGCCATCCTTCGTCGCGCTGGCACCGCAAATGCCGTACGCCGGAACTCAGATTTTCAACAATGACTTCCTGCCAGCCTACCATCAGGGAGTGCGCGTGGTGGGTGGGAAGGAACCGATCGCCAATCTCAATCAACGCACACAGACCCACGGCTTGCAACAATTGGAACTTGGCTTGGCCGATCTGCTCAACAATCGCCACTTGCAACAGCGCGCAGGAGACAGTGATTTGTCCGCGCGCATTCGCAGTTTTGAGACCGCCTTTCACATGCAAGCCGATGCGCCCGAAGCGTTCGACTTGGGACAGGAGAGCGATCACTCGCTCGCGCTGTATGGGCTAAAACGGGGCACGAGCGAGGGCTTCGGGTGGCAGTGCTTGGTCGCGCGACGCTTGGCCGAACGGGGCGTGAGGTTTATTGAGTTGGTCGACGGTAGCAGCAGCCATAACTGGGATCAACACGGGAACATGGCAGAACATGCTGACCATGCCAAGGCGATTGATCTGCCATTGGCGGGGCTGCTCAGGGACCTGAAGCAACGCGGAATGCTCGATGAGACGCTGGTGGTATGGACGACGGAGTTCGGAAGGACTCCCGGTGTTGATGGTGAGAAGGGACGCGGGCATCATAGCGCCTGCTTCTCATCCTGGCTGGCCGGAGGAGGAGTGAAGGGAGGAATCAGTCATGGAACTACCGATGAGATTGGTGCCACCGTGGCCGAGGATGGAGTTCACGTTCACGACTTCCATGCGACTATCTTGCATCTGCTTGGGATTGATCATACGCGTTTGACCTATCGACACGGTGGTCGTGACTATCGACTGACCGATGTGCATGGAAGGATTGTTAAGCAAGTGTTAGCGTAGGTGCGAGAGGGAAATAACTGTCGTAGCTACGTTCGCCAGAACGTCGACTCCCTGCCGTCTGGCGATGGCGGCTACGCTTAAGTCGCGACAGTAATTTTCCGTACGATGCTTAGGTACGCTGTGGAAGAGGAGCGTCGGGAGAAGGTCAGGCAAAAACGATCTACAAGACGTTTGGAAGCATTGGTTTCCGTTCCAGATTCTACTAAACTTGCTAGAATCATGGGCCGTTGCTAGATACTAGGCTTATTCGCTTAACTTTTGTCACAGGAACGACATCAAAGAGGCCTGACCCCTTTGCTTCTGACACGCGGAACGCACAAATTAAACCAAGTCCGAACATCACACGCAACCATTGAACACCCGAGATATGCCTCAAAAAATCCAACGCACGCAGCACAAACCAACTTGCGGAAAAACGGAATTCAAAAATAATTTTGAATCTGCTAT
>JBGSJT010000287.1:0-3750 GCA_041741715.1 Pirellulaceae bacterium | reverse complement strand
AATCTGTCTCTGGTACGACCGCGAAGCCGTGGAAGCGGCTAAATTTTATGCCGAGACCTTTCCGGATTCTTCGATTGGTGCGGTGCATCGCTCACCAAACGATAACCCGTCCAGCAAAGAAGGCGACGTATTGACTGTCGACTTTACAGTGATGGGCATTCCTTGTTTGGGGCTTAATGGCGGACCGGGTGTCGAGCACAACTGGGCGTTCTCGTTCCAAGTCGCGACCGAAGACCAAGCGGAAACGGATCGTTACTGGAATGCGATCGCGAGCAATGGCGGTGAGGAGAGCCAGTGCGGTTGGTGTAAGGACCGGTGGGGAGTGAACTGGCAGATCACGCCAGCCATCTTAATGAAAACGGTAACCGGCCCAGATCGCGCCGCCGCCAAGCGTGCTTTCGAGGCAATGATGACGATGAAAAAGATCAATATCGCAATGATCGAAGCAGCGATTCGTGGGTGAACGACTCGCTTACATACGCGGTCTCGAGGGGATCATCGTTTCGCTTGTCGAGGAACTCCCGCAATGACAACCCAACCAATTGAAAAGTAGCATGTTTGAACTATCCATCACCCAGGGAAAATGCAGGCGATTAGAAAGAGGATCACAATGCCGCGATATCTGATCTCGTTCGACGATGGTTCGATGGACCACATCACTGAGGAGGACTTGCCCGGTGTGGGCGGCGCTGCGCTCGGTGTGGTCCGTGAGGCCAAGGCCGCTGGAATCTGGATCTTCGGCGGAGGGATTCAACGCCAGCGCTCGAGCATCGTCGGGCCTGACGGCACGGTTACCGACGGGCCTGTACCGGAAACGAAAGCGGTGGTCGGCGGGTTTTCGATCATCGAGGTGCCCACCCGCGAAGAAGCGTTTGCCTGGGCAGCCCGGCTCGCCAAGGCTTGCCGCTGCGCACAAGAGGTTCGCGAGATTGGGTTTGATCCAGAGTCCTGACCGAAGCTAAATCAAAATCAAAATCATAATCTTACTCAGAGTCTTAATCCCTGGGTCATGCCGAACGCTCGCCGCAGCCCGAAGTAAGAAGAAGATTATGATTACGAGTATGAGTATGAGTATGAGTACGAGTTTTCATCTTTTCAGAAAATAGAAAGAGAGATTTGCGATGTTTGCCAAGCCCCAAAAAGAGCATCAGTGGCTCGATCAACTCGTCGGTGAATGGAACGCGGCTCACTCGTGCACAATGCCGGATGGGAAGGTTTCACAAGCCTTTGGAACAATGGTCTGTCGTTCTCTACGCGGGATGTGGCTCGTGTGCGATAGCAACGGGAAGTCCACAGAAGGCGAAGTCTGGTCGTCGATCATGACTGTTGGATTCGATCCTGGGAAGGATCGGTATGTGGGAACATTTATCGGATCGATGATGGCGAATATCTGGTTGTACGAAGGAGACATTGACGCAACTGGAAAACGCCTTCCACTTGAAACAGAGGGCGCAGCCTTTGTCGGTAGTGGAACTTGCAAGTATCGAGACACGATCGAGATTGTTGATTCTGACAGTTGGCTTTTCACCAGCGAGTTTCAGACTGAAGCAGGCGACTGGAATCAATTCATGCGCATCGAACACAAACGAAAGTAACAGCAGAATAGGGAGAACGTTCCAATGTCCAAAATGATCTTTGTTAATCTTCCCGTAGCCAATCTCAAAGCCTCGATGGCCTTCTATGGGGCACTTGGTTTTGAGAACAACCCGCAGTTCACCGATGAGACTGCTGCGTGCATGGTTTGGAGCGAAGCGATTCACGTCATGTTGCTTAACCACGATAAGTGGCGAACTTTTACGAGTCGCCCGATTCCGCCGACGACGTCCAGCGAAGTATCGTTGACTCTGTCCTGCGATAGTCGCGAAGAAGTCGACAATTTGAGCGACTTGGCCGCCAAGAACGGTGGCATCACTGACATCAATCCTGTGCAGGACCACGGTTTTATGTACGGTCGCGACATGATCGACTTGGACGGTCATGTCTGGGGAATGATGTGGATGGACATGTCGGCAATTCCTAGTCAACAATCTGCATAAGAAAGGTGCGAACGAACCATGAAATATATGTTACTCATCTATGGTGCCGAATCATCATGGACCGAGGGCGAACGCAAGGAGTGCATGATCGCGTCGATGGGCATTAGCGAAGAGCTTGAAAAGCAAGGCAAGTGGCTCGCTGCCTCGCCGCTTCACTCTGTGACAACCGCCACCAGCGTTCGCGTTCGAGACGGCAAGAAACAGATTACCGACGGACCCTTCGCGGAGACGACCGAACAACTTGGTGGCTACTACATCATTGATGTGGACAACCTCGACGAAGCGATCGCGATCGCCACACGCTTGCCGCCAGCCAAGAAAGGGACTATCGAAATTCGACCGCTTTTCAATTTACCCGTACTCCCACAACGAGATCAAGGAGAATTGTCATGAATCGCAACCCTGTTGGCTGGTTTGAAATCTACGTCCAAGACATGGACCGTGCCAAGAAGTTCTACGAAGCCATCCTTCAAGTCGAGTTGACGAGACTCGAATCGCCTGATCCCGAAATCGAGATGCACGCGTTTTCGATGAATATGGAAGCCGGTGGAGCGTCCGGCGCGCTGGCCAAAATGGAAGGCTGCCCGTCGGGCGGTATGGGCACGCTCGTTTATTTCTCGTGCGAAGACTGCGCGAACGAGGCGTCGCGTGTCGAAGCAGCCGGGGGCAAAATCTGTAAACCTAAAATGTCGATTGGTCAGTACGGATTTATCGCTTTGGTGAACGATACCGAAGGCAACATGATCGGCCTGCATTCACTGCAATAGCAACGGGAACCAGAGCACGATGAAATACATTCTGTTGATCTATTCCGAAGAGGGGGTCTGGCCGCCTGATGAATTGGAACTTGCTCGCGATGAGTCCGTGCAGTTGTGCCACAAACTCAACGGCCAAGGGCAGTACTTAGGAGCGGCCCCGTTGCATCCGGTATCCACGGCGACTTGCGTGAGAGTCCGCGAGGGGAAGCGTACTGTATCAGATGGGCCGTACGTGGAAACGAAGGAACAATTGGCAGGGTACTTTCTGATCGACGTAGCCAATCTCGACGAGGCGATCGCGGTGGCGGCAAAAATCCCGGGTACGACGCGCGGCACGACTGAGATTCGTCCGATAGTCGAATTGCCGGGCATGCCGTAGGTGATCGATGAATCCCAGCCAAGTTGAAGAGCTCTACCGAAACGATTCGCGAAGAGTTTTCGCCACTTTGATTCGCTTATTGGGCGATATCGACTTGGCCGAAGAAGCTACGCACGAAGCTTTCGCCGCTGCGATGCAGCAGTGGCCCGAGCAGGGCCTGCCAGCCAATCCGACTTCGTGGCTGGTCTCGACCGGACGGTTCAAGGCTGTGGACATGTTGCGTCGCCGAGCACGGCTGAATGATCTGCAACCGGCACTGGTTCGTCGCCTTTGTGAAATTGAAACGTCTAATCAATCCATGGCTGAGCAAGACATCCAAGACGATCGATTGCGACTGATCTTTACGTGCTGTCACCCGGCCATCGATCCGAAGGTACAAGTTCCGCTAACGCTTCGTGAGGTGTGCGGGCTGACGACGGAAGAGATCGCCCGTGCTTTTGTCAGTTGGCGCTCAAAAGGGACCAGTAATTGGCGCTTGAAAATCCCCCACCTATATGGAGGTGGAAGGGTCTGGTCAGATGCTGAGCTTTTGGCAACAAGAGCACACATCGAGGGCCGGTCATGTCCAATCACTTGG
>JBGSJT010000286.1:0-3410 GCA_041741715.1 Pirellulaceae bacterium | reverse complement strand
TGCTCTCGAATCTTTTGCTTGGCCGCTTCCAACTTCGCTGGCCAACAAAACTCGGGCGACTTTGACGGGTCATAGCCGGCTAAGTGATCCTTGAGTCGAGTTGTGGGCTTCGTGTATTTCAACTCAGTCTCGCCAAAGACCTCTTCGCACATGGCTGCCAGTCCTGGATCGTACTCTTTCAACTCTTGCCGAGTATCCACATGATTGTGGTCGTGGTCAGGTTGACGATTATTGTTGAACCACGATTGAACACCTTCGGCAAAGTACTCGGCAGAATTGGTCGAAGCGTACTTGCTTTTCCATAAGCCCTGAGCCAAGGCTCGATCGTAGGCTTGCTGCAAACGCTCGTCAAAGGTGGCATCGAGGTTGACCATCCCGCGCAAGTGAATGTTATGCGCAAATTCGTGGATCAAAATGTTTTCTTCCGAATAGGGATCGCCTTTGAAAGCCAGCACATTCTCCTCGGCGCTCGAACACACCGGTTCCTCGCGCGATCCACCCAGCCCACGAGCTCGCGCGTCCCAATAGTCCTTTGGTTTTAGGTGCGAGTGCTCTGGAATGTCGGTGGTAAATTCAGTACAGCCCATAACGATCATCCGCGAGCCGCTGTCGATCATCGCTTTCCTAATATCCGGACGATTTGCTAACATCATGTCGATCAGGTAAGCCGCCTCCTTGAGTGCAAAGTCGTTAACACTGCCAGAACTCACAATTGGATATCCACCAGCGTCAACATACTTCTCATAGAACGGTGCGAGGTTGAGCGAAGCCGGTGGCGTTGTAACTTGGTACGCTGTCCATTCACCCTCGGCAGAAATGGCAAGGCTCGACGCGAACATAGTTATCGCGGACAATAAAACAACTGCTGAGTTCGTGTGCCTGCCGAAGAAGCATGGCAGCAGCCCTCCAAACATCGATGTGAGTGCCTTCATGCGCAGTAAATCCAATTGAAATAAGGAGGAATAGTCGCCATTCGCCTCGCGAAAGAACGTACTTTCGAAGAAAGGCAGAGCGGATTCGCACTTAAGCTTACCCAACTGTAGCTACGCAGTGCAAGCTACAAGGCACTATTGAAGTAACCATCAATGAACTGGGACGATGACGATGAAACGGACACGAGCGACTGCCAACATTGCGGCAGGGAGGTCTACGCGGATGCAGAGCGTTGCCCGTACTGTGAAAACTATTTGACCGACGCGACCGATGCCCGGACCAGACAACCAACTTGGGTGCTGGTTACCGCCATTTTGCTGATCGCACTTCTCCTCTATTCTTTCATTGGTCCCTTGCTATAGATGAGTTGAGCTCCGCTCTAAACTTTTTGTACGGCTTTCTGGCTAAGGTCCGACACTTATTTTCCGCTCGATGCTTCGCGATTTATCACCCCTCAATTGAAGTTCCACTGGCCGTATGGGCAGACACAACAATACCAACTTGCCTCCCAGCCCAAGGGGGGG
Source organism: Pirellulaceae bacterium (assembly GCA_041741715.1). Taxonomy (GTDB): domain Bacteria; phylum Planctomycetota; class Planctomycetia; order Pirellulales; family Pirellulaceae; genus Aureliella. The sequence continues at coordinate 1,953 of JBGSJT010000286.1, read as the reverse complement.
CTGCGACCAACGCTCAAACTCATGCGCCAACCTCGTGCGCCCTTTGAAGAATGGTCACTGCGATACGGCGATCCATTTCTGGTCCAGGCAATGAATGGACCGGTTGTAATCACCGGTCGCCCAGATTCGATTCGCGAGATTTTCGCGCACGATTCGGCCGAATACGATGCCTTTGCCGCACAGTCGTTGGGGCCGATTCTGGGCGAAGGTTCGATGTTGCCGATGCGCCGGAGCCACCTTCGCTTCCTATGAAATGGCTATTGTTTTGGGAACGCGGCTCTCCAAATGGACTTTCGAACTATTAGAAACAACTCCGGTGACGCCAAAACGCCGCAATATCACGATGGGGCCGTCGACCGGAATTAAAATGCAGGTCATTGATCGATTGCAGAAACAGTAACAGCCTTGCTTTTCAGTAAACCCAAAATACCGAATTTAACGGTAGAGAGCGCCGAGACGCAGAGGGCCGCTGAGAAGAACACATAGCGAATCGATCTGAAATAATTTATATCCCCCGCGCATCCTCTCTGCGAATCTCTGCGCCTTTGCGAGCTCTGCGTTAAAAAGTATGCTCGTAACTCACCTATTCCACGGTGACCACTTCGCCACCTTGCGAGGTACCCATACTGTTCCAGGTGATATAGTCGACAGTTTCGCTGATGAACGTCACGTGTCCGTCGCAGAAGACGGTATTGATGCCGCCAACATGTGAACTGCGCGCGCCCATCATCCGCGGTGCTGTCGCTGTTGTGGCTGTCGTGCAGGGCATGCGTGGGCTGGTCTGCGGCCTGCAATTCCCCCCAGTAATTACGTCGGGCGAAGTACTATTGGGAGCCATGTAAGTCACAAATCCAGACGCGCCACCCCACCAGAAGAATCAAAGGGGTCAGGCTTATTTGATTGAGCTTTGCCACTGGATCGACAACAAAGAGACCTGACTCCTTTGATTCAACTGCCACTGGATCGACAACAAAGAGACCTGACCCCTTTGATTCGACCCGGCTGGTTTCGGCAGGGCTTGCAACCACTTCAGAAGTAGCGGCAGAAAACGCACCGGATCGTCCGCCTCGAAATTTAACATCTGAGACTCGAAAATTTCCGCTTCAAGACCGTGCACACTGAGTTCATCCACAAATCCCTCACGCCGGCCGATCGACCACATCTCGTGTTCGAAACCACTGAAACCAAAGTGGGCAAAGCCACGCGCTATGAAGTACTCTGCGGCCATTTTGCCAATAGCGCGATTGTCGCTTTGCAGACTATAGAAACCACGATCGTTTTTACGGTCTGAAAGGTCAACAAACGGCATGCCAGACTCGGTGAGATACTCGGCAAGCCAGTCGTCAGAAATACGAGTAATCAATCCATCACATTGATAGTGCTGCAATCAACGCGGCGGATGTCGATGCAAATCGAATTCCGCCACGTGCGTCGTCCAATCTAACGACGATCGCAGTGCATTTGCGATACCTGCTAACAGGCTCCGCCCATACTGGCCCGATGACTCAATCAAAAGGACAATGTGCTTGGGCTGTGTCATTCTTCACCCTTACAATGAGAAGTTGTAGCTTTTAATCATCGATCAGGTCCCCGTGAGCCGCGATTTCTCTGGGACATTCTAGCTCACCTCCACCGTCAATGGTAATGTTGATTGAAAGCGGTTGTTTAAAGATAGGCGGGAAGCGCTGAAACATAAGCCACTTTTAAAGCTTGCGACTTAGCACCGTTCGGGAAATAACTGTCGTAGCTACGTTCGCCAGAACGCAGACGCCTTGCGGTTTGGCGACCGCAACTACGGGGAAGCCCCGATAGTTATTTCCCACTCGATGAATGGCGATTTATCACCCCTCAATTGCAGGTCCCCGGACTTATGCGCATACTCAACAATAACAACTTGCCTCCCGGTCCAAGTGGGCGATGGCGACCAACGCTGAAACTCATTCGCAAGCCTCG
>JBGSJT010000285.1:0-3609 GCA_041741715.1 Pirellulaceae bacterium | reverse complement strand
AAGTCGTCAAATGAACTCGCGTATCGCTCCGCCCGAAGCAATCGCCAAAGCGAGCCAGATAAGTATCCAGACGATCTTCAAGTCGTTCTAAATCATCGACATTCATGCCCAGGCCTCCGTGCGGCAACCAAAATTCAAAACCGCTATTTTCACCGAAAACAGCAGTCCGTTACAATACCAGTTAGCGCTGTAGTATTAATTGGTGCGACGAGTGGTCCGTGAAAAAATTCCTTAACTCTGTCGAGAACGACGAGCTCAAACAATTTGCCGCTCGAAGCAGCGCAGTGTCACTTGCGATTGCGTTAAGTACGTTTAAAGACGTTGATCGATTATTCGCACAACGCTTCCTCGAAGCGACGACGCAATACGAAATCCAATCGCCGTTTTCAAGGCAAGCAATTTGCAATCTGGGGAACTCACTTTCTGAGCTGTACCGAGTGTCTGACGGCAAGGCCCGAGCAGAATTGAGAAATTACACCGATGACGATTTGCTTTCGTGGGCAAGAGGTGCACCACTTTTCAAACTCGGTAAAACATTTGCAGAGCTTGGCAAAATCGACGCTCCACGGGTCAAGCATTTGTTTGGACAAATTGGATACCGCAGCTTAGCTGAGAAAGCAAGAAGTTGCGAAAGCCTGGGACATCTGACAAAAGCACTCAGCGAATTGTCTGGTGTCGATAACGATCGCGCTTGTTTCATCCTTGATTCAGTCGATGATAGTACGTTGACCGAGATGTTCCGTTATTGCAACGTCGATTCGCTGGGTCGCTCACTCCGGGAAATTCAGAATGTCGACAAGAAACAAGCGGAGTGGATTGCGACGCAGTTGCACCCGATAGAGATTGCTGAATCGTACCGCGAAATCAGCCTGCGAAACCTAGGGCACTACCTGTCTGAGATTCGCTCTGTAAATCCAAGACTATCAAAGGCAATTCTTGACTGCCTCGACGCTGGTGCATTGGTCAAAATGATCGAGAGCGAACCAAGTCTTGGCGAACTATGTGCTGCGATCGCCAAAATCCGTGACGTGGAAGGTCGGTCGCAAGGCAAACTCGAAAGTACAACCGTAACCTTGCTCCGGGAAGCAGAGAGCCGCTTTTCGGTCATCGCTAATCAGAAGCGTTGTCGGTTTGAAGAAATATCAAACGGCCTAAGAGCCGTGAATCGGATTGACAGTAGCCTCGCAAAACGACTTTTTCGATCATTGCCGTTCTCGCAACTAGAAGCCAAGTTGCGCTCTGAGCAAGTTGAAAAGGTTCTCGTCGCACTCGGTAGTCTTTCTAGGATCGACCGCGATATTTGTGATAATCTACTTGAACGAGTAATCGACGAGCGATTCATCGCGAAGGCAAAATCATTGGCACCGGACCGTCTTGCCAGTGCACTTAACAGCCTTAATTTGGTTTCAAGCAAGCACGCTCACACAATCTGCGAAGCGATTGAGTCAGAGTCCTTTCGACAATCATTCGTGGCAATGGACGTTGGGCGACAAACGCAAGTCGCACGAAAGCTAGTGGCGTTCTCGCCTGCCGTTGCGGAGCGACTACTCGGTAGCTACGTCAGCACTCCCTCTAAACCAAGAACTAGAAAACAAACACGCCGACGCAATGGTCGGAAACCAAATCAATAAGCCTTCAACTCTTATATCGCGCCCGTTTGTCACAATTGGTTTGGCCCAAGACTACCCATCGGGGAAGCTGCAATCACGAGTGGACAATGAATCTCCGACTCTCCTTTACTCTCATCACGAGTTAAGCCTCCGCGTGACCACTCGGCCTCGTTAAATATCGGGACGATGTGTGCATCTCCATTGGGAAGCAACCACACACCAAAAAGGTGAAAGACGGTCGGCTCCCATAGATCCATTCCATCTTTTTCGATACTGATACATAACGAACCTTTATCATGTGCTTGAGCTGCAAATCGCAAATTCTGCTTGATTGTGAAAAGATATAGATTCGTGACACCAGTTTTTGTGTCGTGCTGGTCTTTATCATTGAGGGTCATGTTTGCCAGAAGGTTCTTCAACGGTCCCTTGAGAGTAAACGAAACGGTATTGTCGGTGCCATCTTTTGATTGAACAATCAAGAGTAGATCGGACAACAACGAGTGTGGTTCCAAGTCAAAGGTTCGTTGAATAGCCATAGAGACGCGCGCTCTATATGTTTCAGCCATGACAACATCATTTGCAAATGCCAACGGGACGATCTGACCAGCATGCGTCTCACCCCAAACGAAAAGCGTTTTGGGGCGCCAAGAATCTCTATAATCGTTGAAAACCCAAGCCCCCGCAGTCCCTATAGCAACGCGAAAGTCGGTAAATCAATTTGAAAGAGGTTGGCGTGGCACTTATCAGCGCGATTAGGAACTTCACCAAGTTCTTTGTACAGCACGTCTTTGCCGCGGGTATTTACTATCAGGAACAGGCTTGCAAGGCTTCCGTCGTAGTAGCCCTTGTGCGTCTTGAATACTAAGGTAATGCGTTTCAAAATCAATTCTTCGGTCACTTTGCTATCTCCACACATAATGCGTCGTAATTATGGATCCGACCGTGAAACCGCTCGAAATTAAAAGCAGCGTTGTCGTGGCTTTGCTCTTTACGCAAAGAAAGACAGCCGTAGCAACAAATTGGGCGATGATTGCGCAGACTAATATCTCGGGGACGAAGTCATTAAACCATGAATCGGGCCAGGGGATTCGTGCGTTCGCTGCGAACCAAGCGATAAATGGAAGTGGCGGTGCGGCTAGAAGAAATAGCACGGCTGCGTCCCACGGCCATTTCTTCACGGGAAGTCGTTTTCTTTTAACAATTTTGATATTTCCCGGGTATCTGCCCATTTGGACTCACTTAGAAAATCAATGATCTTCGAGATCGGGATGCCTCGATTGTTTTGGTAGAATTTGGCTCCCTCTTCGCCACGATTGTGGTGCAATCCGATTAGGCGGAACTTTCGGTCAAAGACCGGAGAGCCGGAAGATCCTTTCAGCGTGCTAGTTTTGTAGATCAACCGAGTTTCATTAGCGTTGACGCCAACGTAACCGGGAGCAGCCATTGAAAACTTGAGTCGTTGCAGCGGCGCGGTCGGTCCAGGGTGGCCAGCGATCAAAATAGGGTCGCCGACCTGAGGTAATTGTCGCGTCTCGTTTAACGAGAAGCTCCCCCGTTCTCTGCCGACGCTTGAGTCGAGTCTCAAAATCGCGAAGTCAAGCTGGCTTACGTCGGGCAAATCATCTGAGCCCACTTGATCGCCAACGCTAGGTTCTGAAAAAGGAATGTCCCACTTGACGATGACACCAACTTTCAATTCTTTGTGATCGTTGTACGAATCGAAGCATACAGATAGAAATCTGTGATCGGACTTTGCCATGTATGGCTTCACAACGTGGTAACAGGTTAAAACCAGATCGTCGGAAATCAAGAATCCTGTCCCCATGTCTTCATTGTCACCTTGGACTCGGCAGATTCTTTGGAATTGCCCACGAAAAGTTGACAGTGGACCGGCGCATGTCAGACTTCTCTGACAGGAGAACCGATCCATGGACAAACGTCGAACATTTAGCCGCGAATTCAAGCTGGCCGCAGTCAAGAAAGTCATCGAGCAAGGCTT
>JBGSJT010000284.1:0-38550 GCA_041741715.1 Pirellulaceae bacterium | reverse complement strand
GCGGGGTCGGGGGTGAGGGGTTTGTTGATGGCGTCGGGGGGGAGAGGTTTTTTCACGCAACTCGCGAACTATTGCCTCAATCTCATTCCTCACACTCAGCGGATCTTGCGTTACCCGAAAACCATTGATTCTTAGAACGGTGAAACCTAGCTTTTGTAAATATGCATCGCGTTGTGCATCGCGTCGCATACCTTCTTCCGTCATGTGCTCCTTGCCATCGATTTCAAGATCTAGCTTCAATTCGATGCTGGCAAAGTCCAAGGTATAAGGACCGACAGGAACCTCGCGACGAAACTTTTCACTTAGCATGCGACCGGCACGTACCATTTGCCAAACATCATGACTGAAATCATTCGCGTGCTTGCGTTGATCGCGGGCGAATGCAATGCGTTCCGGTTGTCGTTCTCGGCTGCGTTTAATGCTCATACGCCCCTCACTGAGATAGTTCGGAAACAATTTCTTGGTTTGCTAGGCAATAAACCTTGGTGAGAGTGCGGATCAGCAGCTTACCGCCGGCCATGCTTGGGGTAGCGATGCACAACTCATCCAGTGGATTTATCCCGAGTGTCTCGAATTCAGGCCCAGCTTTGATCACGTAGGTCAGACCTTCCTCGCTGAGGCAGAATACCTTGCCGTTGTAAGCCCAGGGGGAAGCCGTGAATGTACCCTTGGGTGAGAATCGTTGTTTGTCGTAGACCTCCTCGCCGGTGTGTGCATTGTGACAAGTCATGAAGCCTTGATCATAGACGGTATAAAGGTAATTGCCGTAGACGATCTGCGTGGTGTTGTACGGAGAGGCTTTGGCTTGATACCAGCCGATAAATTCATTGTCCGCGTACTCGCCTTCCGCAGCCAATTGTCCGCTCGCACCCGGGAGAATGGCAAAAGTAGGTCGATGGGCATCACCCACGTAACCCGAAGCGATATAGCACATCCCGTGAGCGGCGAAGGGGGAGGGGATGACCAGCACGGACATATTGCCGTCGAAATTCCACAGCTCTTTACCGGCGAGTGAATAGCTGCGGTTCTGTCGCCGTCCAGGGACAACAATCTCGGTTCGCTGTTCGTTCTGCCACACAAACGGTGTCGCCCACGAATGGGTTTCATCGCGTGGCGTGCGCCACTTTCGCTCGCCCGACTCTGCATCGAAGGCGGCAATCCATGATTCTTCTTTATTGTCGTAGACCACGATGACTTGCCCATCATGCACGACTGGAGAGGCTGCCGCACCATAATCCATATTGGTCTTCTTCGGCTCGATCATTTGCGACCACAGTGGTTCCCCCTCCAAGCTATAGGCGTACAATCCAAGATCACCAAATAGCACAAACAAGCGTTGGCCGTCGGTCGTGGGCGTTTCGGCGGCATACGAACTTTTGGGATGACGCGGAACCAGCGGCCGACCTGCATGAGCCTCATGCTGCCATACTTCATCGCCGGTCGTTAAGTCAAAGCAGTAAACCATCCAGTGGTGGATACCCTTGGCTGGATCGCGCACTCCTTCGCCCAAGTAGAGACCACTTTGTGGCGCGGTATTCGCTTCATCGGCCACCACGGAGCTAACGTAGACTCGCTGGCCGACCACGATCGGGCTGCCCCAACCTTGACCTGGAACATCGACAACCCAAGCAACATTCTCGGACTTACTCCACTGCGTCGGAAGTGCTGAGTTGTCGACCACAACTCCTGTCGCATCAGCACCACGAAAGCGAGTCCAGTTGTCACCGGCGTGGAGAATGAGCAAGTCATTATGCCCCAGCCCACTTAAGACAAATAATGCAGCCGACAACGTAACCAGCCATCCAACTCGCCAAACCATAGTCGATCCCTCTCAAACACACGAATGATAACTTGAACACTTGTCGGCGAATGTCACTTGGTCTAAATGGACGTTCGCCGCGAAGCGACATCTATGTTGGCCCACAATGCTAACTTATTATTGAAAAAGCCACCCGCCGTCGTCGGAAGGCGGCAAACGCACCACCGGTTGCCAGCAGCAGCCAGCTACTGGGTTCGGGTACCGCGCGAGCGAAAGAGCTGTTTCGGGCCGTAGTGATTTGAGCCATGTTGAGCAATGAGCCTGGAACTGGTGATCCGGCAGCCTGCATTAGGTTTTGAGCTTCGATGATATGATCCAGCCCCAAGTTGTGGCCGATCTCATGGGCGATGACTCGCGCCGCAACGTTTTGACCACCTGTGAATCCCGGCAAATTTTCGCCCACGTGCGCAGTAATTCCGTTGGAACCCAGGAATGCGAGTCCGTTGGCGAAGCTCGCATCGAGTTCCATAAAACCAGCCGCAATCTGAACGAAGTACAAATCGATCACGTTCGCGTCAGCATTGCCAACTCCCGCTAAATCGCCAGCACTAACTATGGTTCCGAGATCCGAAGTTGGCCGGGCCATCGTCAGCGTACCCGCACCACGGTTGGCGAAGGTATTATTCCAAGCGTTCGGTGCTAACCAGTCGACATTGATTTCTGCTTGTGCCCAAATGTCGTTGATCAGACCTTTGATCGTCGACTCTTGACTGGGCGTTCCAAAAAAGCCAGCTGTCATGGAGCCATTGTCATTCGAGACGATAATCGGTTGCACCGTCACTGACTTAATAATGTCCGCCAGCACAGTGCAAGAACAGCTCAGCGCAAGCAGTAGTGACATTCCGATTGCATACATTTTCGTTTTCATCGATTCCCAGTGCGGTTGCGACGACGAGAAGCAGTGCTCGAATAGAAAAGGGGGGTGTTGAGCAACAGATTAGAGAGCAATCGTACTATGATAGCGCATTGCAGCAAACAAGCGAACTAGCAAAAACGGAACTATTACCAATTTCTGCATTGAAAATGGCTCGTCTAGAGTTACTCGCATCCCCCGTAGTATCCGGATATCCGATCTTTGGATGTTGGCACTTACCCTCAAGAGTTCCGTCACCAGCGGAGAAATGGACAAGGTCGACGCCATGAAGGCATATAAGAACTCAGCGACCCTCGATCACGAAAATGGTAGTGTCTGGGCGGTAAGCCGAATGACAACAAGAAGGCATTTGCGACAGCAACTTTGATCAATTTCAATGGTCAGCGACAATTGATTGCACCTGCGGCTGAAGCCACGATGGCCTATGATCCAGAAAATGGTGATGAATTGTGGCGAGTGCTTCATCCGGGCGGGTTCAATGTGGCTGCGCGACCACTCTTCGCTCACGACATGATCTATGTTTTCACCAGCGGTCTGACCGGTCACATGTTGGCCGTCAAGGTCGATGGTCACGACGACGTTACCGAGTCACACATCGCGTGGACGACTACGAAAAGTACGCCTCACATTCCGTCTCCCGTGATTGTTGACAAACTTTTGTTTATGGTGACAGACAAAGGTGGAATTGTTCGCTGTCTGGATGCTTTCACTGGCCAGGAGATCTGGAAAAAGCGATTGGGAGGTGACCATTGGGCATCGCCCATCTGTGCGGATGGAAAACTCTACTTTCTAAGCAAACAAGGTGATGTCACCGTGTTGCCGGTGTCGCGAGAAGAACCAGAAATACTCGCGAAGAACTCGCTGAATGCCAGCTTTATCGCTTCGCCAGCAGTCGCTGGTAGTGCGCTCATTCTGCGGTCAACGACTCATTTGTACTGCTTAGCCAACGGCTTTGAACGGAGCGCAGAGCAGGTCGTAGCAGATGAAGAAGTGGAAGGCTCAAAGCTGGAAAATTCGGCGATTTCAATCGCGAAAAACGCAGATACCGATTGGGAAAAGGCTTATGCTCAGCTAATAGCGGAAAACGCTGGCGTCCGCGAGAAGATCGAGAGCGGTGGAGTCAAAAAGGAACAGATCGTCGGAAAGCAAGTCAAGTTGGTAGGTGTTGCGGGCCAATTCCTCGACAACCTGTTGCAGATCAAACGGGGTGAGACGTTTAAGGTTCGCACTGGTGACTTCAATCCGGAAACGAATGAGTTGGGCTTCGGTTTCAAATTCCAAGTCCTTGAACGCACGTCACCCTTCAAGCCAGAGGACTTCGGTGTTCTGCCGGATGCATTTCGAGGTTTTCAGGGCGAACTCGTTGGCAAGGTCATCGAAGCGACCGGTTACGAAGTGCTGTTGGAAGTAGCGGAAGCCAAAGCCGCCGATGGCAGCCAAGCGACCGACGCAAGTAGCATTCAGGGGAGACGTATTCGCATCGCTGGATTCTACAACGATCACCGCGACCTATTTACAGATTTGCACGAAGGGGACAGCATTCGCGTCAGCGTCATGCATCGAAGCCCAGCACAGGATGCGCTGGACGTCACGAAGACTCTGAAAAAGATCAGCTTGGCCGGGACCACAAACGGCCTGGACTGAACGGAATGGGCGCAAACCCACCGGTTTTGCACGGGAAAAGTTTTGCTCGGAAAAGTCGACTTGAATTCACCGGTGGGCTAGCGCCCATTCCGCTCACGGACGCCTAATCTCGTGCCATACGAACTGGACTTATCTTTTTGCCGTACATTTTTTTGTCGGAAATTGTCACGCAGTTATAGGATGTTGCGTTATGCGTTACTTCATCGCGCCGGTCGTGCTACTGCTACTGTTTGGCAACACACTCGGGAATGAGGCTATCTGCACGGACACGGAGTTCTTGCGTCGAGCGAGCATAGATATGACAGGCACTCTACCAACGCCCGATGAAGTGACTTCATTCGTAGCCGATCGGTCTGCTGACAAACGCCGTCGCAAGATCGACGAACTCCTGGAGCGAACGACCTACGCCGCGTGGTGGACAAACAAGTTCTGCGATTACACGGGCTGCAGCCCGAAATCGATTAGCAGCTTGCTCGAGCTTGCAAGTGAAGATGGCTACCGGAAAGCTTCCGAGTGGTACAACTGGACCTACGAGCGCGTCGTAGAGAACGCACCCTACGACCAGCTGGTGGAAGGTATCATGCTGGCTGAATTGTCCGGCGGAGGAGAAGGCATGCCCACTTTTTGGACGCGACAGAGTCTGGAAAAACCTCAGGATACAGCCATGTCGGTGGCGCACGCGTTCCTGGGAATCCAATTGCAGTGCGCGGAGTGCCACAAGCATCCCTTCGATCGATGGACGCAGGCCGATTAAAACCCAATGCGCCGATCGAAGTACGTGGAGAGTTTAAACCCATTTCAACCAATGTAGCGGGAGTGCAAATATGTGAGCACTTGCCGATGCTCGCACAGCGTGCTGACGAATACGCCATCATCCGTGGCATCACTCACAACGTCGCCGACCACGGACTGGCTAAGAAGTACCTATTAACAGGGAACAAGGCATCGCAGACGGTCAGTCATCCAGAATATGGAAGCGTTGTCAGTCACGAATTTCCGTCGGCACCGGAATTACCGACTTATGTTTCGATCGACGAATCCTTTGTGGGCCCCGGTTATCTCGGTTCGCGTTACAGCCCGCTGACGGCCGACAAGCCGAAACATGGCATGCCTTATGTGGTCCGCGGCGTATCGCTAGAGGACGGATTGACGGTCGAAAAGTACCAGTCGCAAAAGAGATTGCTGGATGACCTCGATATTGCGTTTCGTGGGTTTGAGGAGCTAGACGATCAGGTTCGCGGTATGGATCGATTCTCCCAACAGGCTTTCGATATTATTAGTTCGCCACAGACCCACTCGGCATTTGATCTTTCGAACGAGAAGCCTGAGGAGAGCGACCGCTTCGGCAAACACGAATTCGGTCAGTCACTTTTGCTTGCCGCGCGGCTGATCGAAGCTGGTGTTCACTTTGTCACTGTGAGATTGCGTCCCGCAGACTTCGATTTCGACACTCACTCGGACAATTTCCCACGACTCCGCACTCTGCTACCTCCGTTTGACCGAGGGTTGGTAGCATTGCTTGATCGACTGGACGAACGCGGGCTGCTTAAATCCACCGCCATCATGGCCGTTGGCGAATTTGGTCGCACCCCCAAGATCAATAATCAAGGCGGACGAGATCACTGGGCCAGGGCGATGTGTGCTCTTATGGCTGGAGGAGACATTCGAGGGGGTGCAGGTGATTGGTGAAACGGACGCGAAGGCTGCGGAACCGGTCTCCGATGGATTCACTCCGGATGATTTGGCGGCTTCTTACTTTGCAAACATTGGCATTCCGCCCGACACCGAGTTTCAGACGAACGTCGGTCGTCCGGTCACTCTCGTTCGAGATGGAACGCCCATTCAAAGTCTGTTTACGGGATGATTGCGAATGGTCCGCTTCAATGGCATCAAACGCAGTTAGCAATCTTAGCCCAGAACTCGTCATGGGTTAGTCTCAAGATGAGGGCCGCAAGGCAACGAACCTCAGATACGTAAACTTCAGTCGGTTAACGCAGAGTGCCTGCCGTTGGCCTTTGGTTGACTGGCTGCGTTGCGGCTTCCTGCCACCTGCTTCAGTATGATGGCCAACGCACCTGCAAGCGTTTCAAACACCTCAAATCCGCAACGCTTGTAGAACTCGATCGTATCAGACTCGCAAGAAGATGCGGTGGCGAAACATGGTGAAGAGTAGTAGCCACTTTACGGCCAAGATCCCAATCAGCAGCACCAATCCGGAGGATTCACCAGCTAGTTTTGCAAAACCGCCGAAGAAGAACTCTGCGATATCGTGAAAGTTGACAATTCGCTGACCGACGTAGATTGTAATTGCGTTCATACCGATCACGACCCAAAAGAATGCTAGGCGACGGCAGTTGAGTACGTCGAAGATGGCGTAGAACATCGCCAACAGCAATAGACTCCACCCCCCCGCCACTAACACAAAGCTGCTGGTCCAAAGGTTCTTGATCACTGGAAACGAAACACCCCACACGTGTCCGACGGCCAAGCTTATCAAACCAGCGACCGTCAACCCAAGCACTTTTCGCCATGGTCGCGCGGCGGATTGCAACCAAGTCCCCGCCAACAGCCCCATCAGCCCCGTTGCGAGGGCGGGGATCGTCGACAGAAATCCCTCGTTGTCGCCTACCCCGTAGTACTTCTCCAGAATAATGCCTGGCATGTATGTGCGATCGACGTAACCAGCCAGGTTTCCCTCCATCGAATAGTCACCTGCGATGCCGCCCGGCGCGGGCACCCAGGCCAGCAGTCCCCAGTAGCCCAGCAAGATGCCAATTGTGACAACCAGTTGCTCGCGCCATGTAGAATGCAGGTACAAGATCGCTGCAAATACATAGGCTATCCCGATACGTTGCAAGACGTGCGCGTATCGCATGTTGGCAAAGTCAAATTGCAGTACACCGTTCACCAAAAAACCTAGCAGCACCAGCAACGCGCCACGACGAATGATCCGTCCGTAAACCTGTCGCGGGCTGGATGCATACTTGCTCAGCGAATAGGGGAGCACGCAGCCGACTAAAAAGATGAACAATGGAAAAATCAAGTCGTAGAACCGAAATCCTTCCCAGGCCACATGTTCGAATTGCTCGGAGAAGCGGCTGCCCCAACTTTGGGGATCGTCATTCTTCGATAGAGACTGAGCGATAGAAGACCCGCCAATGATCCAAAACATATCGAACCCGCGCAACGCATCAATCGACAACACCCGCTCAGGGCCTGTCGTCACAGCAGGATTCACGTCGTCTGAATCCGGAATCAATTCCAATTGGACATGCGTTTGACTCATTCAATGCCTCGATTGTCTATCGTAGAGTAGAACAATTGTCCCCAATTGTTCAGGTTCTTGACGGGATTAAGCAATCCGAAGAGGTGAACCATTGAGACAATGGTTCTACTCTGTCTCAATTCCGACGTTTACCGTGAACGGCTACACTTTCACTTCAAGGTGTTCACCGGAGTGGTGTTCACAGAGAAGTTTAAACAATTCTCCCCGTTTTGTGTAAGAGACGGTTTGGTCGCATTACCAACCATACTAGAACAAGAATCTGAAACGCACGTCAAATGCGGTTTGTGGTTAAAGAAGATCCAAAGTCGATATTCACGCAGTGGCTTGAGGAGCATAGCTCTTCGGTCATCAAGGTCGCGCGTGCCTACACGTTGACCAGCGAGGAATGTCAAGACTTGGCTCAAGAAATTCTCTTGCAGGCGTGGCGATCGTTGCCAAAGTTTGAGGACCGCGCTAGTGCGGCGACGTGGTTTTATCGCGTGGCGTTGCACACGGCGATGAACTGGCAACGCAAGGACAGGCGGCGGCGGGTGAATCAGAAACCGTTGCTAGAGGTGCATGTCTCTGACGGCGCTGACAGCGCCGAGCAAGCACAGCAACGGGAGACCATTGAACAACTTTACGAAGCGATTCATCAGCTACCCAAAACCGATGCAGCACTCGTGCTGTTGTATTTGGATGAACTTAGTTATCGAGAGATGGCGGACGTGTTGGGGATTTCGGAAAGCAATGTGGGCGTGAGGCTCAATCGAGCGAAGAAAGCCTTGAACGCCTTGATGAAAGGAGACTCCAATGAATCCTGATCCATTTCAACAAGCGTGGAAGGCGGAGTCGACTCAGACTCGCGTCACCATCGACATCGACTCGCTCTCGAAAGAAGTGCAGCGATCCCAGCAAGGTTTTCAATCGATGATCTTGTGGCGCGATGTTCGTGAGGCGGGAACAGCATTGCTCTTGATCCCCGTTTGGCTGGTGATGGGTTTAGCCTCGTCGCAGCCCTGGTCATGGTATTTGAGCTTGCCAGTATTCGTGTGGATTGCCGCGTTCATTCTTGTGGACCGCCGCCGTCACCCGCAGCGACCAAGTGCGCCAGGTGAACCGCTCGGTTTCTATGCGAAGGAGTCGTTGGTCCAGGTCGAGCATCAAATCTGGCTGCTGCGAAACGTTCACTGGTGGTACCTGTTGCCATCGGGCCTTGCGGTGATGGCATACTTTCTTCACGTGAGCTGGCAGATCTCAGGCACGTGGTGGTTGTTTGTTCCTGCGGCGATTTTTTGGAGCCTGTTTGTGCTCGTTATCTATGGGGCGATCTATTGGCTGAATCAATTCGCCGTGCGTAAGACACTTGAACCGCGACGCCAGGATTTACTGAAACTCGTTGCAAGTCTCGAAGATGAATCGAACAGTGAACACTCAGGCGACATCATGGAGCTTGTTTCGAACCTCACCGATCCGACACGCTGCGGTAATGCTAGTTGGGAGAGTTGGGCGGGGAATTGGAATCGAATCGTCCCCACGTGGAGTGTAGCAGCCTGGATCATTCTGCCCACACTGCTGGGCGCGTGTTGCGGTTTGTGTTCCGGGCTATGGCTTCGGATTCCTGAAATGGGCCCGACGTTCTTTCAAGCGGTCGTGGGAGCCGTGATTCCGTTTGAAATTGCGCTAGGATACGCATGGCTGTTGTTTTACAGAAAGCAAAAACAGAACATGTCTAGCACCAGCCCAGCAGTTGATCCCTCGGCAATCCTAACCGTGCGGCGAACACCGAAGGCTCCCGCAATGTCTATCTTGGTATTGACCATCCTCATGGGAGTGCTGGCGGTACTTGCCGTGCTTGTGTTCTTCATCGAATTCAAAGGCGGCTCCGTGCCTGGGCTTGGAGGCAGTGATGTCGCGCCGTTCCACCAAGGCGAAATCGCGAACCTCGATGGATGGCCAAATGAATCGGCGAATAAAAACTCCGCTAATTTGAACGAAACTGTTGGACGTGAAAGCAATCAATCGAAGGAGATCGTCGTCAAGCTTGCGGAACTGTGCCGCAAGCATGACGTGCCAGCGATGACTGCCGCCGTGGTCAACACCAACGGACTGGTCAACTCGGCTTGCTTTGGTGTTCGCAAGCGGGGAACGTCGGACAACGTCGAGCTGTCGGATCGGTTTCCGCTGGGAGGCTGCACCGCGCCGCTGACGGCGACCTTGGCGGCTGTCCTGGTGGAAACCGGTAAGATTGACTGGAACACGACCATTGGCGACGTCTGGCCCCAAGCCACTGACGAAGATCTTCATCCGCAACTACGAACGGTAACGCTGGATCAGTTGTTGTCGCACCAAAGCGGATTGCCGGGAAATATTTCAGACATTTCACGTATTGCTTGGGCTAGCTTTTTCGATGAGAAA
The DNA here is from genome assembly GCA_041741715.1 of Pirellulaceae bacterium. Classification (GTDB taxonomy): domain Bacteria; phylum Planctomycetota; class Planctomycetia; order Pirellulales; family Pirellulaceae; genus Aureliella. The sequence continues at coordinate 28,530 of JBGSJT010000284.1, read as the reverse complement.
CTAGCTCCCCCGCTCGAGCGTCGACGTATGCTCAAGTTGGTGCTTTCCCAAGCACCAACGCAGTCTCAAGGAAAGTTCTCGCACTCCAATCTCGGTTTCGCGATCGCTTCGGCGATGATGGAAACTCGGGCTGGCGAATCGTTCGAGTCCCTGATGAAGAGGCTTGTGTTCATTCCGCTCGAGATGAGTTCGGCATACTTTCATTCGTTGCAGTCCGCCGAGCGACTTGAGCCACCGTTACTTTGGAGTCATCGCGCCAGTGGTGCACCCGTCGACCCCAGAAGCATTGGCTCTGAAAACCCGACCGTCTATGCCGCGACGGGAACAGTTCATGTTTCTATCGAAGACTTCGTCAAGTACGCGCGTTGGCACTTGGCGGGCAAGCCCGCGCCGTTGCTGGAAACCCGTGCTGGCGTGCCGTTCGAGTCTCTCATGAAGAAACACGTGTTTGATCCGCTGGCAATGAAATGGTGCAACATTTGATGGCGGAATACGCCGCCAAGAAAACCGGGCCTGAGGTGGTCAACCCTGAGCGTCTTGTCGGCCGCTACCAGCTCACCCCGAACTTTGTCTTTGACGTGAATCTCAAAAACCTTCAGTTAATGGTCGGCATTACAAACCAACCAACGCAGGAGGTATTCGCAGACTCACCCACGCAGTGCTGTGTCCCCATGCCATGTCCTCAACTCCTGACGCGACAGGAAAATTTGACGACAGGAAAATGAATACGTGGATTTCCTAGTTTTTCTGTCGTAAAATCTTCCTGTCGTTCCCCGTGCCCCTTAGAATCAACACACGTCGTGTAACGCAAAATAAAAAAGTGGCTGGGATCGCCAAATGAGGAACACCCCGTCTATGTACCGCTTTCTTCATGCATTGGTTGCGGTAGCGGCTCTATTTGATCTCGCCTCAAACACGTCAGCGGCTGACACTAGGCCCAATATCCTGTTTTGCATTTCAGACGATCAAAGCTATTTTTACACTGGCGCCAATGGCGATCCGGTAGTCAAGACACCAGCCTTTGATCGGATCGCTCGTGAAGGCCTGCGGTTTACTCACGCCTTCTGCGATGCACCGACATGCGGTCCATCCCGATCGGCGATACTCACTGGCCAGCACATCTGGCGTTTGGAGGAAGCGGGAAATATTCATAGTACATTGCCCGCCAAGTTCGCGACTTACCCCGAGTTGCTGAAAGAGGCAGGCTACTCCATTGGTTACACAGGTAAAGGTTGGGGGCCCGGCCAACTTGAGCCCGGCGGCCGCCAAGTCAATCCTGCCGGTGAGCTCTTCGATCAACAGAAAATGCAGCCACCATTCAAGGGCATTAGTAACACAGACTATGCTGGAAACTTTAAGGATTTTCTCAATCAGGTTTCGAAAGAACAGCCCTTTTGCTTTTGGCTGGGAACGCATGAACCGCATCGCGCTTACCAAGCAGGAGCAGGGAAACTGACAGGCAAGGATCCCGCCAAGGTGATCGTGCCGCCAGTTTTTCCGGACAACGACATCGTACGCAATGACATTCTTGATTACCTTGTGGAAGTCGAACACTTCGATTCAATGGTGGCGCAAGCGATTGCGGCATTGGAAGTTCGTGGTGTGCTAGACAACACGCTGGTGGTCATCACGAGCGATCATGGAATGCCGTTTCCACGGGGTAAGGCCAGTCTGTACGACATAGGTTCGCGCGTGCCGCTGGCGGTGCGCTGGCCCGTAGGAATTGCTAATCCAGGGCGAGATGTGAAGGCATTTGTGAACCTGAGTGATCTCGCGCCGACATTTCTAGAGGCTGCGAAATTGAAGGTTCCTGAAATGATGTGTGCGCGTCGTCTCCGGGAAATTTTCGAAGGCAAAGATCCTGCTGGTATGGATGCTGCGTTTGTAGCGATGGAACGACACGACGGTTGCCGAAAGGGAGGTAAGGGATATCCCTGCCGCGCGATTCGGACGAACGAGTACCTCTACATTCACAACTTCGAGCCGACGCGTTGGCCGTCGGGTTCCCCGGATGCGAGCGACTGCGCGCGGTCGCTTCCGTACGGAGAGATCGACAGCTCACCGACTAAGGACTATCTGATGGAACATCGCAACGAGCCTGGTGTGGCCAGATTGGCGGAACTGGCATTCGGAATGCGGCCTGCAGAGGAACTTTACGATCTCAGCCGCGACCCACACCAACTAGTGAATGTGGCTGGTGCCACGGCGATGGCTGAAGTTCAGGCCAAGCTTCGACAAAGACTCTTTGATTACCTCAAGCAGACTCACGATCCCCGCGTCGTCGGAGGGACCGTGGATTGGGACTACTACCCGTATTACGGGACAATCAGCACGAACGGCTGGCGCGTGGAAGAGAAGCCCAAGTAAAACACTTTTGCTCTACTCACAAAAACTGCCCACTCACGGCCCAAGAAGTTCGAACTGATAACGCAACCGGCTCACCTCCCTGCAATGATTTGGGGAGAGCGGCGAAAGAAATGAGCTAGTGCTTCATCCAGCCAAAGTATTGGGGTAGTGGACGAGGTAACGAGTCCAATTGAACCGGTTCATGACAAGGACTCGTCGCCTCGTCCACTACGAACCAACACCAATTTTTAGATTGGATGGAGCGCTAGTGCGAGAAAACCTTAATTTTCGTCCGGTCGTGAACCTCAGGCGCTAGCTTCTGTCCGTCGGGGGTTTCGATGTTCACCTCCACTCGATTATCTGAACGGACAACGGCCTAGCACTTTTCACGTCGGGAGATGGTGTCGTCAATCATCCCAGCGCAGAGTTGTCTGGTGTCGAGAGCGAGTGCTTGGTAGATGCTAAACACACGCACGACCAACGGTTTCCTGCGGTTGACAATCCAATCCTCGTCAGTGGTCTTCGTGTTACAATACTACCGATATGTAGCCTTGACTATTGCCAGCTCAAGTGCGTTGGCGTTGGCTTCGATTCCAATTGTAGCGTGGCCAGGGAGACAATCGCATGACAGATGCACTCGCTCGTTGCTCGACTCGGTTTTCAGGAATGCAGCGAATCCACAGAGACGCCATGCAGCACCGAGCAGATTGTGCATGTGATTCCTCAACCGCAAACTTGCATCTGCACTGTCTGCGAATACTCCCTGCAGTCTTGTTGATGCTAACGACCTTACCGATGCTCGACGCACGGGGGCAGATAGCTCAGCGGGACATTTCAAAGAATAGGGGAGCCGCAACCTTCACCGACGACAAAGTGCTGCAGCCTCGTCCCAATTTTGTTGTTGTCTTCGCGGACGATCAGGGGTATCAGGATATCGGTTGCTTTGGTTCACCCGACATTCAGACGCCGAGGTTGGATGCTATGGCGGCCGAGGGGATGAAGCTGACCAGTTTTTATGCGCAACCGATCTGTGGTCCGTCGCGAGCTGCTCTGATGACGGGTTGTTATCCGCTACGTGTCGCTGAGCGTGGAAACGTGAAACAAATCCATCCGGTACTGCACAGCGATGAAATTACCATTGCCGAAATACTTAAAACCAAAGGCTACGCCACAGCCTGCTTTGGGAAATGGGATCTCGCGACCCACTCGCAGACAGAGTACTTTCAAGATCTGCTGCCAACCCATCAGGGTTTCGACTATTTCTTTGGAACGCCAACCAGTAACGATAAGCTGGTGAATCTGCTGCGCAATGACGAACGGATCGAATCCGATGCGGACATGGCGACGCTGACGCAGCGATATACGGATGAAGCCATCGAGTTCATGCGACGCAATCAAGAACAACCTTTCTTCGTCTACATTCCACACACGATGCCGCATACCCGCTTGGATGCTTCGGAGCAATTCAAAGGAAGGAGCAAACGCGGATTGTACGGTGACGTCATTGAGGAGATCGATTTCAACTTGGGTCGCATCATCGATACGCTCAACGATTTGAACATCGCGGAGAATACCTACGTGATCTACACGAGCGACAACGGTCCGTGGCTCATCAAGAACCACAATCATGCCGACGGGCACCTGCCGAGCGATTATGGCGGATCGGCGGGGCCGTTACGGAGCGGCAAAGTATCGACGTTTGAGGGAGGCGTCCGAGTTCCCTGCATCGTCTGGGGACCAGGTCGCGTTCCTGCAGACAGTGCGTGCGACGCGATCGCGAGCACGTTAGACGTGTTACCCACGCTGGCCGCGTTGGCCGGAGCGGCAGTTCCTACGGACCGAGTCATCGATGGTGAGGACATTCGGCACTTGATCCACGGTGAATTCAACAAGGCCAATGCTGACAAGACATTCTTCTACTACTTGCGAGTTCACTTGCAGGCTGTGCGGCAAGGCCAGTGGAAACTTCACTTGCCGCGCGAGCGTGAGCCGATTGGCGCTGCTCCCTTCGCAAAGAACAACCACATCACGCCAGACGATCGCGTGGGATTCGACCAGCCCTTCTTGGTGGACTTGGCTAACGACTTGGCAGAGACGACCAACGTAGCAGCGCAGAATCCTGAAGTAGTGCAGCGACTATTAGCACTTGCTGAGGCAATGCGTGACGACCTGGGAGACTTTGATCGGGTTGGAACCAATATGCGATTTTTTGACCAGGCCGAACCACGGCCAACTCGACCGCCAGTCCCTGGGCGAGACAACTAGGCGTGGACTGCAGAAAAGAAACGACGTAAGTTGAATTGGAGGTGGGGCAGCTACTCAGTGTGATGAAGGCGCTTTGTGCCGACTACCGGTCTGTGTTTCGTTTATTGCGTTTATGGCGATCTGGAGCTACAATGTTCTTGGAGGTATCCGATGAATGATCTGCTTGCAAATCACCCTGAAACGTTTTCACCAACTCCGGCTGACGTCGCTTTGGCTGTCGAGTCCAGCCGTCAGCTAGCTCGAATTGTGGGGAATAGCGAAGATCTTTCACAGAGCGTCTCGATGACGCTCCAGGGGAGCGATTCGCCCATTGAACTATCAATCCCGGTGTCCGCGCTGCGGCTGCTGGGGGAGGTCTTGACTCAGATGGCTCAAGGAAATGCCGTGACTTTAATTCCGTTCCGTGCAGAGTTAACGACACAGCAGGCAGCCGACTTGCTCGGAGTATCTCGACCATTTTTGGTCGCTCAAGTCGATGCTGGCGAATTGCCTTCTCGCAAAGTAGGAACGCACCGCCGCGTGTTTTTCAAAGACGTGTTGGTCTACAAGCAGGCGATGGATAGCAAACGACTCGAAGCGCTCGGCGAATTAGCCAAACAGGCCCAAGAACTCGATATGGGTTACTAAAGCGTGGGGCACGTCACCGTCGTTTACGATGCATGCGTTCTCTATCCAGCGCCACTGCGTGATATGCTCATGCACCTTGCGCTGAATGATCTGTTTCGGGCCAAATGGTCGAAAGACATTCATGCAGAATGGACGCGGAATGTACTGCGTGATCGTCCAGATTTAAGTGCCAAGCAACTGGAACGTACTGTTTCATTGATGAATCTCAACGTGCTTGACGCCCTTGTTTCCGGATATGAATCAATCATTGACACGCTCGACCTGGACGACCGTCACGTTCTAGCAGCAGCGATCGTCTGTCATGCAGACGCGATCATCACTTACAACCTCAAGGATTTCCAAACCTTTTTCGAGTGGACCGTTTCGGCTGCGCATTGTTTCTGAGCTGCCTACTCGCGATCTCCTGGTTCCTGCCAGCCGCACATGCCGCAGCGGTGGAGGACTTTCAACGCGTGGTTCGACCACTGCTCGACCAATACTGCGTGGCCTGCCATTCGGGTGATCAGCCGAGTGGCGATCTGGAATTCGAGTCAGTGCGTACGCAGACAGACGTTGAAGAACGCTTTGAGTCATGGGCCAAGGCGTTGGACTTGATCAAAACGAGACGCATGCCCCCTGAAGACGAACAGCAGCCGACGGACGATGAACGACGGCAGTTTGAAAACTGGTATCAGTTGCAATTCGTAGACAACGTGGCAGCTCGTCCCGCACCGTTCCGCCCGCGCCGCTTGTCGGCATCGGAATACCGAAACACGTTGCGTTCGCTGCTGGGATTTGATCTAGAGATTGCGGTAGTGGAGGCCGAGCAGACTCGAACCGAAAAATCGTTGGTGCTCAAGCTACTCCCTACCGATCCTCCTGGGAAAAGCGGATTTCGCAACGATACGCGGTTTAATCCACTGACGACGCTGATCTGGGATCAGTATTCATACCTCGCCAGCTTTGCGTTGGAACAAGCGTTTTCCTCGGTGCACTTGGAGGCGTTTTTAGCTCATCATTCTGTGGCTCGTTCGTCCACAAACGAACTCTCCGCAAATGAATACGAACAACTGATCCGGAGTTTTGTTCCGCGTGCTCTGCGCCGCACAATGCCCGAAAACGAATTGGAGAAAATTGTTTCGGCCGTGCGTGGCGCTGAGGAGATGTTGGCAGCCTGCAAGACTGAACTCAAAGTCATCATGATGTCGCCGGCTTTCCTTTATCGTGGTCTGCTTTTCAATGGCAGTCCAGGCGAACAGAGCGTGGACGATTTTGAATTGGCGGAACGATTGTCCTATTTCATTTGGGGCGACACGCCCGATGCCGAACTAATGGACCTCGCGGGTGAGCAGCAGCTTGGTCAACCGCAAATCCTTGCTCAACAAGTCACGCGACTCTTGGATTCGCCCAAGTCGATCAACTTGGCCGACGATTTTGCAGTGCAATGGCTGTCCCTTGCCGATATTGAGCAAGTCTCCGATGAAACACCCTTGGTTGATGCGCTCAAGAGCCAGCCGATCGATTTCGTACACTACCTGTTTACGGAAGATCGTCCGCTCATCGAAATAATCGACTCCAGAACGACGTTTGCCAACTCGTTTACAAAGAAGTTTTATGGCATCGATGGCCGTAAACTGCAGGTCGAACCGCGACCAAAAGGGATTGAAATTGCTGCGTTTGTGTCCCGCCAAGATCGGATCACGCTGGATGGCGATCACTTCTATATCGACCTGGTCTTCTATCACATGATCTTGAAGTGCTTTGTGCTGATCGACTTGAAGATCGGCAAACTGACTCACCAGGATCTCGGCCAGCTTCAGCTATACGTCAATTACTACAACGAACATCGACTGTCGGCTGGCGATCAGCCAACGCTTGGCCTGATTCTCTGTACCGACAAAAATGACGCTGTCGTGAAGTACACGCTCGGAAAAGATAAAACTGAGTCGATCTTTACCAGCCGCTACAAACTTTATTTGCCTAGTGAAGCAGAGCTCAAAGAAGAAATACAACGTGAGGTCCGCCATTTGACCACGGAGCCATCGCCAACTAAGAAGTCGCGTAGAACGAAGAAACAATGAACCGAGATATCAGCTCACTCTTCGGCTTCGCGGTGTGCTTATCGAACAGCACTGCTAACGAACAAAACTTTCGCTCCTGCCCGCAAGCGGGCGCGGGGGCGTCGACAACGTAAGGTTTGAGGCGCTAGCGGGCGAAGCTGACGGCGGTGCCTGGCTGGAGGGTATCGCTGGGATAGACAATGACGGGCTCGTCGGCTTCGATGCCTTTCACAATTTGAGTATGCGTCTCATTTTGCAGACCAATCACAACCTCTCGTAACTCAGCTCGACCATCGACGACCGTTAGCACGTGCCATTGCCGGTTGTGTCGGAAGAGGGCGCTGTTGGGAATCAGTAAAGCTTGCGCGAGTTGATCGACGGTGATACGAGCTTCAATGCGGTAGCCGTCGCCGAGCGAGGCGATGCGCTCGGGTGGTTCGTTGATGTCGGCGATGATGTTGACGCGTTGTTCCTCGACCCCCAGTGATGAGATCTTGGTAAAGGCGGCGGGCTCTATGACGCGGACGTTTCCAGCGAGTGGCGAGCCACCTCCCCAGTGGTCGATCGTAAGTTCGGCACCGGGCTGAACGCGGACCGCATCGGTGGAAAGCAGGTCGATTTCAATTTCTAGATTCTGTGGATCGCCGATCTCCAACAGCATTTGGCCCACCACGACAACTTTGGAACTCTCCTCGAAGACGCGCAACACCTTGCCGGAGATGGGAGCGAAAATCTCAAACGGGGCAGCCAATGATTGCTCGTCACCTTTAGTAAATTGTTTGGCGGCAGCCTGAGCCATTTCGAGTTCGTATTGTGAGATTTCAACGTCGAAGCGAGCGGTCTTGATGGCTTGGGCGCTGGCTTGGGTCTGCGTCTTGAGTACGTCGTACTCGTCTTGTGAAATTGCCCGCGATGGCAACAGGGATTGAGCCCTGTCCAGTTTTGACTGATTCAAATCGTGGTCGATCTTGGTTTGTTCTTCGCTGGATGTAGCCCGCAGTTTGGCTGCCTCGGCCGCTTGAACTCGGGCGGTCGCTTCGGCTCGCGCCCGCGCGTCGAGGATGGCTGGGTCGCTAGGTAGAATGACTGCCAGCAATGTTTCTTCGTTGCAGCGATCGCCGGGGTTGATTTCAATGCGGGATACTCGGCCAGCCACGGGTGCCGAGACGATGTACTTTTCGCGAATACGTGTCTTGCCATCTTCTTGAACAGTCACTCGCAGCGGTCCGAGCGTAGCTTTGGCTACTTCGACTTCGACGGGTTTGGGGAACAGGGCGAATGATGCGACGAGGCCGACGGCGACTAGCAGCGTGCCCCAAATAAGCGTTTTGAGTGAAAACTTCATATGTGTTCTTTTTCCGTAACTTTTCACGATACTTCGAGAATGAAGGTTTAACCACAGATCAACACAAATGAACACAGATTGAATGGAGAGATTTATCTGTGCTCAAATGTGGTTACTTTCCAGTGATTCGTTCTGAGGTAAAAATTGGCCCTCAAATAAAATCGGCTAAAGCCTACACTCCAGCCCGAGACTACGTTCTATTCATTCGCTATTGGCGGGTTCGGGTCAGGCAAGAAAGCCTGACGTACGCTCCAGCGCGAGGCGGTATGCTATTCTCTGGTTTTTAATACGCCAATTAAATCGAGTTCATTGATGCGGCGCTGCACAATGATGGCTGAGATGAGGGTGGCAATTACGACCACCAGCGCAGCCATGCCCAATGTGCTGGGATTGATGACTAGGGGAATGCGATAGTTGTCCGTGTCTAGTCCGCTGACCATCAGCGCGGCCAGCCCAAATCCGAACAGCCAGCCTACTGGAATTGCCAACAGCGTGAACAAGGCAATCTCGGCGAGCAACACTGTGGATACTTCGCGTTTAGAAAAGCCGATAACCCGCATGGTGGCTAAATCGCGGCTGCGTTCGGAGAGCGAGATGCGGGCGCTGTTGTAAACAACGCCGATGGCGATCACGGCAGCAAAGCCTGCGATGAAGGATCGCATGACCAACACACTTTTTTCCATGGTCTCTTGAAAGCTGTCGATGACCGAGTCCTTGATGGCTACGCTGCCGACCCCCGGACGGAGTTGCAATTCATGAAATACTTCGTCGATACGATTCGAGTCAACTCTCAAGAAAGCACCCGACGCCACGCTCGATTCCTTAAGCAGCCGATGCAACTGCTGCTTGTTCATGTAGGCATTGGCACCTGAGTATTCTTCGACAATCTTGGTCACTTCGAGACTGAGCGTGGGACGCCTATCTTCGAGCACCTCCACGGTCAGCAAATCGCCGGGGACCACACCCAAGACTTCGGCCAGCCGCGTGTTGAGCATGATTCCGAATTCAGGGACCGCCACCGGTTGCTCATTGGTATTGAGCAAGCGATAGAGCTGCGGACTCGCTTCAAGCCCCATGATGCCCACGCGCTTGGAACGATTCGCGAAGTGGATTCGCGTGGCTACCGAGCGCATCGTTTCGCTGTGGATCACCCCCGGGAGCTTGCCAATCTCGTACACGACCGAAGCCGTCGCAGGTTCGACAAAGGTGACTGTCAAGTCTTGCCGCTGGGCCTTGCGGAATTGAAAGTCCATCATGTAGTTGACCGCATCGAGCGAAAAGCTCCCCAAGATCATTACGGCCACTGCCATGGCGATGCCAATGACCGACAAACTGGCTTTCACCGGCTTGCGCGAAACGTTGCGAACCACCATGCGCAGTTCCGGCGAGAGCAAGTGGCGTGGCAAGATGCGTTCAATCAGCGTGAGGCGAAAACTGGGAGGGGGCTCGGGGCGCATGGCTTCGGCAGGTGGTAAGCGCATGGCGCTCCGCACGGCAAACCAAGTGCCGACGATGGCGGCGGCCGTAGTAATTAAGAACACCAACACGACCGCCAGAATGTCAATGCGCAATTCCAGAATTGGGAAGCGGTAATAGGTATGGTAAAGTTTTGTCATACCCGAGGCCATCCAAATCCCCAGCACAGTCCCGATCACGGTACCGGCTAAGGATATTACCAGCACCAAGTTCATGTAGTGCAAGCCAACTTCCCAATTGGTGTATCCAAATGCTTTTAGAGCCGCGATCTGTTCTCGCTGTTGGCTGATGATACGGGACATGACGATGTTAAGTAGAAACGCGGCGACCGACAGAAAGATAGTAGGCGCCATGATGGCCATGCCACGCAATTGCGAGATCTCATCGCTCAAATACTGATGCGATATTTGCTGGTCCCGCAAATAGCCTCCCACGCTGCCGAAGGGTTTGAGTAGGCGATCCAGCTGATCGACCACTTCATCAGGATTGCCACCGTAGGTCAGCTTTAGTGATAGACTGTTGAAAGCTCCCGTCATGTCGAATGCAGCTTCCAGATCCCGTTGGCTGATCCAGAAAATTCCAAACCGCCGATTGTCGGGCATGATGCTCCCAGGCTGAATTTGAATTACGTACTCAGGGGACAAGACTACCCCGACAATCTTGAGTTGTTGGCTGCGTCCATTGAGGATCGCCTGGACGGAGTCGCCAATCACAAAGCTGTGGGCGTCAGCGAAAACTTCCGAGACGACGACTTCGCCCGTTCGATTCGGTTCGATCATCCTCCCGCGCGTGATATAGAGCTTGTTGAGTTGGTTTTCGCCTGAGTCAGGAACGGAGATCAGTCGCGCGGTGGCTGGCTCACTCATATCTGGGACATCGAGCAGCACGTCGTAGGCGAGTCGCGTTTCGACCGCCGCCACACCGGAGATCTCTTTGATGCGTGGTATGATCGACTGCGGGGCGCGACGCGCGGCGGAGAAGACATCCCCGAAACGAAACTCGCGGTAGTACGTCTCCCTGCTCCAAGCCAACGAGTTGTAGGCGCACATCGACATCACGAAGGTTGCCACCCCAGCGGCAATCACTAGCATGATCGCCACTGCTTGGCCTCGCAGGTGCGTTAAGTCGCGAATCAGTTTTTGATCAAGTTTGCGCATGGTTTTGTTAGTCGTGGATCGCTCCGTCGGTCCATTACCACTTTAGCTCCGCTGCCTCGATCCGCTGGATGTTCTCCTCAATGCCGATGATCTGCCCATTGCTCAGCGAGATGACACGGTCGGCCATTTGAGCAATGGCCGCGTTGTGAGTAATGACGGCGGTGGTGGTTCCTAGATCACGATTGATTCTCGCGATCGCTTCTAGTACGACGATACCGGTTTCGACATCAAGTGCTCCGGTCGGTTCGTCACAGAGCAGCACTTTGGGTCTTTTGGCGATAGCTCGGGCGATGGCCACGCGTTGCTGTTCGCCCCCTGAAAGTTGTGCTGGAAAGTGATCGGCCCGGTCCTTGAGCTTTACCAGTTCGAGAGCCTCGAGCGGGTGCATCGGAGATTGGGCAATTTCCGTAATCAGTTCGATATTTTCAAGCGCGGTTAAACTTGGTATTAAATTGTAAAACTGAAATACGAAGCCCACGTAGTTGCGCCGATATTTGGTCAACTCCGCGTCGCTGCTGGCCGTCAGTTCTTGATCTTGATAGTGAACAGTCCCGGTGGTAGGAATATCTAAGCCACCCAAGATATTGAGCAAGGTCGATTTGCCACTCCCCGATGCACCCAGCAGTACCACGAATTCGTGATCGAACAAATCGAGCGTAACACCACGTAGGGCGTGGACTTGCACTTCGCCCATCTCGTAGATCTTGGCGACGTCAACCGCGCGAAAGACTGGCGATTTTAGCTTAGTTGGATTGTTGAGATTCGTATTTCGAGTGGACATGGTCAAGTGCGATAGCGCGCCAGCGATAGAGAGTAGTCGGTCGGGCTATGTGTCTGGGGTGCGTTGATTTAAATGGTGGGTAAACGCTCTTCCAGTCCAATAATGCGATTGCAATCTGACTCGTACGTCCGAACTGGTTGTACGTCACGAGATATGGTGTGTCAACAACATGCAATTACTAGAATTGCTCGTGCTTTGGCCATTCACGGGAGCCAGCGTTGGAAGCGTTCCCCTTGGCGGCAGACAGAATGTGCGACTTGACGGTAGGACTAAGGTAGAGCAGGGGAGAGAGCGGCGGAGCGGTCTGAGGCGAAGAATCGCTATCGAGTCTTGACACGCAGATAGCCGATAATCAACTCCGGGGGCAGACGAAAGCGTCCACTTGGCAAAATAGTTTCGAATTTACTAAAGCAGTCATGTCTGTTTGGCCACCATTCCAACTTATGCACTCTTGTCTAATGCGAGCAACGTCATTTATGTTGCCAGTAGTTCTGTTGGCAAGTGGATGTGTACGCGAAAGCTATCAATTCGGTTTGGGGCCCAGACTAAGCACTGATACCAGCCTTAGTGGCGCCCCTGCGCCTAATCCGCTGTCAGCAGGTGGCGAACATCCGCGAATCGATAAAATTGAAACCGTAGTGCAGTGGCCAAGGAAAGCGGCGCGAAAGCTATTTCGCAGAGAAGAACTCAACACAGCAGAGATCGAAGCGGAACGTGCTGAAGCAATTCAAGTTGCTCAGCAGTATTTGCAAGTCAACGAGCTGAATGACGTGGCGATTGACGTGCGAAGGTACGAACCAGCCGAGCAGTGGCAACGGATCCAAGAAAATAATCGCATTGCTCCGTTCTGGAAGGCAACCGGCGGAACACTCAGCTTTTTAAGCTATGCTCTGATACCACGTCGCGCCTTGCATTCCAATCATTACGATCCGTTTTCCAATACGCTCAGTCTCAATTCCACGCGGTCAACCAGCGCGATATACGAAGCGGCCATGGCCAAGCAATTCCGCAGGCACCCGATGTTGGGTACTTACGCGATGCTGCAATACGTTCCCGTCGTACCGTTGGCCCACCACTCATATGTGTCTAGCGACGTGTTGACTTACACCATGGTGACAGAGCAGACCGAACTACAACATGAGCTTTACCCAGCCGTTTACGCAAGGCTGGGTGGCGCGGCCGTTTCAGAAACGCTATCGCTCACACCACTGGCCGCAGGCAAACCATTCTACACGGCTCCCCTCATGCGCGTTACCGGAACACTTGCCGGAGCGGCAACTGGTCATGCGATAGCCAAGCAGGCTGCGGACGATTGAAGCGACTGACTGGCGTTTGGTTTTGATTTTTTGTGGTACTCGGCCCCAATGCGCAAACCTAATTTATAACAAGCCTCAACAGGCTCGCGCGCACTCATCGGTCGTCTTGCGTTTCAAACGCCTAGCGGTAGCAAGCGGCGATAGTTTTCTCCCAAGATCAATTTTTTCTCCACTTCGGTGATGTTGGCGGCGGTGATTTTCGCTAGCTCTGTCCCCAGCGAGCGGGAGGGGAGATGACTCCCGAACACGATGCGGTTGGCACCTAGCTCGCGGACTGCCATTTCGATGAAACCAGCGGTAGCGTCGAAGCCAGAGGTTTCTATGAGAATGTTAGGTTGGTCTTTCACTGCCCTAATGCCTCGCTCCCACTCGCCACCCGCATGGGCACACAGAAACGTCTGCTGAGGGAATTTTCGTGCCAGTTCAGCCAACTCAGCGGGGGTCGATTCCCCTGGACCTTGCTTGCCCCCGGTTTTGTTCCAGGTATGTTGCATGATGACTCCACCCAGTTCGGCGATGCGTTCCACCAGGGGATAGAAGTTTCGGTGAGTACATGTCAAAGCGGCTGGTCCACTCCCTGGAAAATAGACGCCTAACATCGGGCCATTCTTTATCCAGCGGTCCAGGGCGGACAGTGACGCGGCAACCTCGTGTGAATTGAGTTGAATCATCCCCAACAACTTTTCTGGCCAGCGCTCCAGTGGACGCAGTACAAGCTGATCATCAGAGCGCAGTCGCCGTTCCAAGGCGGCATCGTTGGTGGTCCCCAAACCGACATGGGCGAAGATGCATAATTTTTCTATTTGGGCCATTTCGATAACTGCTAGCGACCTTTCCACCTCAGCCATCAACTGGCTGCTACCATCGTTACCGGGATGGGCGATCGCGGGAGTAAAATACGCGTCCCAGATGTGGTAACTGGCAAGTATCTCGCGATCTGGGAACCCCATCAAAGTCGGCTTGAGTTGCATCGCGTGGGCCTTTCAAGTGCATGAATATATAATTGATTCTGAGTGTCCTATCTTTTTGCCGCACATCTTTTTGCCAGAGAGTTTAGGTGGCAATAGGAAGGCGACAATCGAATTCAACGTTGTTCGCAATTGGTTATGCCTAAAATGCACCGACAAAAAGATGCGCGGCAAAAAGATGCAGAATGCGAACTTTTTTCTGAACCCACAAGTAAGCTTTGACGCTGTAATGAAATCGTAACTCGCTACATCAGCAAGCCCGAGCGTTGCTGGCCATGACTTGTTCGATTTCGGATTCCGTCAGCTCGGCTTCTCCAACGCGAATCAGTGCCGATTCAAGAATCAGAAAGGGTGAGTGGGAACCAAACATGACGCGTCCCGCAGGTAGGCCGTGCAGCAAGCTAGCGACGCCGTCTATCCCCTCGCTGCGCGCCGTGTCTGAAAACAACCGAGGGGCCTGTGCCAGTTTGGCCAATTGATGGTTGCGCAATCTCGCATTGAGCAATTGCACTCGCGCTTGCGGGAAGCGGTGGAGCAGGGGGGGCAACGGGTCCCAATCGACATCCGCGACTTGTAACCTTGAATGTTGCGTACGAGGATCTTCCATGCACACCGCAATCTGTACTAACATACCAGCCGCCGAGGTTTGCTCGAGCAGCTGTAGGAACCTAGGATCCTCTAGGGTATAACCATGATAGTTCGGATGCAGGCGAATGGCATGCATGTCATGATCCTCGCGACAGCGCGCGAGGTCTGTTTGCCACCCCGGTAATTCGAGGTTGATCGAACCAACTGGTCGCAATTCCCTGTACGGCTTGCACGCGACTGCGAGGCGGGAATTGACGCTGGTAATGTCGCGATGCAATAAGCCCTCAAAGCTACCGGCCCAGGCTTGGCTGATTCCTAGGCTGCGCAGTTTGGCGACCAGCACTTCCGTTTCGTCTAACGGCAATCTGCGGAAAGGCCAATGGAATAGATTGACATTAGTATCGGTAATTTCGCACGGTGCAGTTGTCTTTGAAGTAGCTTGAGCAGCCAGCGTAGATTCAGTGCTCAGCCATGTTCCGGCACTTGCTGCAATAGCTGTGCTCAGTAGTTCACGTCGAAGTAGCATGTGCCATTCCCTTGTAATTGAGTAGTCTAGCTCACAATGGCTTCTACCACGCGTGGTGGTTCCACTCCCGTCAAGCGTTCTTCCAGTCCACTGCGGTGAAACATCAGTTGTTGATGATGCAGTCCCAACAGATGCAGCACTGTGGCATGAAAGTCGTGAACGCTAACCGGATTCTCGACCACTGCGTGGCCAAAGTCGTCGGTGGTGCCGTAGCTCATGCCACCTTTAACTCCACCACCGGCCAACCAACAACTAAAGGCTTGCATATTATGATCACGACCAGTGTAGATATCGCCCGAGCGCTGCGAAGTTGGCGTGCGTCCAAACTCCCCACCCCACATCACTAGCGTGGAATCAAGCAACCCAAGGCGTTTGAGATCTTGTAGCAAGCCTGCCACGGGTTTGTCAGTTCGCTGGCAAACCGCGCGGTGATTCGCATTCAAATCGACGTGGCTATCCCATGGCTGCTCTTCCAGGAAGATTTGCACGAAGCGAACACCGCGTTCTACTAGCCGACGCGCCAATAAACATCGCCGCGCATAAGAATCCGTGGCAGTTTCCCCAACTCCATACAGGTTCCATGTTTCTTGGCTTTCTGAATTTAGGTCAAGTGCCTCTCCGGCCGACAGCTGCATTCGCGCGGCCAATCCATAAGATTGAATGCGCGCGTCCAGCTCTGGATAGAATGGACGATCAGTCCGATGGATCTCATCGAGTCGACTTAGCAATTCGTGCGCGGCCTGGGTGACGGGGGAGGGCTGATCGTATTGCTGCGTAATGTTCAGAATCGGCGCGCCGCTGGGACGAAACGGAGTCCCTTGATAAACGGGCGGCAGGAAGCCCGCTGTCCAATTGCGAGTTCCATTCTTCGGGATGCCAAGCGGATCATTCAAAACTACGTAGGCAGGAAGGTTTTGGTTCTCCGACCCTAGACCATAAACGGTCCACGCCCCGAGAGTCGGGTATCCCATAAAGAGGCGCCCACTGTGGATCTTGTAGAGTGCGTTATCATGGTTGGGATGGTCGGTCCACATCGAATTGATCACACACAAATCGTCCGCCATTTGCGCGGTGTGAGGCAGAACATCCGCCATCCACAAACCGCTAGAACCATGTCGCGAGAATGGATACTGCCCACCCATCATCACTCCCACGTCTGCAGTACTTTGGTTGCCGATCCCTTCCACATCACCGGGAAAGGGCTGGCCATCCATGCGATTGAGCTCGGGCTTGGGATCAAACAGATCCATTTGGCTGGGACCGCCATTCATGAACAACTGGATCACCGCCGTGGCCTGTGGTTGATGGTGGGCCCGCTTGGGGACTAAGTCGTATTGCGAGGGGAGCTGTAGCGTATCGACTTCGCTGGCCACCGCAGTCGTGCCACTCAAGTAATCGTCGCCAAGCAGTTGTGCAAGAGCGACACCTAGTAAACCGTCGCTGGTGCGTTCAAAAAAATCGCGTCGTGAGTGTTTTTCACGGGGGAGCATGTTATCTATCTCTGGCTGAGGAAATCGTGACTCGAGCAACCGCTTCAATCCACGTACAGGAATGCAGCGGAGTTTAGGATGGTATGACAATAGGTAGTCCAAGCTTGCTGTTCATCATTGTTCCAAGCCGCCAACAACTCACGGATGGTAGCGACCCCGAGTTCCGTTTCGTCCGCAGTGGGATTGCGGACCAGGGCCACACGGTAGATCCACTCGATGCGACGGCTTAGCATCTCAGACTCGTCCGCAGTGGCAGCAAGTAGACGCCGTGCGAAAGAAGCTGCCAAATCATGCACATGCGCATTATTCATCATGAACAGTGATTGCGGTGCGACGATCGAAACATTTCGCCCAATACAATTGGGCCCCATCTGGGGATAGTCGAAGGTATCCATCGCCGTTGGAATCTCGGTGCGACGATACTGTGCATAAATGCTACGTCGCCAGCCGCCGCCGTCAGTCGGATTGACGCTCACCAAACCATCGCGATCAACAGTCACCGTATCAGGCACGCCACCGCCGACTGGATCGAGTCTCCCAGCGACAGTCAGCAAAGAATCGTGGAGTGCCTCGGCATCCAGTCGCCTGAGTGGCATTCTCGAAAGCAGGCGGCACTGAGGATCTATTTCCATTTGCTGCTTGGATATGTGACTCGACTGACGATACGTGCGCGAGTTCATGATCGAGCGATGTAACTGTTTAATACTCCAACCTCGACTTGCAAAATCAACCGCCAGCCAATCGAGCAATTCTGGATGGGACGGACGCTCTCCCTGCAAACCAAAGTTCTCCAAATCCCTCACAATTCCAGTACCGAAGTGGTGATACCAAATGCG
Source organism: Pirellulaceae bacterium (assembly GCA_041741715.1). Taxonomy (GTDB): domain Bacteria; phylum Planctomycetota; class Planctomycetia; order Pirellulales; family Pirellulaceae; genus Aureliella. Next base: position 10,770 of record JBGSJT010000284.1, on the reverse strand, counting down.
ATTCACAATCACCCGCGCGGTCAAGGGATTGTCGGGGCGAGTTAACCAGCGGGCGAAGGCGAGTCGCCGACCAGTTGGTCCCGCTTGGTCCGTAGTGTCCCCTTGGTCCATTGAAATCGAATCGTTAGCAAAGGGAGGTTTCACCACAAAGGGTGTTTGTCCGTCGGTCAGAACAGACGGAACACCGGGCCCCACCAGCGGTCCCGGCTTGTCATGCTCGCCGCGTCGCAAGACATAGGTGGGTGAGGGTCGCCCTTGATCCCACAGGGCGCGAATTGACAGAGCAGGGGCCATCTGGCGATGGAGGCGATCAATCTGACGTTGCCGTTGTGCGACTTCAATGCGCCCAGCCAACACAGTTTCCGGCTGCTGAGAGTCTTCGAGCAGCTCTACCGTTTGCAGTCGCTGGACTAAGTTTTTCTGTGGCAGCGTACGATTATTATCGGCCACCTTAAGAGCCGCCACCGTCGCTTGGTTGTCTAGCTCGGATTGTTGGGGGAAGTGATGCCTCAATAGTTCCAGTTGGACTTGAGTCGTGAGCGCTTTTTGTTGTGTTTCGAGCCGCTTGACTTCGGCTTCTAAGACTGGATTGGTGCCTGCCACACGTTGACGCTGCTCATCGGTCGCGACATTCAATGTGCGAGTTTGAAAACTTCTCCAATCGTATTCGTCCAAGGCTCCTTGAAAGATCGCCTTGAAGCGATAGTAGTCGCGATGCGGAACGGGATCGTATTTGTGCGAGTGACAGCGGGCGCACTCTAGCGTCAGCCCCATTAGTCCAGAGCTAACCACGGTGATAGCGTCACTGATAACTTTCAATCGTTCAGGAACAAAGTTCATAGTGCGCGATCCAGTTTCATCAATTCCCATCCGCAAGAAGCCGGTGGCAATCAAATTTGCAACCATCTCCTCTGTTATTCGATCAGCGTGCTGGTAGTCGACAAGTTCGTCGCCGGCCAATTGCTCCAGCAGAAAGCGATCGTAGGGTTTATCGCTATTAAAAGCGGCGATCACATAATCGCGATACTTCCAGGCGACGTTGCGAATCGGATCTGCGGACGTTCCTCCTTCGGAATCGGCGTAGCCAGCCAAGTCGAGCCAATAGCGCCCCCAACGCTCGCCATAGTGAGGTGACGCCAACAAGTAGTCGATCATCTGGGAATACCACAGCGGGGCAGGGCGACTGCTCCACCGCTCCCTTTCCTCCGGGCTAGGGGGCATGCCAATCAGATCCAAGTAGGCGCGACGGATGAGCGTATCACGCTGCGCCTCCGGCGAGAAAGTTAAACCATGTTCGAGCAACTTTTGTTCTACAAATCCATCGATCGAATTGTGCGCGGCGCTCGCCTGCGGCGGTTGGAAGGCCCAGTGCTGACGATCATCGTCGCTGACCAGTAGATCAGGCACGGTGGTGGCAACATCGGGACTCACACCTTCTTCCAGCGCACCGTCGGCAATCCAGCCCCGTAGTGTTTCCACTTCCGCAGAACTTGGACGCCGCACGAAAAATTTGAGCAACAACTCCCGCGGTGGGCAGGCTTCGCTTTCGATGCGCTGAATCATTGGACTCGCGTCGGGGTCTCCTTTGACCAGTGCTGGCCCACTGTTACCGCCAGCCAACATCGCGACTGGCGTTCGCAGATCAAGCCCTCCATCCCGACGCTGTGGACCATGGCACATAGTGCACCGCAACAGAACAATCGGCAATGCGTCATGCTGATTCCGTTGACGATTTACGTTTGGCATCGGTTCGCTTGTGAGGCCCCCTTGGGCAATCCAATTGACGATTAGAATCTTTTCCATGTCAGTCAGCTGGGGCTCATTTGGCGGGGGCATGTCGCCGCTCTCGATAACACTCCATAGCAAACTCTCATCGAGCGCCGCAGAAATGAGTGGCTCTCCCGACTCGCCACCTCTGCGAATGCCAGACATGGAGAGAAGATCCAAGTCTCCCTTACGCACTGAATCACGATGGCACTTGCCGCAGCGGTCTTCAAACAGAGGTTGAATATGGGTTTCGAACTGCGGTCGCTCAGTGTCTGCGCGGCTGCGGGAAACATTGACTAGGCTAGTGATGCAAATAAATGCAAATGCAAGTCGGGCCACCATACGTATTCTTGCGGATCGAAGTTGGGAATTAGGTCCAGGCACATTCCAAATGGAATCTGTATTATATCGCATTAAGAAAGGGAATGCTAACATTTCGAGCGGCACCGAGTGGGCGCATTAACGGGTTTTACACGGCAAGAAAGACGCCACAAAAAGATTTACGTGGTGGTCAAGAGAGCAGGGGAGTAGGAAACAAAATGAGAGCTGTCGTGCAACGCGTGACGGAAGCGAGCGTTACCGTGGATGGAGAACGGATATCGGCGATTGGACCCGGCCTGTTGGTGCTGCTGGGTGTCGAGCAGGGAGATGGTCCGGGCGATGTGCGCCATTTGGCAGAGAAAATTTCGGGGCTACGGATTTTTGCAGATGCGCAGGGACTAATGAACTTGAGTGTCGTCGATTGCGGCGGAGAGGTGCTCGTCGTTAGTCAGTTTACGCTGCTGGGAGATGTGCGTCGCGGTAGAAGGCCGAGTTTCACCGCTGCGGCTGACCCGGAAACCGCAGTCCATCTCTACGAGAGTTTCTGCGAGGCACTGAGGAGGGGAGGAATTGAAGTAGGGAAGGGGAGGTTCCAAGCTGATATGCAAGTAGCATTGGTCAACGATGGGCCAGTTACAATTCTGTTGGATAGTAAGAAATTGTTTTGAGAGGTTGTGGGGAGCGTAGTGGAGCAGGGGGGAGTCAGGCAGGAAAGCCTGACGTATGAGAAGGTTTAGCGCAGCCACAGCCCGCTGCGCTCTAAGAGGATGTCCACTAGCTGATGGGCCGTGTGTGGGACCTCAGGATGAACAATTCCGAAACGAGCCATGAAGCCCTCATCATGCCATACTAATATGCCAATCAACGCCAACTTGCCGTAGGTCATGTAGTTGGCCCACGAATTCTGTCCCCAAAGTTTGAGCGCAGTCCCAAACGAACTTTTGAACGAATAGGCACCGCGACGGAATTCAACCGACCAGATTTCATCCAGCACCAAGTGACTCATGAAGCCGATCACCACTGCTACCGATTTGAACATACGTGGACGGATGTCCTCGGAGGACATGATTAGGAAGGCGCAACTGCCAGCAATCAGCGCGGCAGGGACGCTATGCCACATGCCACGATGCACCGTGTAACGTCTGAAGATTTCAGCGACAAAGAAGCGAATGGTGATGTAGACCAAAGCAGCGGCCAACACCATCGATTCGTGACTAAGATTCATGCGTTGAAAACGTTCGACCATCAGCATTGGCACCACTGCCGCACCTAGCGTGGTCGCTTCGCGTAAAGGACGCCCCGAATCGCTATCGAGATCGGGAAGCATGCCACTCACACTGCACAGCCCCCCTGCCAAGATACAAGTCGTTAGTTCTAGGCCAGCTTGGTAGCCCGCCACGGCCAGCACGGCACCCGTGGCGGTGCTGACGGTCATGTGCGTTTTGAAATCTGCCACGGATGCTGTCCTCAGGTGGTAGTGAAATATCGTAACGGCGATATTAGCGAAACAGTTCACCACGCGGGAAGATCAATTTGTGCTAGCAATAAAAAAGCGTTGAGACACTTTGAGGAAACGCTCTTCGCGTGCGAAGTGAGTTTTGATAGAGTCGCGAATTATTGGAGCATCTCGACTGGCAGAGTCGAGCGATGACGAGTTACTTTCTGAGGTCCATTGACACCGCGAGGATTCACTGTGCAAGGTTACGACTTAATCATGCTGATCGTGCTGGGGATGGCGACGATCTTTGGAGCCATCAAAGGCTTTGCTTGGCAAGTGGCCTCGCTGGCGTCGATTGTCGTCAGCTACTTCGTGTCGTACAACTTTCGCTACGACGTGGCGGAGATGATTCAAGCCAAGCCACCGTGGAATCAATTCCTGGCGATGTTGATTCTGTACGTCGGTACCTCCTTCGTGATCTGGGTCGGCTTTCGATTATTGAGCAGTACTATTGATCGCGTACGGTTGAAGGAGTTTGATCGACATCTGGGCGCAGCCTTTGGGTTGGCCAAGGGTTTGGTCTACTGCCTGTTGATCACGATGTTCGCGACCAGTTTGTTGGGGCCCAAGCAGCAAGAGGCGATTTGTCATTCACGTTCGGGGTACTACATCGCCAAGGCGCTCGACAACAGTATCGGTATTCTGCCGAAAGAGATCCATGAAGTGGTTGGTCCCTATCTGGCGCGATTGGATGACAAACTGAAAAATGGCGGTGCCCTTAATGGTGTCGTCAACGTGTCAGGCGAAACCACCGATGGATTGTGGCCCAGCGGCGGCATACCAGGTTTGGAGAATATCCCCGAAGCGTTGCAGAGCGGGATCCGCAACGCACTTCCACAAATGCTCCCCGGCGGGACGGGGAACTCGGCGTCCACCGGGCCAGGCAATGCGCCGGCGAGTTGGAATACCAATTTGTCCACGCCGCTGAATGGGACTCAGTTCGATCCGGCAAGTATCTTTCCGCCGGCGAATGGCTTGAGCGCGGGTGGGTCGAGTGGGAGCGGGCCGAGTACGAATTCCGCACCGCAGATCTATCCGCCGTTGGGACAAGGGGCTGGCGCGCCGCGCCCGAGTTCCGCAGCGGGCGCACCGCCGACGCTTGGTTCTGGATTGCGACCGACATCGTCAGGGGCGCAGACAGCTCAGCCGAGTTGGGGCAACGTCTTGCCACGTTAGCAACGTAGCTGCGGTCGCGCGTGAGCCGCAGGGAATCTACGTTCTGGTGTAGCTACGGCGTTCTGGTGAACGTAGCTACGACAGCGGTGGGAAATGCGTGTTTTCCAGGGAAAACGTAGGCCCAAACCGAACATAAGAAACATTATCGGACGTTCCTCCGGGGCTTGTTTCACCGTGAACCTCAGCCCACGGCTACACGGCTAGCGTCTGAAGTTCACTAAACAACACCCATGAAGAAGCCGGCCCTAGAGCGTCGACTCGAGCGGATCGTGCAGCGCGGGATCGAGATAGACTCCCATCCGCCGAAATTTTTCGTACCGTTGCTCGATCAGGTTATCAGTCGTCGTCTGTGTCAGTTCGCTCAACGTCCGCACTAAGTAACTCTTGAGCCGCGCGGACATCTTGTGGTGATCGCGATGTGCGCCCCCCAGCGGTTCTTCGATCACATCATCCACCACTCCCAACTTCAGCAAATGAGTCGAAGTGAATCTCAACGCATCTGCCGCCTTGGGGGCGTGTTGGTGACTCTTCCACAGAATCCCCGCGCAACCCTCGGGACTGATGACCGAATAGTAGGCGTATTGCAGGACAGCGATGCGATCGCCAACACCAATCCCAAGCGCGCCACCAGAACCTCCCTCGCCAATCACAACGCAAATGATCGATGTCCGCATTTGACTCATTTGAAACATGCTTTCGGCGATCACTTGGGCCTGGCCACGCTCCTCGGCACCAACGCCAGGATAAGCACCTGGGGTATCGATGAAGCAGACGATGGGCATGTGGTACTTTTCCGCCAGCCGCATTTTGCTCATGGCCTTGCGATAGCCCTCGGGATGAGCGCAACCAAAATTGCACTTGGTCCGTTCACGATAGGTGCGTCCTTTTTGGTGGCCTACGACCATCACTTTGAATTGATCGATTTTTGCAAAACCAGTGAGAACCGCGCGATCGTCGCCGAAATGTTTGTCACCGTGTAGCTCGACAAATTCGTCAAAAGCTAGATTGAGATAGTCGCGAGTGTATGGACGATCCTTGTGCCGCGAAACTTGAACAGTTTCCCAAGGGGTCAAGTTGGCGTAGATCTTGGCTGTGACGTCGTTCCATTGGCGACGCAGGCCGATAATCTCCTGTTCGACGGCTTCATCGCCAGGCGGGTGCTGCAGGAGTTCTTGAATCTTGGCTTCGATTTCGAGCATCGGTTGCTCGAACTCGGGACCAGTTAGTGGCTTGGGCATGCTGAAAACTTTTTCATGGTTGGAGTCTGTAAGGGCGATAACGCTAGAAACCTTAAGTTCCGTTCTGGCCCACGGCCAAGACCGTGGTGAGAAATGAAAATTGAAAAATGAGAATTGAAAAATGCAAAGTGTGCCTTTGTCTTCTGCGGGCGATTCCAAATGATTTTGCACTTTTCATTTTTCAATTTAACTTTTTCAATTGGACTGTGCCGTGCCCGCACTGGGTTAGGGCTTTCAGAACGGACGGAACTTAAGACTTCTAGCGCTCACAGTGGGTGATAAGTTGCCGCATGAATTTGTGGTTAATGACACGGCTAGCGCCTGAGGTTTACGAAATCATTCGTTCTTTTTTGGTTCTGGCTCCGCCTGCTCTTGATTGGTAACCCGGCCCGAAGTGGGAAAATCGTCGAAGATACTGGTATCTGGTATGCGAGGTTGTTTCTTAAAGATCTTGGTGACTCGCAAGATCTTCAACAGTTCCCACATCGACTCGGGGCGATCCTCGGGACGCTTGGCCATCATGGTACGAATGACTGCCGCGAACTCGGGTGTGACGTTTTCGTTGGCCACAAGCGGTGATGGGAGTGGTGCCGAAATGTGCTTGTTCAGCAAGTCATTGGGACTCTCGCCGGTATACGGCAATTTGCCCGTCACCATTTCGAACATCACACAGCCAAAACTATAAATGTCAGAGCGCGGATCGAGACGCTTACCACGAATCTGCTCTGGGGACATATAACTCCGCGTGCCCTGAATATTCTTGGACCCACCTCCCCAAAGCTTGGCAATTCCCGTTCTGATTTTCCGAGAGATCGTAAAGTCGATGAGCTTTACCTCCCCCTCGCGACTGACTAGAAAATTATCAGGCTTGATATCGCAGTGCACGAAACCTTGGCTATGCATGTGATAAAGTCCTTCCACACTCTCAGTAATCACTTTGTCGAGCATGTAAGCCAACGACTCCGGGCCGCGCCGTAGAGCTTGTTTCATGTTCAATTCACTGAACAACTCCAGTACTAGAAACGGCGCGTTGCCGGTCAAGACTAGATCGTACATCTTGATGACGTTGGGATGGTTGAGAGCATTGGCGATCTCGAACTCCGTTTTCAGAAACGAAACCTCTTGCTTATTCAGGCGGAAGTCCTCGCGGAGTACTTTGAGGGCATAGCGGGCACCGGTTTCCGTTTCGATGGCCTCCCACACTTGGCACGAACTACCGAGTCGAATCAGGCGGACAAGTCGGTAGGGCCCGAGGAAGTCACGTATCTTGGTCATCAGAGTTTGGCCAGTAAATGTTGTTTGTTCTGACACTTCTCGCTGATCGCCGGTACCCCCCAACTCTCTCGGGGAGAGTCGCGACGGGCACCGACATAGTTGGTCGGCGAGCGGTGAGGGGGGATTGCCCTCCCCGTCGCTGGGGCTCCGACCCTCCCTTCCGAAAGTCGCGTCAGAAAGACGCAACTTTCGGCGGGAGGGTGACTTGCGTCCGACCTTACCGACGATCAGCGTGAAGTGTCTTTATTCTTAGAGGCTCTATAATAAGTCAAATCACAGGCAATTCGTAGACCGGTATTTTGCTCCTGCCCGGTGAGCGGGCGAGGGGGCAAGCTGCGTGCGGGCTTTTACTACAAAAGCCGTTCATACAATTCGCGAATACGGCGGGTCATGTGCTGGTGACGAAACTGCTCGGTGAACAACTGGGCCCCCCTCCCCCCTAGCCTGCTTCGCAATTCTGGGCTGGAGGCGAGCGTCAGAATGGCTTCGGCCAGGGGCGCGACGCTTTTGGGAGGGAGTAGAAAACCGGTCTCCCCTGGGAGTACCACTTCACGCGCTCCGTCGATGTCATAGCTGACGACTGGTTTGCCAGCTATCAGAGCCTGAGGAAGAGTGCGAGCTAAGCCTTCACGCAGGCTGGTGTGGACCAGAGCATCCATGGCACTTAAGTAATAAGGGACGCGCTCGGGAGGGACCAGTCCCACAAAACGAAAATGATTGGTCAATCCCAAGTCGCTAATGCGCCGCTGATAGCTTTCACGTAGAATACCATCCCCCACCAACAGGAATTTCACGTGTGGATTCCGAGCAATTACCGCCGCTGCTGCTTCAATCAGATACTCATGCCCCTTCAAGTGAAATAGGCGAGCAATTTTCCCGATGACAATGTCGTCGGTCGAAAATTTCAGTTCGCGTCGGGCCTGCTCGGTGAATTTAGCGCAGGTGGCAAAAGGTTCGACGTCCATCCCCGAATAGATCGTAGTAAATTTCTCACGCGGTGCGACCCGCGCCGCGACCAACATCTCAGTCATCGCGTCAGCCACGCTGATCAAGTGATGACATTGACGACTGGCCGAGCGCTCCAAGCGAATGAACAATTGTCGGGCAAAGAAATTTTGGTACGGATGAAACGGGGCACCGTGAACGGAGTGGATGACCAACGGCACTTTGAGTTTCCATGCCGCCCTGCGACCAAGGAAGCCCCCTTTAGCGCTGTGAGTATGCACCACATCGGGTTGGAACTGGCTAATTGTTTTTTTTAGTTGGCGATAGGCGGTCCAATCGCGAGCCAGATGAATCTCGCGGCGCAAGGAGTCAACAAACTTGATCGGCAGCCCCCCTGCCCTCCCCTGCTCCAGCAACTTCCCCTCGGGCCCCAAGGCAGGCCCCGTAATCAGTAGCACATCGTCTCCGTACTCCTGGATCAGGTCGAGGCAGTTGAAGAGCGTATTTTCCTGCGCACCACCGATGATCATGCGCGTAATGATGTGGGCCACGCGCATGGTTAGTACTTGACCTCAAGCAGAAATAACCCGCAGGCTGGCGCAGTTTGTCCCGCCTCGCGACGATCACACGAGGCCACCACTTCGCGCATCCATTCAGGCGGCTTTCTCCCAACGCCAATTTGAACCAAGGTTCCCGCGATATTGCGGACCATGTTGTACAAGAAGCCGTTCGCTTCGACTTCGATACTAATCAGCTGGCCGTCCATGTAGGGTATGGCAGTGATGCTTAGATCGTGGATGTTACGGACGGTACTCGAACGAGGACTACCGGTGGTTTGCAGGGCGGCGAAGTCATGGGAGCCAAGCAGCCAACGACCGGCTTCGATCATCGGCTCCAGTTCCAAGCGTTTTGGCACCCACCAGTGCGTGCGAGCGCCAATCGGATCGGGCCGCCGCGCCGAATAGACTTGATAGCGATAGCGCTTACCAGTACTTGCCTTCAGCGGATTGAACCGCAGAGCTACCTCCACTGCATCGCGAACTGAAATATCATTCGGGAGTTTGGTATTGATCGCTAGTGGGATACGGTCAGCCGCAGCAGGCCAGCCAGCACTCGTGAAGACCGCCGATTGTCCGAGGGCATGCACCCCAGTGTCTGTGCGACTACTGGCTTTGACGTGCGTGTGCGTGTCGCCGGTTATATCACACACCGCTTGCTCGACTGCAGCTTGGACACTTGGATGATGTGGCTGGCGCTGCCAACCGAAATAGTTGGTCCCGTCGTAGGCGATCGTCAATCGAAAGCAGCGCAGCAACGGCGATGGTTGTTCACACGAGCTATCCACGGATGATTCAAGCGCACTATCAACTGGGGACATTGGCAAATTTATTGCACAGCAGCTTGCCGATTTGGACCGCATTGGTGGCAGCTCCCTTACGCAAGTTGTCGCTGACGCACCAGAAACTTATGCCGCACGGATGATTCAAGTCCTTGCGCACACGACCAATGAATACGTCGGGCTGATCGGCGCAATCTCGTGGCATGGGGTATTGTTGGTTGGGCAAGTCATCGATCAAGCTAATGCCCGGCGCGGAACGGAAAAGTTCGCGAATTTGATCGAGTGAAAGCGGTTCCGCCGTTTCGCAATAGATCGATTCGCTATGACCGATCAAGACCGGCACGCGGACGCAAGTGGCGTTGATGGCGATCGAGTTGTCCCCCAAAATCTTATGAGTCTCGCGGACCATCTTCATCTCTTCCGAGGTAAAGCCATCCTGTTTGTGAGAGCCGATTTGAGGAATGAGATTGAGGGCGATGTCATGCTGGAACATTTTGGGAGGGAGCGGCTGACCATTGAGTCGCGCTTGAGTGTTCTCGAGCAATTCTTGTTGGGCTGCCAGCCCAGCACCACTGACCGCTTGGTACGTACTGACGATTACCCGCTTGAGACCAGCCGCGTCGTAGAGTGGTTTGAGGGCAACTACCATCTGCGTCGTGCTGCAATTGGGACTAGCGATGATTCCCTGATGATGATCGACATCCTCGGCGTTGACCTCCGGGATAATAAGTGGGACCTTGGGGTCCATGCGAAAGTAGGCGCTTTCGTCGACCACAATGGCTCCCGCTTCTACGGCCCACGGGACGAACTCGGCGGCCACTTCATCAGGGGTACTAGCGATTACTACGTCGACTCCCTCAAAGGAATCAGGGCCCAGCAATTCGACGGTGATCGGTTTGCCAGCTACAGTGACGACTTGGCCAGCGGAGCGACTGGAGGCGAGCAGTCGGAGCGTTTCGAATTGCAATCCTTGGCGGACAATTTCGTCGAGGACGATCTGCCCAACCGCGCCCGTAGCGCCCACCACAGCCAATGTTTTGATCACGACCAGAATTCCAGCGGAGAGAATGCGTTGTCTGAATCGCTCATTTTAATTCAAGAGTCAAAGAACGGGAAGCGGCATTGGAACGCAGTTGTCCCGCAAACGAACACGGTTGGACAGGAATCAGGCCACAGTATCAGCTCGACGCGCCAGCGAGTGGGTCGCCAGC
>JBGSJT010000283.1:0-10586 GCA_041741715.1 Pirellulaceae bacterium | reverse complement strand
TTACGTTGGAAATAGGCACGAAAAAACCCGGTGTTGCTCAAGGCGACACCGGGTTAACCAACGTTGTCCGAAGACTTCAATCGGCCGAGTGTCACCTACGTTTAGGTTGCCCTAAATCAAAATTGCACGAGGGCATATTCGCGTTTTGCAACACGATGCCTCTCCTGCAGCTTTGAAAACGTTCGGTCATTGTTGACCGTTGTGACAGGGACCGTGTTGAAGTCATTTGTCCAGTTCCGATTTCAGTAGATTGATTTAGAATCCTTAGCACGCTCATTCCCACGTGCTCACAGATATAGACGCTAGGCTGAACCATTGGTTCGCAATAAAATCAGCTTTTGCGAAAATAGAGACACAGTATGTAGCGTCCTTATTCCATTAAACGCACAAGAAATCGAAAAGTACCTGTCGCCATGCAAGAAAATTTCGAATCGTCCACAGCGAAGTTTCTCGCGGCAAAGACATTCGCCGTCGCGGGCGCGTCGCGAGACCGGTCCAAGTATGGCAACAAAGTCTTCCAAGCCCTCGTCGCATCCGGCCGCACCGCATATCCGCTAAATCCCTCAGCACCCGAAGTTGAGCGTCATCCAGCCTTCGCCACGATTGCTGATCTGCCGGAAGTCCCAGAGTCCCTATCCATAGTCACTCCGCCCCATGTCACTCGCCAAGTCATCCAACAAGCCATCGCAGCCGGCGTAAAGAACATCTGGATGCAACCCGGCGCAGAAGATTCGCAAGGCAGCAAGCTAGCTCGCGAAGCCGGACTCAACGTCATCGATGACGGCAGTTGCGTCTTGGTGTCGTTGGCCATTGAACGCTCGCAAACCTCATCCTAGAGCCTCGTATGGTGGATATTGAAGTGAACAACCGGCGGGTAAACTGGCTCCTTATACCTGCGAAATCAGTCATTCCACAAGCCAGCAAGTCCTAGCAGTCGTGAACTCTAATCCCTTGATCTACTCTGTTGGCACGCAGGTCGTCACACTCAAGGACGTGTACGCACAAAACAATCGCATTGCACATCCGGCCGGAGCCGTCGGCGTGATCGTTCAATCCCCCGTCGATCGTTTACATGCGTATCGTGTAAAATTTGCCGATAGTTTTGAGTCACCAATCCATCACGATCAGTTGACTCGTCTGGCAGATTTCAAGAGAGTGCAGATCGGATCGAATGAAACTCCGATCAATGAGGCACTATATGATCGGGTGATCTTTCGCTGCGTTATCGGCTCGCGCGCCTACGGGCTCGAAGGCGACGAGTCGGATACGGACCGACGGGGCGTGTACTTGCCTTCCGCAGAAATGCATTGGTCCCTCTATGGTGTCCCTGAGCAATTGGAAAACGAAGCCACGCAGGAATGCTATTGGGAATTGCAGAAATTCTTGTTGTTGGCGCTGAAAGCCAACCCCAACGTGCTGGAGTGCTTGTATTCGCCAATCGTTGAAAAGATTACTCCGCTAGGGCAGGAACTGCTGCAATTACGCCAGTCGTTTTTGTCCAAACTCGTGTTTCAAACGTATTCCGGTTACGTCGCCTCGCAATTCAAGAAGATGCAGGCTGACATTCGCAACCATGGGACCGTGAAGTGGAAGCACGTCATGCATTTGATTCGTTTGCTGATGTCGGGAATCACGGTACTGAAAGAACGACAAGTAATGGTAGAAGTCGGCGAGCACCGCGAACGACTACTCTCGATCAAACGCGGCGAGGTGCTTTTCGAAGAGACAAATCAGTGGCGGAAGGAGCTTCAACGCGAATTTGAAGGTGCGTTCGAAATAACCCAATTGCCAGAACGCCCCGATTACGAACGCATCAACGTGTTTCTCATTCGAGCGCGACGGTTGGCCGTACATGGAGAAAGTACACCGTGATTGACTACGACAAGATGATGCAGCACGTAAATGCGCATCCGTACAAGCAGCTTTTCGCCACGATCAGCGGAGCGCATCTGTACGGTTTTCCATCGCCAGATTCCGACTTTGATCTACGTGGCGTTCACGTATTGCCGTTGCGATCAGTCGTGGGGCTTCAGGTCGATAATGAAACGATGGAGAAGGAAGGCATCTACGATGGCCTCGAGATAGATCTTGTGACGCATGATGCGAAAAAATTTATTTCACTGATGCTGCGCCGCAATGGCTACGTGCTGGAGCAATTGCTGTCGCCCCTGGTCGTTCAAACTTCGCCAGACCACGAAGAGTTAAGGTCGCTTGCTAGCGGCTGTATCACCAAACATCACGCCCACCACTACTTAGGATTTGCGGCGACTCAGTGGAAATTGTTTTCGAAGGAATCTCCGCCGCGAGTCAAACCGCTGCTCTACGTCTATCGTGTGCTACTGACCGGCATTCACTTGATGCGCTCGGGGGAAGTCGAAGCGAACTTAATCCGCTTGAACGAGTCTGCTAAGTTGTCATTCATTGATGAGCTTGTCCAGCTAAAACTTGAGGGTTCTGAAAAAGAGCAACTAACAGCGGCCGATTCGACACTTCATGATTCGCAGTACCAGCGGTTGGTAGTCGAACTAGAAGAATCGTACAATCGCTCTACATTGCCTGAGGTGCCGAGCACACGTGCGGCGCTAAATGATTTACTTATCCGTGTAAGGCTTTCTAGCATTGAGTAGCTCAACATCATCCCCCGATCCTTTATCGGACAATTGGACAAACGAGTCGTTGGGTAGGATATCGACTGGTTGGCTCATCTGGGCGTACAGATACCAGAAGCCCGTCCCGATGATCGATTCGTTGTATCCCTCCTTGGGATGGACCCTCGGCTGATCCAGCAGGTCGCCCGCGATGTGCTCGCGCAGAACCTGATCGTAGGGAACGTCTTTATTGAACATCCGGATCACGTAATGGCGGTAACGCCACGCCAGCGGGATCCCGTAATTACCTTCGTAACCAAACGTCTCGGCATAGCGCACGAGGTCCAGCCAGTGCCGCCCCCAGCGTTCTCCGAATTGCGGTGAATCCAGCAGTCGATCCACCACACGCTCGTACGCATCTTCCGACGGGTCCGCAATGAATGCCTCGATCTCCTCGGGAGAAGGAGGTCACTTGCATCCGGCTTGCCCGTGACGATGACCGACTTCGCATGGTCCTCCAGATCGAGCCGCAATTTGGTTTCGCGTGTGGCTTCGTCCGGTCCATGGCATTGCAGGCACTTCGCGGACAATATCGGCCGGATTTCACGATTAAATTCGACGGGCGTATTTTCTTCGGCCAAAGCCACCATCATCGGCCCAGAGCAAATACTCGCCGCAACAACGAGGGACAACACTACGTACCAGTTCAAACGGATCGAAGCTAAGCTGCCCCGATCCGTCCAATTTGGAGAAGTCTGTTGATGCCAGATTTTCATGTAACGGATTAGCGAAACGGTCCTCCCGAGGTGCGAGAAGCAAAGAGCATTCTCATTGTGCGTTGGCGAATTCATTCCGTTGGTGGACTCCCTCCCTGGCCGCTTCTAGCAGCTTGATCCACGGGCCAATGTATCGTCCGTTGTCGTGGAATGTGCGACCGCTGACGAGATTTCCGTCGATGACGCAAGGCTCGTCGACGAAGATGCCTCCGCAAACCTCCAGATCAAATTTGCATTTGGGAACGGTCGCCATGCGGCGTCCCTCGACACAGCCAGCATAAGCCGGTATCTCCACGCCATGGCACACGCTAGCGATCGGTTTATTGGTGGCAAAAAAGTGCTTGGTGATCCGCACCAGATCTTCGTCATAGCGTATGTACTCGGGAGCGCGACCACCCGAGAACATGATCCCCGCATACTCTTCTTCGCGGACCTCGGAAAATGGAACATCGCAATCCAGGGTATACCCTTCCCACTCCTTGGTAATAGTCCACCCCGGTTTCACCTCGTGCAGAACCAATTGATACTTGCGTTTCTCTGGAGCGATGACTACCGGCTGAAACCCCGCTTCCTGCGAGCGATAGTAGGGATACATGGTGTCGAGCAATTCCGTCGCATCGCCAATAACGATCAATATTTTTTTCATAAGCTTTAATTCTGATTCCAGTGACCGAAACGATTCTTCTTGGCGGCGGCGGGTTGAGGGGGCCGCGCATCGAGTGTCGAAATCCCCTCCGCATACAATTGCTCACCAGTGTAGCCATCATGGAAGCTGACGACGAGTTGAGGCGCATCGTAGGCAATAAACTGGTAACCCGGTTCACTCTTGCGTCCCGCCTTAACGATATTATTCACAGACACGACCGCGTAGACAGTGTTGCGCTGTCGCAAGTAATGCACATTGTCCGGGTAGCCTCCCAGCCATTTAATCTTGACCGTAGTCCCCTCGCTATCGAACCAACCTCCCAGCGGTGGCAACCCCGCGGTGCCGATGGGATGTCCCGCCGAATTGACGGGAGAGACCAGAAACTCCCACAAGTTATCGGTAATCTGAGCCGCTACCGGGTGATGCACGTCTCCCGTAAACAACAACACCGGTTTCTCGATTTCGTCCAGAAGTTTTGTCAATTCCTCGCGCTCTTGTACATAACCGCAGTAGCCATCCCCCTTCGATTCCATACTTTCACCGCGCATATGGTAGTTGCTGTGATAGATAAACCACGGGTCAGGTGAGATTACAAAAATAAACTCGGCATCGGTCCGTTGTACAGTTTCGATGAACCAACTTTTTTGGGCCACTCCCAAAACGTGTCGATCTGCGTCGTGGGCATGCTCGACACCTCGGAAGCGTGTTCTCTCGCCGCGCGTATCCAAAAACAGGAAGTGACAATTCCCCACGCGACGATCGAAGTAATGATGCGTACCGAGGCTATATGTCACCTGTCCTGTTTCTACGGTAGGGCGGTCGAGCCGCAGATGCGTGGCATCAATCAACCGCTGCACGCGATAGACCCCCGCGTTCTTTCCGCCGCGATTTGTACTGGCCGCGTCCGTTCCCCCCCGTAGCCAGGGTCCAATATGTAGCGTGCTCAGTTGTTCGAGTTGCAAAGTCGCGAAATCGGCTTGTGAATCATGTAGCACATCGCTACCCACCGTCAACTCGGCTGTACCCATTCGAATAGCCGTTGATTGCGGTCGACTCCCATTGGCCCAGTCGGCGTAATACTGCCACACCTGCAACGCCGGATCGCGGACCAAATAATTGCCATGCCCCAACCCAACTTCGCCCGCTCCATCGATGTTATCGGTCACCTCATGGTCGTTGTACATGGTCAACATGGGGACATGTTTGAGCAAGCGATTGAGCGAACGTCAGCGTTCTAGGTAAAGCTTGTAATTGTTTTCAATTCCGGCCCTTGTTCCATCGATCGTCTCCTCGTAGGTGTAGTCGCCATTGACGACGTGAAAAGCCAGTCGCTGTCGATGTTTTTCCCAGATCGTGTCGAAAGCTGGTGGATTCGGATAAATACCGTAGGTATCCTCGGGCGATCGCTGGCGTTGGCGGGCTCCGATGGAGAATGACAAATTGAATTTCCCCTGCGGGTTGAACTCGTGCGCGTAGCTCGTTTCATCCGGCAAGGTTCGAAACGTCGGCCAAGGATCGCGAAAGTCGCCACGTAGATCGATCATTTCTCCCCCCACGCGAATGGCGTAGGCATAAACTTGATTAGGGAGCAACTCATCCACATGCACGAAGGCTGTAAAGTCCTGTTGTTCATCGCAGTGCCCAGCAATCACTCGCGCATTTTCGAACGGTGGTCGCTCCGGAACCATCAGCACTTCAAAATCGATCTCGCGATTGGCCCGCAGCCACACTCGAACCGATCGCGCGGTAACATCTCCCAACACAGGTCCATGCGTCACCGGAGTACTTTGCATCGGAACCACATGATTTGCCACTGGGTCAGGCCAACTCAAATCCTGCCCAACCACTTGCGCTGTCAGCAGCATGAACACCACCGCAACTTGCCAAGCAGAACCCGGCCACCAACACAATTGACGTATAATTTCTTGCATCAGATTTCTTTAGAGTGCTTCGAATTTCTCAGATCGAGTTTTTCAGATTTTCTATTTCGCCCGTTACTTTCTGCCACCGTCTGGTTCGCTGGCTCTGCTTGGGAACCCGATGGATTGCAAGTTCCGCCTGCCGAAGCGTCACTGGTTCTATGTAGGCGCGAGGCGGAGCCTTCAGGACAGTGCGTTCCCAGGCTGAGCCTGGGAACGATCCTGTGCGTGATGGTGTTCAACGAGAAGTCTCGTTGTTAACTTTCCATATTCGTGCCACCATTTTCGTCCCCACAACTCTTTAAGTCACGGCTCGGCGGCCAACCACCATTCATCCAACAATCGCAACAACCGCATTTGTACCTGCTGAAACTCAATGGAATCAATCAGATTCTCGCGTTCTTCGGGATCGGTTTTCAGATGATACAACTGCTTGTCGAGCGGCTGAGGACCACGTCCGGGGACAATCAACTTAAAATCCCCCTGGCGAACCCAACGCCCGCGCGCATGACTAGCCGCGCGATCCAACGCCCGCGCATCGTTCGGATAAATCGCCCCGAATACAGCTCGCGCTGGCAGTGGTGAGACTCCTAATGCCGATGGCATCAAATCGCTCCCCAGCATCTGTTCGGTCTTCCGTTCCAACATGCCTACTGCCGACAAGATCGTCGGCACGATGTCGATCGAATGCACCAACTGCGGATGCTCAGCCGGTTGTATCCTACCAGGCCAACTGATCAAAACTGGAGTTCTCAATCCATCTTCGTACTCCGACAGCTTAGAACGCTCATTGTAGTTCTCACTGTTGGTCGCATCGGGGCGAAAGCCGTTGTCAGACAGGAACACAATCAACGTTTGCGAATCAAGTCCACGCACTGTGAGATACTTCAACAACTCACCCACGCTGTCGTCAAAGCGAGCTATCTCAGCATAGTAAGGTCGCAACTCGGCCGAGAGCTGCTGGCCTTCATAGAGATCGTGAAACCTCTGAGGCGCATCAAAGGGGACGTGCGGCAGAAAGGGAGCATACCACACAAAAAATGGTTGCTTCCCAGCATGTTCATCGATAAACGTTTCGATGGGCCGCATCGTTTCGCGCCCAATGACAAGACCCGCATCACCGTTACCGTGCGCTACCCACTCGCCGTTCTCTTGCTCGCGCGTGCCAGTCACTTGACTTAATCGAGTCGCGGGTAAACCAAGCGTCATACCCTCGGTAAATCCCGCAGTTCGATAGCTCCCTTCCCAGTGCTTACCAGTCTGCAGGCAGGCGTAGCCAGCCTCCGCCAAGAGTCGAGGCAGAGTAGGAACTTGTTTGATCAAATAGTCAGTACTGGCCCGCGTGGCGTGGTAGTCGGCGGCCGTCATCTTACGCATCGCGGAGAGACCTGGGGGGGGATGATTGAAATGGACTCCATGTTGATGCGGGTAAAGTCCCGTTAACAGAGTAGCCAACGATGGTCGACAGACGCTCATCGGCACGTAGCCATTGGGATAACGTGCTGATCGTGCCGCCAATTCATCCAAATGCGGCGTGTGGACCGACGAATTACCCATGAAGCCGAAATCGCGATAGGCTTGGTCATCTGCCAAAATCAACACAACATTCGGACGCTCCACAGCATGACCATTCCGGTCAGCCGCGACGTTGATCAGCAAGCAGGCTGAGACTGAGAAAACTATTTGACTAACTTGTTGCATAGGATTGAGACTGGAAGCGGGCGGTCAATTACTGTCATAGACACGCTCGCCAGAGCGTAGGGTCTCCGCCGTCTGGCGGCGGCAGCTAGTTGGGAGCGGGCGATGCTCACAATTTCGAAAGATACTCTCGGCCACGATTGACTTCGTCGGTTACCTCCTGAGCGGACTCTAGGATGGGTATTCCGCGTGGGAAGGGGTGCATGAAAATTTCGGTCCAACCCTGAAACTTCACGTCTACCAGTGCCGCCAACAAGGGGGCGAAATCGAGCTCACCACGACCGGGCATTTGCAACAATTCTTTTTCCTTAGGCAAGCGTGTCATGCAGCCTGCACCATGTTGCCAAGCATAAAAGACTTCCAGGGCTGGACCACAATCGCGAATCAAGCTCGAAAGCAACTCGGTGTCTTGCGGCAAGTGGTACGGTGCCAGCGCGATCTTGAGCCGGGGAGACGGAGATAACTCTGCTAACCATCTCAGCGAATCGGGAGTGTCAATTAAACTCTTGGCGTGGTTCTCAATGGCAATCGTCACTTCCGACTCTTCCGCCACCGCTAAGTGTGGCTTCATTTTTTCAACGAACTCCCGTACGCCATTTTTTAGTTCTGCTCCCTTCAAGTCGTACTTCCCCGTCGCTCCGGTTACAATCGTGTGACACCCCAGTCGCTGAGCCAGTCGCATTTCTTCCTGCAATCCCAAAGGCCCTAAAGGGTATTGCGTGATGCAACCTAAACGCACATCGTGCTCCGCCAGCATCGCTAAGAATTTCTGCTCCCCCAGATCGTCCAGTTGCTCGCGCTGATTGCCATGCTTCTTTGGCCAGACGTCGATCGCCGTCGCCCCGGCCTTGCGCACCTCGGGCAGTATCTCTCCCAAATAGAGATACCCGTACAGGCACGATGCCAAAATGTAATTGGGCTGAAAGTCCTCAGCCGCTGCCTTAGCCAATCTCGCAAAAGCCAGACTAGCCATTGCTGATCCGCACAACTGATGGAAATTCCTACGTCGCATCGTTTTCAGATCTCCGAGTTCATTGGACAACATCCACGACTATAACCATTCGGCCCTTAAGTATTTATCTTGTTGCCGCACATTTTTTGTCGGCCCGTTTTCTGTCCGCTTAGCGACTTTCGGTCAAATCCGTGAACGTTTACGAACTACGTACGCGTTCGCCTTGCTTCAAAAACGGGACACCCAAGTGCATCAACTCCGCGGTGCCAGGTTTGTAAATTGGCTCGGGGGAGTACTGTGTCACGTAAGCTCGTCGCATCTTATTAGTTGTGTTGGCACCACTGCGATGAAAGCACAGCGAGCTGAAAACGACGAGGCTTCCGGCTGGCACGATTGCGGGCACTCCTGGTTCTTTCCCAAAGTAGCCCACCTTGTCTCCCATCACTGGATCGCGCACGTGCTCGACCAAGGTCTTGATGCCAATTGTCGAATAGGGCATGACAAACGTAGTCCCATTCTCAAGTGTCATGTCGTCTACGGCGGCCCACACGGTCACGTAGGGGCGATGCGGGAATCCCAAGTAACCGCCATCTTGATGCCACGCGAACTGGCTCCCTTGCTCGGCCGCCTTGGCCACATATTGATCGTAGAACAAATGTGCAGTCTCCCCAATTGTCGCCCGACAGACCTTAGCCATCAGCTCGCTGAAAATGTACTCACTCAGTCGTGGCGCTTGCTCATATTGCTTGGCGATATGATACCGCTTGCCGCGGTGGGAGATATGAATATGGTCGGTCCCCTGCCGATCCATTTCCGCATGCATCGCCTCTATCAGAAAATCGCACGAATCGCGCAGGATCTGCAAGTGCTCCTCGGGAATCGCACGCTTTAGGATAAAGTAACCTTCGTCTTGATACTGCTGCTGGTCAGCCACTGAAATCCGTGGCGCAAGAATTGTTGTCATATCGAACTACGTTTTCTAAAGACCAATTAGACTAGTTTGTCAAATCCATTGGCGGTCCCAAGATTCTTCCGAAGTGTCAGAAACTAGGATGCACACAATTTATTACTTCGAGCGCTTGACCAAAAGGGTGCGGGTTCCAACTCCCATCCCTCGATCACACTGGCCCCAGCCAGTGCCAGTCACTCCATCTCTCCATCACCTACACGGTCTCAAACCCGCTGCGTTGTTCCCTCCGCAACCAACCATTGGCTTCGGCGTCATCGACGAACAGTTCCTGCACGGGATTCCATTGTAGCTTCCGCCCCAAACGCATCGAGATATTACCTAAGTGGCAAGTGCTGACGCTACGATGTTGGCTTTCGATATCCGAGACGGGCTGCCGTCGCGACTGGACGCAGTCGAAAAAATTCCCCATGTGATTGATGATTGCATCGAGCTTACCTGCGCGCTCGGGACGTTCTGGGTTATCGAAGTCATACACTTTCCAACTGTCGCGCCCCAGTGGTTGCTGGGCGAGTTCCTCGACGGGCTTCCCCTCCAGCGTGCCGCGATTGACGAAGATGCGACCGTCATCGCCGGTGAACATGATCCCATTCCGCCCAGTATCCCCGACCTTTAGCAGCACGCCATTGTAGTAGCGATAAGTCGCCTCAAAATCGATTGCCACGTTGAACCCATTCTCGACGTTGGGTAATTTGGCTCGACCATCGATTTCAACAGGGAGACTATTAATGGCCCACTGGGCGATATCCAAGTGGTGGGCTCCCCAATCGGTCATCTGCCCGCCAGAGTATTCATACCACCACCGAAACGTGTAGTGCGAACGCTCAGCCAAGTAGGGGACCTCGGGTGTTTGCCCTTGCCACAAATCCCAATTGAAATTGAGCGGCACTAAACGCTGCTCGAACGGCCCCCCCAACACGTTCTTACCTAGGATGACATCGACCTTTCGCAAGGGACCGATCCGACCTTGACGTACCATTTCTACCGCTTGGCGAAAACGATGATCGCTGCGCTGCCACGAGCCGACTTGAACCACGCGC
>JBGSJT010000282.1:0-15158 GCA_041741715.1 Pirellulaceae bacterium | reverse complement strand
TTATGCTTGCGAATTTCCTCTGTAGGCTGCGGTGTAGTTGAAGCCCTGCTGCGGTGGCTGCATATAGCTGCCAATCTTCAAGCCCCAATGATAGCCCCCAGTTGTAGTGTTCAGCCGCAGTGGCCACTTGTAGTGTTTACTCGTGGAGGCCGATTGCGTTCTAAGAACCAAAACAGAACCGGCCCTCGCGTTAGCGACCATCAGCTCCTTCGAAAACCGTCAACCGACGCCGTTTGCCGAACTGTTTCGTTGCTCATTGTATGCCTTGTACGGCTGCTGGAGCGTCCGTTCCGTTCGCACCGGCGCGTAGCCGTAAAACTTGCCGCATATCTTGCACGAGACTCGAAGCCCGTATGGTCCCGAAGTCGCGACCCAGGTACCAACCACACTTCCATTGTCGCCGAACGCATGCAGCGTATGATTACAGACCTGTAATTTGGCTGCTTGTACGGACTCCTGGATACTGTGTACTTTAACTGCGCCCATCGCCGCCCCTCCGCTAAAAACCTTGTCGTTGACTGTTCGCACAGTGCGAGCTAACCGATTAACGCAACCGGCCAGCGAACTGCAGCCGCAACTGAAGTTCGATGACAAGCGCGCCGGCCTGGTGTTCTCGATTCCAAACGTGCCATGCTGCGGCAAATCACTTGTCAGACCAACGGCTCTAGGTCGGGCGGCCTCGTTCCGACAACGGGTGTGTCCCACCCGCTAAATGCTTGTTGTTCGACAACTTCTCGGAGACGGCTGGTCAGCGATATAAAACTATCAACAAACCAGCCAGGCTCAGCGTTGTAACCCCGATGATTCATCAGCCGTAGGTCGCTAGCCCACGGTTGCTACGGTGACCATAACCGCGACTGAGACCAAAACAGCGGGCGAGCGTCCTACGGTTGACCACGAAACGCCCTGTGAATAATCCGGGTTGTAACAAAGGCACTCAACCCAAGAATGGCTCCTCGCCGCAACCAGGACACGCCAAGCGACGTTGTTGCTCGATATAAGCCGCATGCATTTCATCTGGCGACATCGTTCTACGTTCGATGACGCCATACAGTTTTTTGCAAGCCACACACTCGATTCGGATCTTGTGTCCTATTCCCACTTCGATCCACGATCCTAGCAGCACGCCCGCTGCGCTTTTGTGATCGGTCGTGTGATTGCACTCAGTACTATTCGTTCCGTCGCTATTAGGCCCTCCATGATTACAGACAGTTGCCATAACCAAACTCCCAGACAGAAATCAACCAAGATCGCAAAACCTGTTCTCGCGACCAGCCATGGCACAACAGCCAAGGCCAGTAGCCCAACTCACGTAGTACTCAGATACGAGCGACAAAGAACAGCAATTCACTACTCAGATAGCACAGCTAGGAATACAACTCAAGACTCACCAGCGGCCCAAAATCGGACACCCACCGCGCGGCTGACACTTCTTGTCAGCCTCAGGCAGCCTGTTACATTCCCTTGGCACTTAGCGACAGCGATAGAAAAATTTACGAAATAAATCTGCAGATGTACCGTGCGCACTTTCAATTCCGAAATGCATCTGGAAGAGTAGTCGTCCGCACTCAAACGCCTTCAAATTCACAGTCGATGTTAGCTTTGCTTCTTCGACCATTCGGTTTTAACGGACCTGTACACACATATCCAAAAATCCGGTCAACCGCGAAAACCGATTCAACGATTAAATCTGCTCCGTGGAAAACACTTCCCTAAATGGTTCCAGGAACCTCCGCTCCTCTGACCAGTCCGCAATGGCAAAGACAATCTCTGAGAACGCTCCCGCGAACGGGCCTTCAAGTGCCTGTCGAAAATCCGTGGCTGTCTGCATCGGATCATTTCCAAACGCACCACAGCCCCATGCTCCAAGCACTAATGTGGTGTAACCATAGGCTCGGGCGATTGCCAGGACACGAAGTATGCGCTCTCGTAGCAGGTCTCCAGAGAGTGGCTGTCCCACAGCAAAAGCATACGGTGCGACACAAGTAACGAAATCAGCCAAACGAGTTGTGTCGAAGGTCGCCCCACTATCCGCTCGAAAAATCGGCACTTGAGGAGATAAGATCGCCCAGTCTGTAGCGTCTGGTTGTGCGCGATAGGGATGGAACAAGTACATGGGATCACCGATTAGAGTCCAGTAGAGCGACGACGCGCGACAAATGGTCTCCTCCTGTGCTCGTGCTCCACCAAGAAAGCCGCCTCCCGGATTAACGCCGTTTGCAAAATTTAGTCCGAGTGGGCGTGCGCCCTTATCCAGCAATCTCAGCAGCGCTCCTATGGTCGTTTCGTTGGACACAAGAACAGAGGTTTTCTCAAACTCAGCCGGAATCCCTGGTGGTAAGTCTTGCCAAGGCGGAATCGATTTCTTCGCCAAGCATGCATCGACAACTTGTCGTTTCCAGTCGACATCCTCGCCTCGCTCGTTCGTGTAGTAACCGGCTTCGATCGCTGTGACGACGATCCGCGACTGGTAACTTGCCATATCACACGAAATGTTCAGTTCCGTCCGACGTAAACTGGCCAATTCACTGGAATCGATGCAGGGCAGGAAATGGAGTTCGCTCAATTGACGTTTCCTCGATCTTATCTTTTATCAACTGACCAATCAAACACAAGATACTCGTTGTTTTCGCCAACCTCCAGGTCATCCACTACACCATTGTCAACACTGGTCATGCTTTCGTCGGCGGTTCATGGAATGGCGCGAAGGGATCATTCTGGCCAACAACCTGCTCTACTCAAGTGAAGGCAACGCATGTGATTTATTAGTTGAGACGAAGTTGCCCGGGTCTTGTTACGTTGCGAGTCCTGCCGTCTGCGCGCCCCTCCGCAGCAGCGTTAGGGTCGTAACCGCTTCTTCCGCTAGAGTATTTGTTAACCAATGTGATTTCACATTCTGTTTTCAACCAAACTCGGGCGTCGCTTTCGAGTTTCGCTCTTAGCATTCGAGATGATTCGATGATTGCGGGAGAATGGTTGACTCCACGAAGTATCGCTCGGAGTTCAGC
Organism: Pirellulaceae bacterium; assembly: GCA_041741715.1. Lineage (GTDB taxonomy): Bacteria > Planctomycetota > Planctomycetia > Pirellulales > Pirellulaceae > Aureliella. The sequence goes on along the minus strand of JBGSJT010000282.1, from coordinate 12,150 downwards.
AGCAAAACCTTCAGCGTAGCTGGCTCCTCGACCTTTCGCGTAGCCACCGAATTTCAGTCTTGCTAGGGTTGCGATTTCAATGAGTAACTCTCGGAAGAGCTCCGCCGCCTGTTCAACTGAGTCGATTGGACCAAAAAACGAAATTCGCCCACGATGACCTCCGTGGTCGTTGTAACAGAACACATTGCCGAACAATTCGGCGATATACATTGCCAACTGCCCCTCCCAAGCTACACGCCTAAGCCCGTTGACAAGAACAGCAATTCGTCCGAAAGCGTTTCCCTGATCATCCAATCGTTCTGAAGATCTTCATCGGCGATGTTGTGTTGAAGCATCATCGTCGACGCCATCCGCATAGCATTCTCGATTTCCCCCTCGGTAGCAGCAGCATTCGCGGCAACTTTACACATCTTTTTGATGCGTTCAACAATTCTCGCCATGGAATCGTTGTTGGCTTGCTGTCGCTTTGAAAGACGCCGAGCACAGGGAATCACGCTATTCGTTGAGCACGCAGACCTGGGTGCCAACCAATACCTATCAATTGCGATATCATTCTCGAACTGCGCATCCCATGTATCGTAAATGGTTCCATCAACCATGGTGGATAGGTGGCCGCGTTTCCGAGAATTCCCATCTGGCAAAAAAAGCAACACAACATCGCCAGGTAAATCCTCCATGAATCTCAGTTTGGTGGGACTCGCGCACTTCACGCATTCGAAGCCTAAATCGACTAAGAATTTCTCACAATGCAAAGTGGACGCGCCCTGCCGCGGACTCTCGCCACTGGCCGAGTAAATCGCGTCATAAACCTCTCGGTAATCTTTGCCGGTTGCTATTGTAATAGCCCGAACTACGCGATCGCCTGTGCTACCAACAAAACCCGCGCCCGCCCGACCACCATCGTGCCAAATCCACTTCGCTTCCATTGTCATCCTCGCCCCAGAGAACTACCGAATCCGCATATGGTACCATTGGAACCGCCTGATGAGAATTCGACAGTGATCGCAACTTTCTCGACGTAAGCATCGCAGTATCGCGAGTGCAGATGCTAGTTTTGCGCAATCGCGTACACTCCTGTTCATTCCCAATCCACGCCCTCAGACATAACACTGCTAGCGATAAAGACCTCTGGATAAAATGGCGTGTTGAATGTAATCATCAACCGTTGGCGAGTTTCCGATCGAGTTCGATCGTTTATCAGTCGCACATTCGGCAGAAGATGCTCGGCTCGGTCACCCTGTAATTCGTCATCGTGTATTGACCGGCTGTATCCAAACCGAAGTGCGAAACAGCTTGAATTTTTCGAACGGCAACGAAGTATGCGCCACATTGTTTTGCGCCGAAACGCCTTGCCGCATGAATTAACAACGCCACGCAAGCTAGGCAGTTAACCGGATTGATTTACCGATTGATGTGCCATGCATCTATTTCACGTGCTTAGAACCTGCGTGCTAGATAGTGAAGAAATTCTCTTGACAACTCGCGTGAGCAACAACTATTTGCCGGATGAGGTAAGTCCGCTGGCTTTTCAGAATAGTCCCTTGCCGGAAACCCAACTGCGTCATCCGATGCAAGAAGCAATCGATGCCTGGCTTCAAAAATCGCCTTCGCTGCATACTCGGACGAGCTATCGACGCGATCTCAGGCAGTTTCAGGATTTCGTTGGGTTTGAGCAAGAGCAAGCGGAATTGATGACTGCGATCCGCCCCAAACATGTTGCCGCCTGGCGTGACAGCCTTAAAGGTCGAGGGTGTACCAACGCGACCATTCGCCGCAAGATGACCGTGCTCCGAGCTTTGTTCTCGTACTTGCAAATCTACGGCTATGTTGGCGCAAATCCAGCTCACGGAAAGTTCGTCACGGCACCGGCCGCTCCGCGCGATGGAAAGACGGTTGGTCTGTCACTACAGGCGTGTCGTCAATTGCTGGACGCACCGTCGCAGAACAATCCGATAGATGTTCGAGACTAGGGCATACTTGCGGTCCTCGCCTATTCTGCTTGCCGCGTTGGTGAGCTTGTAAGGTTGAGAGTTGGCGACTTTCGATCCCATGGACCGCATTGGGTGCTGGCGATCTGTGGCAAGGGTGGTAAGGAACGCCTAGTGCCGCTTCATTTGGAGGCGGTAGAGAGACTAAGCAGCTGGATAGAGATCAGTTCGCTGGCCGATGATCGCTCCGGGCCTCTTTTTCGACCGGCATTGACAGCCCGGGGCCAAGGACATGACGGTTTTCGCCGCTCCCACGTTACGACCCGAGCCATTGCAAGCCTTGTCAAGAAGTATGTTGCAGTTCGGAAGCTAGAGTCTGCTATATCGGTACATTCATTACGCGTGACGGCATCGACAACTGCACGTGAGCCTGGAGCCGATATCATTGATCTCCAGGACTTTGCGGGGCATTCTGATCCGCGCACGACACTCACCTATATCCGCTCAGGAGACCGACTGTCGCAATCGCCAACTTATGTTCTCAAGTACTGAATACCTTGGAAAAGATTGGTGCATCAAGCTCGATTACCGATCTATTGGGAGGTAGTATCACTGGCCGTCCTCCAGCGGTACACCTTGACTGAGCAAGTCAGTAATTGTCGCAACGCGGAAAGAGTGGAGGGATACGGCCAACGAAAAATGCCTCCCAGGTAAATCGGGCTGCATTGCCAGCTTCGGCAACAATGGCTGGAATCTCTCGCGCAGCCGAAAGCTCCGCCAGTCCCGCAGAACCACTTGGCAGCTTGACCGGCAATTGGTTGGTCATTTTATTTGGAAACTAAGCTGTTAGTCGGCCCACCGACTCAAGAAACCCCCAGCGGTGGTACAGATCCCATCTTTCCAATGCTCGGAACATGTCAAATGAACCGCACTGCCAGCGACAATTGCAATTCCACAGCGCCAGCAGAAACTGCGCCGCGGCAACTGCCGCTGGTTCCGTCGCTTCTTCCGTCGCCCAAATATCCAACTTGTTTGGACTCCACGGGCTTATACCCTCTGCTTCCTTTAAGGCCGGAAAGGCCAATGCCAATTGCTCGAACTCCGTATCGCTATGCTTGATCATTCCTCAGTACCTCCATGCTAAAATTGTCCGTTATCGTCCATCTCCCCTACTGCACCATAGCGCATGATGATGTCTTTTATCAAGCACAGAGTAATGCTGCTGTCGGCTCGATGGCATGACAGCCAGCCACCAAGGCATAATCTATTCAGGCAAGCTAACCCGTTGTCAACGCGTGCTTCTGGCTAGCCAAACGGCTTGAGGCAGTGAGAGCTTGCTCGAGTTGCACCAACGCTTCATAGCTCATTGGCTCTGAAGGTAGAGACAGTCGAATCAAGCCGCGATCGTAGGCCGTCAAGAATACTAATTGATTGGCGAAGACCTGCTGCAGTTGAATCGAGGGCAGCTGTTGCTGGCGTTTGGGAAGCTGCAAAAGCAATATCCCACTACGCATTTCGGCGTCGGGCAATTGGGCGTCCCAACCAACTTGCTGTGCAATACGAATTGTTTGTTGGGCGTTATGCAGTTGAGCAGAGACGGTCGCTCGCGTAGGTGGGCTGATACTTTTCAGGGCACCGAATGCTGAAATCAGCGGACACAAGTTCACGGTTTCGGATTGAATGTTGGCAGAAGCTCGCAATTGTTCTACAAAGGCTAATAGCCCATCGTCGGTAAACGTACTACGAAGTGCATGTTGGATCCCAGATTCGATGGCGGCTGAGTTCGCCGTTTGTGGCGCGATGCCAAGACCCAACGTGGAATAGCTTCCTAGCCATTTATGCGTTCCGGCGACTAGGAAATCAGCCACTTCACAATCGTCGCCAAGAGGAATGTGCCCCAGTGCCTGTGCGGCGTCGATCAAGACGAAGCGAATCTCACCGCCAAAACTTTGGATGGTGCGCACGATTTGAGCAACTGGAATGCGGGTCCCCAAGTGGTCGACGGCTGGCAGAAACAGTCCGTCGCAGCCTTCTGAGCAATAGGTCAGGCACAGATTCTCGCAAAACTCCTCGACGCTCACGCCACGATCATAGACAGGCCGTCGAAAGCACTTCACAAATACCGAATCGGACTTTTCGGCTGAAGCACGGTGTAACTCCTGCAAGTATCTAGGCCAGCACGTGTCCACGGTCATACAGCGCCGACAACGTTTGAAGAGCTCTTGCAAGCCGAGCCGAATCAACGTGAGCGAACGACTGGATATAAACACGCGCGAATTTATCGGTGCCCCAAACAGACCTGCAATCGACTGTTCAAAAGCCTTGATGCCTGGCCATGCCGGCAAACGCTTAGCGTCATTGCCAGCGACTTCACCCGTCCGCAGCCAGTCGATCAAACACGGATGCGTGGGAGCTATACCGACAAAATTCAAAAATTCATAAAGGGCTTGCCGAGCCGATGGCGCAAGTTGGCCAATTCTCGCAGAGTCGAGATAGAGCGGGCGTAACAATTAAAAATCCTTTCGGGCTGGGTCAGCATATTTTACGTTAACTAACGCCGCGAATCCAGCAAGTCACGATAAGCGTTGGAAAAGATACTGAGACGCTGCCAACGCTCTTCCGCAGCTTCGACGGCTTCAAAGTTGAAGCGTAAAATGAAGCGAACGGTCCGACACTTATCATCCAGCACCTGCTCGCCGACCGCGTGACTGCCGTAGATGCCAAAGTCACTCAGCAAATTGGCCTCGCTGGCAATTGTCGACTCGCGCACCAACTTGATCCAAATGCCGCGTCGATGGTGAGCATCAATCCAATTGAGAATAGGTTCGTTTGGAAACGCTTGACCCGCTGGCCAGACCGTTTCACTCAGAATTGCAATGCGTTCGATGTTCAAGTTGTGGTCGTCAACCAATTCCAGATTGAACCTGGTACTGTGTTTGCCAGGTTCGTCTTGCCAGTAATCGACGCTTTTCACCCAGGCTACGGAACGATAGAGAAAAACGTGACGACTGCGCAGCAGCGCTTCGTAAACAACGCGCCAACTTTCCGTCCCTTCAAAAACCAATGTCCCTTCGGCGACTTGTTGGAGTTCCGACGTGGCAGAAGCGATCTTTTGTAAGGCAGCTTCACGGAACACGAGGTCAGGAATTTGGCTAATTCGTTTTAGCGCTCTGGCAATTGCTAAGTACTCGTCATAGATCTCCTTGTGATGAGCAATTGCAAATGGCAGATCGATAGCGTGCTCGCTCTCTAGTCGATGCCGGCCCTGTGGGTGGAGCACCAATAATCCAAGGCAGATGCTACACAAAGCAGCAATGTAGAGCAGCACCCCAGATGGCACCCAGGCATGGAGAACGATCGCAGGCAACAGTGCGCCCGCAGCCGCTACCAACGGAATACGCCAATGGTAGTCCTGATGTTTCCCGAATCTACTCATGCTCAGGAGACTATGACAACTGCGACGCAAAAGCAAGTCTTGGCCGAGGTAACTACTTGGAAACCCATGAGTTCAGGAATTCAGCGAACACTCTTTCGTCATAGCCCTTGCCTTGCTCTAGTTCGCCTGTTCCCTGCGAATGCAGAAATTTGCCATCCTTCTCCAGCACAAAAAAGTGCGGATAAACTTCGCATTTCGGAAACTGATGCAGGAACGATTCGGCGTGGTCCCCAGGGTAGGTAACTTTCATAACCAGGAAGTGCTGCGTCAAAATGTCACTCACGACTTGGTTGTCTTGCATGTACTGACTGATGAGCTTGCACCAACCACACCAATCACCGCCGACTTGCAGCAAGATGCGTTTATTTTCTGCGGTGGCCCGATAGATCGGTTTACGTAGGCCGCAACAAGTTTACGTAGGCCGTCAACAAGCCCTGCGCAGTTGCGGCATATCAAAGGGCAAGACTTCGGCAACCAAGTGGTTGAATTTAAGAGTCACAACGTTCCGCAATCTCCTGGACCAGCAGTGGGATCAGATCGTTGTACAAGCTCCTACTGTAGTCTCCCGCAACTGCGCGGTGCTTGTTGACGGCCTACAACTACTGCTTGAATTACTGGCAGAGCAATTCTACCAAAGAAGCTGGTCAAGGGGATGAATAGGCTCGGTGGTGCATCGAACCTATATTGGGGCCAAAGGCTATGTTGCCTCGGTCCAGACCTGCGCGAGAATCAATTCCTGCCATTCTGTGAGCGGCATGGACAAAATCTCTTCGCAGTCATACTCTAGCGGCGTGCTGCAGTTCTGGCAGGTCAGGACGCTCCATACATCGCTTCGGTTAGGGCCGACAGCCTGCGGTGGCAACGGAGTTCTGTCGCCGCATTCTGGACAGAACACGTAGAATACCGTTGACTCGGAAGCCATTATTCATCTTCCATATTTGCCACATTGAAGCTAGGTGCCGACGCGTTTTCGTAGACCCAGGTATGAGCCAGGTCGGCGACTTTGCCCAACAGTGGCAGGTCATCGCGGCCGAAACTATTCGAGTCCTTCCACGTGTTGCCGTCTTTGTAGATGCGAGTCAGTGAGATATTGTGACGAGTTCCCTCGCGGGTCTCGTTTTCCCAGATGGCCGCTTTGATACGACCAAGGCGGATTTCATGCACGGGGCGTTTGGCGGTTTGTGTTGTCATAGTTGTCAGTACTCCAAAATCATAGGTCTAGAAATCTGCGCGAACCATCGCGCAGACAGACAATGCAATCTTGCGATCAAGCTGGTTAACGAACGAATGGGGATCATCCGTTTGACCTAAATCTGGCAAGATCTTGGGTGGAAAACCACCTCGATCGAGCCAGTCGACTAGTGCTTCAGCGTATTCCGTCGCCAATTCATGGTCTTTGTCGACCAGGGCTTGGATCATCGCCAGCCAGGCTGCTTGTGGGTCCATGTCACAGGGCCTCCTTTTCAAGGGGTTATTGAAACTAAATGGCCAGCGACAACAGCCGACCGATCTTTGCGTCTTGAGCCGCTCGGTCGCCCGCGTTCGTCAATTGGCCAGAGATCCGTGTCAACGCGTCGACCACTTGAAACACAGTAAATCCGCTAGACTGCTGCGACATCATTTCCAGAGCCGCTTTGATATAGCCCATACCAATTCCTTGTTTGGCCAGTATTTGGCTAACATCTTCTTTGGACGAGCCCAAAGAAGTCACCATGGCGTTACCGATGGTCTTGGCGAACGCATCTTTCCGCGCGTCGCGGACTTGAACCAAGCGACGAAGCAATAAGCGGATGTCATCGACAGCCTCGACCACATTGGCTGTATGCTTGCGGCTGTACGAGACAACTTCGGTTGCGTCCCACACGATGTGGTTAGCACACACGCGTTGATACCAAAACGTTTCGATACCGACTGTGCGTCGCCCCACTTCGCTATTCCACACGAAGAAGCCTGGCGCGAATTGTTCGCCGCCGATATCGACCCACGATTGGTCGTCCACCAGGAAGGCGAACATATCTTGTTCGCCAGCATATAACCCAGTTCCACCATTGATTCCCACCGGTGGCGGATTGAAGTCATCCGCCTCGTCGATGACCACATCCAAGATGTCCGCATCGAACAGCCGCGTATAAGCCACGCCGTGGATCGAACGGATTTGATCACCGCGCGTCATGACCTGAAACGGCCGAGCCCCGCTGGGTATCGTCTCCGTCAGCACCTGGGTAGCTGTCTTTGACTGCAAGCGATTGAGCGTCTCCTTCTTACATTCTGCCAAAGAGCAAACTTGCCCGAAGCTCCAGTCGTTGAATTCGTAGCCGCGATCCCCCAACAGCTTCAAGCCTGGTTGGCCCTGGATATCTGTCGGGATGACCTCTGATGAATTCTTCCAGTGGACTTGCGATTCGACCTTTGATCGTGAGCAGTACGTATACAGCTCATCCAGTGTCGCAAAACGTTCATCATCCGGACGCGAGAAAAGTTGTCGATAAGCACGCCTTAAATTGGCCATCTTTTTTTGATCTCCGAAAAACCTTGTAGAAGTGAAAAACCTGAGGATGCACCACCAGTCCTCTCAGGCCAGCCACAAAATGGTTGACGGCCTAGCCTATGAGTGCTGGAGGTAAATGGTCTTCCCGAGATCGATAGTCAGAGAACAGATCGAGCGCAAACAATTTTCGCTCGTGAGCTGCGTGCTGGTCACTAGCCAAGGACCAGAGAGCACAGAGTCAACCATGTTGTGGCAACGCGTAGAGAAGTGTTGCAAAAGAAATTCGGCAAATTTGAAAAATCAACCTGCCTTCGTCGGCTGTCATCCATTGGGGCTCGCCCGGTGAGGCGCTCGCGCCCTTGGCCCCAATGGATGACAGCCGACGAAGGCGAGTGATCCCGCTACGTTAGCGCTCCTCCCCTCGCCGGTCCCATCTGCCTTTTGAGGTTCGATTCCGGAGGGGCTCTGAGTGTGCTCAACTGGTAGATGTGGCTTTAGATTGACCTTCCGCTTGTTTCGGTCGGCTACCGCAACATAACGCACGATAACGTCATTTTTATTAAGCTGATAGCCAGTACGGAAAACTCGACAATTGTGGAACGGATTAGAACGGTCGTTCTTCTCGAATTGTTGCGCTGTCTCGCCAAATGTGATACCTGCCAACTTTGTCGGGAATTCATCTTTCTTCCCCGGTTCCAATTGAGTTAGTTTTACTAATGGAGTGCTGGACGCGGCCAACGGCCAAAACCAGTCACGGGTTCTAAGTGACAGGTCTTTACCAAAAGCATTGGACGCGAATCTTTTGAGTAGACGCAAATACCTATCGATACGGCTTTACCGCAGTGGCCAAGCCGTAACCGATAGCTTGCACCAGAAAGGTTCAACCTGCGGTTTTCTGTTCCACTCCTCAGCTTGCCGTAGGAGCGCAGGTGATGAAGAAAACTACCAATGTTTCGGATACAGGCAGCCGGTCATTATCGCGAAAAACAGTGCAGTTAAGCTTGCAATTCGATGCGTCGACTGAGCTGCTCGACACGGAGAGTTCACCGAAACAGCGGGCGACTTCATTGAAGGTCAACCAGGAAAATTACGCATCCGTGAAAAAGGTATCGCTCGTATTTGAAGGTTCCCTGGAAGGAAGGCCATGTCTAACAAGTACGCAAGCTGCATTGGCGTTCTTCAAAAGCTACTGGTCGACTTATCCCGCTAGCGACCAGGAGAAGTTTGTGGTTGCGTGCCTTGATACTAAACACCGAGTTCAATGCGTTGTCGTGGTGACAGTTGGAACACTTGACGCCTCGCTGGTCCATCCCCGCGAAGTATTCAAGCCAGCTTTCATCGAAGGATCGTCAGCCGTGATATTATCTCACAACCATCCATCGGGAAATACGACACCGAGTCGCGAGGATCATGAAGTCACCAAGAGACTGACGGATGCGGGGACGCTTCTCGGAATTGCTGTACTGGATCACATCATCTACGGCGATGGAACTGGCGATGTGGTCTCGCTGCGTGAATGTCGCTAGATTAAGGTTTTGGGTCCGTCCTCTTACCACTTGCAGCCAATGCGAGCGGTAGGTGGATGGCGTAAGCAGATGTCTCCTGGTGCACTATCGAGTTCGGCCCCGGCACGGTGATCTGCGTTGCTGACTCATGGATTTCAAGTTTTCTCATTGCAGAAGTCAAACCGATTCACTTGTTATTTCACCTGCCTTCATCGGCTTTCATCCATTGGGGCTCGCCAGTTGAGGCCGTCCTGGCCCTTGGCCCCAACGGATGAAAGCCGACAAACGCATTGTTCACTGAACTAAAAATCGACAATGCATTCGCGGATTCAAACGCCGCATGGATAATGAAGACTTGATTCAAACACAAGAGTATGCACCCTTGACTGGGACGAACCTCGGCCACCGATATGCTCCTCCTGGCTAGCTTCGCTATTGCCTACGCCACTGAAGCGACGTATCGAAAGCCGGACTCCTCCAAATTGCACCCGATTTGCAGCGTGGCGCGCTTAATGCAGCTATCTTTACCTGCGAGCTTCCTGGAACGTCGGCTCAAAAAAAGGTGTGGAAAATCGCAAGAAATTTTGTAGTAGGACGGATTATTTTGCTACAAGCCAAATTCTGCTTAAGCGGACAAAAGATTCAATTTACTTATGGAGCAAGATGCGATGGCTTTCTCAAAGACGCGGATCCCCCTCGATCGCGAGTGGCAACACGCCCAACAACTCGTGAAAGTCCTACAGTCGGCAGTTGCCGAGCTCACTCTCGACGTGCGGATAATCAACGCGTTGGAGGGGGCTGACATCATATGGGTGAAAGACCTTGTCAAAATCAATATCAACGACCTAGCTCAGATGAAAAACCTCGGGGACAAGAGCGTTGAACTTATCATTCACGCTCTAGGCGAGCACGGTATTGATCTTGAGCCGCGCGACGCCCATACATCGAATGAAAAACTCGTGCATCAGGTAATTGCAGCGGCGGAATTCCAAGCGGATTCGTAATTGGTTACTGAAAGACGGACATCCCCGCATTGGTAGTGATCGGCTTGATTGCGGATTCTCTGCCAATTTAGCGCGGTGCCGAACCGTTATAGCTATTTGCCGCAGCGTTGGCAACGCACAACGAGCCTTTCCTGGCCCTTGTCCATTGTACGCAATAGCGATCGACGGGCACCACAAGACCCGGTTGGTTGGCAAGTGACTTATTTGCGAAAATCAGAACCCGTCGGTTGAATCAGCAGCGGCATTACACAGATTCCTTTTGGACGCTCACAGCCGAAGCTCGTTCAGAGCGGACTCCAGCCTTGGTAGATCCAGTATACGTCCTTCGGAAGAAGAATGGGTGGTTGTCAAACAGTATGACCGACTGACCTTTCAAAGGTCGTGCCAGGCGGGTACTGCGTAGCTAGCATCAACCTGATGAATACCCAATTACTCAATCCAACGAGCCGACGGCAGCTGCCAGGCGGTCCGATAGCGCAGTTCATTTCCGCAAGTCCGGTTTTCGAGGATCCGGCCGAAAACCAACTGTCCAATGGACTCGCACCCATGGCGACAAAAGGGGCCGAACACTTTGGAATTCCGACCGAGTGTGCCATCAATTGTCACAAGGTTGGTCTAGATGCCAACCCATGCCAGGCATTCTGTCTTCGAGTGAAGAAGAGGTCAATGAAAACAATCATGCTTCTGTGATGTCCCTTGCTTCGATGACATAGACCTCAAAGAATTTCGGCACTTTGTGAAAAACGCACTCTAACTCAGCGGTTTGTTTGACGGCCTATGCCGTCTGTGGTAGCTGTCGAGTGAGTCTCAGCGGTTCTTTACTATCTCTTATCTCGGTTAGTTGGTCTTCGCAGCCTTGGTCGAACACCATGGCTGGTCGCGTTTTTTCTTTGGATGTGTAGGTTTATTCTTGGAGCAGTTCATCATGTTTGAGGGTTCAAAAGCAGAGCAAGAGTGCGTTGCCACGCCGATTGTGAAACAGCCGTGCCAACATACACCGAGCGTGACCGGCAACCTATCTAGAACTATGCCGCAGTGGGAATAGTTGCTGTCCTGCGAACGGTAGGGCCGCAGTGAATCAATCGAACGCGGACTTGGAGCTACTCGGCGATTTCGCGATCCGAGCTGGCCGTCGCTATCGAGTTCTCGTAAAGCGGTCTACATGCTTAAAGCTGTGTTCTTTAATTCGCCAACAGTCACCCGCTTTCAATCAAGCGGCGAGTTAATCCTTCATCAATTCAGACTCGTCTATTGGCGAATAGATCATTTGCGAACAATGTGACCAATCACACTACTTGGATTTGACAGTTGCCAGCAGAAGTTCTCCAAAGGTATGGGAAAACAATACGCTTACACTGTCGAGCAGATCAGACTGTTCAGCGACTCCGTTTCATTGATCCACTGCCCATTGTTCGAAACTGAACACGATTCCGGCGTTTCGGCTATCATGGCTACTGGTGCATATTGAATCGCGATGACTGCCGATGAACGGGACCAAATTGTTGCCCAATGTCGGATGGTCGCTTTAGGAGTTGCCGATCATGATCAAGAAGATACACGCGATCTATGAAGATGGCGTTTTCAAACCGACTGAGCCGGTGAACCTGCCGGAAAACTCAAAGGTCGAATTTGAAATTAAAGTCGCCGACGACAGCCAGCAGCCGTCGATTGACGACGTTTATGCTGTGCTCGGCAATCGCTATGACTCAGGGCAAGACGATGTAGCTGAGCGCCACGACGAGCACCAGCCATGAATGCGGTGTTCCTAGATACCGTAGGATTGCTCGCC
>JBGSJT010000281.1:0-2267 GCA_041741715.1 Pirellulaceae bacterium | reverse complement strand
GATCCAAAACCTCCCCGTCAGATCGACCGCAGCGTACCTCGCGAATTGGAACGCATTTGCTTGAAGTGCCTAGCCAAGCGCAAGTCAGACCGATACAACACAACTGATGACTTGGCGGAAGATCTGACCATGTGGTTGAGTGACGTCGACTCGACCGAAGTCCCGACGTCGTCGAAGGTTGTTTTATCAGGCGAACCACCAGTTGCTTCCCCTGATTCTTCCACCGGCTCTTTGCCCCCGGCCCAGATCATTCCGAAAGGCCTGCGATCATTTGATGCGGACGACGCGGACTTCTTTTTGGACCTGCTTCCTGGCCCGCGCGATCGCGAGGGACTGCCGCAGTCGATTCATTTTTGGAAAAGGAAGATTGAAGAGACTGATCCCGATCAGACCTTTTCCGTGGGCTTGCTCTATGGTCCCTCCGGCTGTGGTAAGTCATCGTTGTTCAAGGCCGGCTTACTACCGCGGTTGTCGGATTCGATCTTGCCGATCTACGTAGAGGCGACCGGCTCCGGTACCGAGGCCCGCATACTCAAGAATCTTCACAAGCAGATTCCGCGGCTTCCAGGCGACATTTCACTCGTCGACGCTTGCGCTGAAATCCGGCTTACGGGTGCCGGGGCTCAGCGCAAGGTGCTGTTAGTTATTGACCAGTTCGAGCAGTGGCTGCACTCGCGTCCGCAAATTCAGCAAGCTCAACTAGTCAATGCGTTGAGGCAGTGCGAAGGGGAGCGGCTGCAGACAATCCTGCTTGTGCGCGATGATTTCTTTGCAAGCGTCCACCGCTTGTTTCAGGAGCTCGACGAACACTTGCTTGAGGGACGCAACTACGCATTGATTGACAAGTTTGATGTCGACCACGCTCGCAAGGTACTGATCGCATTTGGACGCGCCTATGGCAAACTTGGCGAGAGTCTCACGGTTGATCAAACACTGTTTGTCGATCAAGCGGTTCAGGAACTAACTAGAGACGCAAAAGTCATTTGCATTCAATTGTCCCTGTTCGCTGACATGATGAAGATGCGTTCCTGGATTCCAACTAGTTTGAAGGATGTCGGCGGCGTCGGAGGCGTGGGCGAGACGTTTCTCGAGGAAACGTTTAGCGCCAAAGCAGCACCACCGTCACATCGCGTCCATGAGTCAGCCATCCGCCAAGTTCTATGGGCCATGTTGCCCGAGGCTGGAACGGATATCAAAGGCGCAATGCGTTCCGAGGACTCGCTGTGTGAAGAGGCTGGCTACCAAAACGAGCCAACTCAATTTGCAGAAGTTGTGCGTATTCTCGACCAAGAGCTGCGGATTATTACCCCAACAGAACCCGACGGCCAAGCGAATGGGGTAGACCAACGCAACGTGTCAAAATACTTTCAATTGACCCACGATTATCTTGTGCCCGCCCTTCGCGATTGGTTGGAACGCAAGCAGAAAAAAACTTGGCGTGGGAAGGCTGAAATATATCTAAAAGAGAGAACCCTCGGATGGAGCGCAAAAGCGGAAAACCGTAACTTGCCAAGCTTGTCGCAGACTGTGTTGATATGGCTGTTGCTGAGAAAGAACAGTCTTTCGGGCAAGCAAATTTCGATGATTCGACAGGCGAGGCTTATTCATGGAGTACGTCTAGGGATCTTACTTTTCATTTTATCAGTGACTGCGGTCGGGCTGCGGTGGCACCTTGGCGAAATAGCATCGCAGCACGCTAAAGATCTCGTGGTCAATGCAGTGGCCAGCCTGGAACCCGAAGTTGCGGTAAGGAAGTTAATAGAAGGAGATCTGGACAGAAGGCTTCTCCATCAGGAATTAATGAATAAGTTTGAGCCAGCCAGTTTCGCACAGGGCAACGTGAACATTGCGTATGCCCTAGCCGAATTCGGGGACGTCCGCAAGGAATATATGTACCAATTGATTGAACAGGCATCCGAAGCTGACTGTGAGGGTATCGTACGAGCACTGCGGAGAACGGATCCCAACGACTTACCTGCTCTGTGCGAAGAAATCGAAGAACGCATGCGAACCCGTGTGCAGTTTCGCGATGTCTACGATTGGCATCTCAAGTCTCGGTACACCATCGTGCTGCTCCACCTAGGCAAGGTAGAAATTGCAAATGAGATGTTGCAGATTACGAATTGGGGCGTAGACCCAGTGCAGCGTCGAGAATTCATTTTCGTTTTCCCGAAATGGCACGGAGATCTCGAGCAACTGCCTGAAATCTTGAAGGATTCGAATCTTGCAACTATGCTTTCCGGCATTTGCTTAGCACTTGGAGATAT
>JBGSJT010000280.1:0-2427 GCA_041741715.1 Pirellulaceae bacterium | reverse complement strand
GTGTCTGGATACTGGTTCATGCCTCAAGAGAAGCTCGATTGCAACCCGTGGAGACCACCATCAGAACTCGTTGAGTTTCTCAGCCAGGGAGCACCTCCGGTTTATTTTGGTTTCGGCAGTATGGCTGGCGATTCTGCACGCATCACTCGAAACATTCTTTCCGCAATCTCAAAAACGGATGCGCGCGCAATTCTCGCAACTGGTTGGGGAGGAATTGAATTGGTACCAAACAGCGAGAAGGTTTTCGTCATTGATTCAATACCGCACGAATGGCTCTTCCCTCAAATGGCCGCGGTATTTCATCATGGCGGCGCAGGCACCACGGCAGCGGGTCTTTTAGCCGGTTGCCCTACGGTAATTTGTCCGTTTGGGCTAGACCAGCCTTTTTGGGGACGATGCATTGAGAAACTTGGTGCGGGATTGAAACTTCCCTCTCCAAGTCGCGTAACAGACGTTCAGATCGCGACGGCCATCAAGCAAGTTACGCGTGAAGAATCCTTCAGAAATGCCGCCCGGTCAATCCAGTCGTCCCTTGTACGCGAACGCGGCGTCGAAAGGTCTATTAGGATGATCGAAGAGACGGCGGCAACATGGCACAAGTAACGCGAATGCTAAGGCGTAGCCATCTCTTGCGCGGAGGGTATCGCGTTCATTTTTCGACAACTCGGATTGGTAGTCGGCGTGGATGCTTGAACTCGAATCGCTCGGATTGGATCATTTCGAGCGTTTCGTGAATTGAAGGTCGATCGCCCCAGAAGGTTCCGTAGTAGGCGAATCGAACGGTGCCTTCGGGGTCGATGATGATAGTCGAGGGACGATTCACGTATTCGGCATGCACCGCAAATGCCATTGGATCGACGCCATAGCTTGCGCCTACTTTGCCTGCAGGGTCGCTCAGGTGCGGCCACCAAATGCCTTTCCTGTATTTTTGCTGAAAGGATTCCTTCGCGAACCAGTATTTGGCATCAGCTTCTTTTCCCACCATTAGTCGACAGCGGTAAAGGTCATGGCACTCAATCGTGGCGACCGTTGCATTGGCGGTTGAGAAATCCTTTTTCATGCTGATCAGATCATTGAACTCGGAGTGACATACCGGACACCAGTCTGCAAATATCCAGATGAGCACAACCCATTTCCCACGTTGATTTTCAAGGTTCCACGACTCGCCATCAGTTGCGGTCAGCGTGAATGGCGGTGCTGTTGAACTTACAACCAGCTTCTCAAACTCTGCTTCGTCCAGGGTCTCGAAGGCCTTTCGACTAGCCTGCGTTACGCCAGCGTTCTTGGCAATCTGATCCAATGCCAACTCGCATTGGTGACGGACATCTTTGGATGAGTCTTCGACAAATCGCTTCGTCAGCAAATCAACTGAATTCTTAGCCACAAGTTGACCCAGCGACATCGCTGCTTGTGCGCGGACAAGGCTACTTGGATCATGTTCCAGCAAGCTCTCCAACTTCGATACGCTCGCTTGATCGCCACCGATCGCGAGGGCCGCTGCCACAATCTGGCGTACGTGATGGCTCTCGTGGTCCAATCCTTGTTGCACGGCCAGTGCATCGTCTGGTAATTCGAGTAACAGGTCTCTGATCGCCAAAGATCGGACTCGCCAATCTGCATCGTCGAGGTCTGAAATCCCATGCTTGCCAATTCCGCGATCGTTGGTAAACGAGTGGTCCTCATTCAGCGGATGGAATGAATGGCTTGCCACTTTCTGGAGCACCGCCTCCACACGCTCATTGCCTACTGCAGCCTGGACAACGCAGTTAAGACACATGAGCGACGCTAGCGATAAAGTTTTAAGATGCATTCTTATTCCTGACCGTTCTGTTGATGTGACGTTTCTCCGCGAATCGCTACTTGGTCCCGGAGCCCGAGGGTGTTTCGGTTTTGGTGGTCGAGACACCCGCATCGGACGCTGGCGTACTCTGTGTCGCGCCCGCGTTGTCCACCGGCGCAGCAGCCTGTGGTGTGCAACCATTTGAAAATGCTGCTGTAAGAAGCAGTACACCCAGTGCTAAGCGGATGTGTGTTGGATTTGTCATCGAAGTTCTCCTTTTGCCGAAATCTTTGGTTCAAAATCTTCTCGCGATCTGATTGTAGCTGTTGATGATCCGGTGAATGTGCGAATCATCACAGAAGTGGGAACTGATCGCGGTAAAGATTGATGTTGTTCGCTTTGCGGACGGGGCGGCAAGCACTACCTTCGCAGCGCGAAGGGCAATACCGGGAGGTTAGCGATGGCAAGATCGATCATTGTGGGCAGCATTCTACTACTCGTCGCTGTTTCACTTGCGACAGTACTGGATCGAGGTTTATTGAACAGGCATATTCATGACAGTGATCGCCTCGATCCCTCGCAAGTGACTCAAGTTCAACAGCGACAGCCACCATCCTTTGACCTACGCTATCTGAGTATTCCAGCAG
>JBGSJT010000279.1:0-2015 GCA_041741715.1 Pirellulaceae bacterium | reverse complement strand
CTGGATGAACCAGTCGAAGGGGAAGTGAAGCTGTTTAGCCAGACCGTGACCGGACTGGCAGTACAGCTTCGCGGTTGGCGGTATCCGGTTGTGTTTAACGTGGCGACCGGTGAAACCAAGTTGGATAACTTTGAAGGTCGCTGGGGCAAGCAGGAACGGATTGATGAGTTCTTGCAGGCTTACGCGATCGAAGTGACCAAGCTCGAAGCTCGTCGCAAAGGTTACTCGGTCATCGAGCAACCGCTGGTTGATGGGTCGGTCAAGCTGACGCTTAGTGTTGGAGGTGTCGCTTGAAGACCATTGATGTGATTGTCTCTCGCGATGGTTCGACTCGCGTGGAGACTCATGGCTTTGCTGGTTCACAGTGCAAAGAAGCGAGCCACTTTCTGGAACAGGCTCTGGGGCTGAAACAGAACGAAACGTTGACCGCTGATTTCTATGCCAGCGAAGTCAATGAGACTCAACAAGCTCGGCAGCAACCATAGCGGGTCGCTGGCTTGGATTCACTTTTGTCGCCCGCTGTTGGGCAACACTGGCTGTTACGCGCTAGCGCCGGTTCCCGTCGTGTGATAACCGGAGCCAGCGCCCATCGGCTGATTTCCTTACATACCCTTTAACATTGGAGGAAGCGTATGTCGCTTTCTGGTCGAATGAAAGAACTGATTCAGGCTGGGTTTTCCGGTATCTGGGTCAGTTCGCACGAACATCAAGACGCCATCGCCGAATTAGCTGCGATGGCTCGTACTGAAGAATGGCAGCTTGCTTGCTGGAATATCGAGCAGGGGCTGCATGTAGTCGACCACGCACCGATCGCGACTCAGGCGAGCGATCCGTTGGCAGCCGTTCGTGTGGCCGCGTCGCTGACGCCAAGTGATGAAACGTCGATTTTGGTGCTACAGAACTTTCATCGGTTCTTGGGTTCCGCCGAGATCGTGCAGGCGATCAGTCATGCAGTCACGGAAGGCAAGACGACGCGATCGTTTATCGTGATTCTCAGCCCCTCGGTGCAGCTTCCGGTTGAACTCGAAAAACTGTTTGTCACAGTGGAGCATGAGTTGCCGGGCCGTGACCAGTTGCTGGAGATTGCTCGAGGGATCGCGACCGAAACCGGCGAACTGCCAGATGGCCGGGAATTGGAGGATGTGCTTGATGCGGCGTCAGGACTGACACGCTACGAGGCTGAAGGGGCATACAGCCTGTCGCTGGTTCGTGACGGCAAGCTGACGCCGGGTGCGATCTGGGAACTCAAGACGCAGACACTGAAGAAGCCAGGTTTGCTGACGCTTCATCGCGGCAACAGCAACTTTGAAACACTTGGTGGTCTGAACGTCTTGAAAGCGTTCACGCGGCGGGCCCTGATTCATCGCGGTCGCTCGCGTGAACGCGTGAAACCGCGTGGCGTGATGCTGTTGTCGCCTCCAGGTTGTGGCAAATCGGAATTTTGCAAAACGCTTGGCAACGAAGTCGGTAGACCAGTGCTAATTCTTGATGTCGGCAGCTTGATGGGGTCGCTGGTCGGCCAATCCGAGTGCGCCGTTTAACGGCAAGTTGAATCCCACGCTTAGCGTGGACAGGTTTGGAATTTATGACCTTGTGGGTTACCGGGATTACCTGAAATGAGTCGAAAGACCAAGGGGAAATATAGCACTCTCGGAAAGCGGCTGATGGGCGAAATCGTTTACCCCATGCTCCGCAAGACCCGGTCGGTACGGTTAAAGCTTGATTGCCTGAACTCTAGCTTCCAGGGCGTAATGGCCCCGCAGAGGATAAAACGATTGAAATCCTCTTGCCGCTGCATACCTGAGTCCTTCGGTTGCTGAGGGAACATTCCAGCACGGCACCGAATGCCAACGAGGCATTTTAAGGAAGCGAACGGAGAACCTAACCCGACCTATTACGTTCAACTTGCACGGAATGCGGGATCGCCTACGGGACGCGAGTCCTATGGTGACGGAGCCCCCATAGTAGTCCGCGGTCGGGAAAGCCGACTACATGGCGAAGGGGGGCAGGTGTTA
>JBGSJT010000278.1:0-2514 GCA_041741715.1 Pirellulaceae bacterium | reverse complement strand
ATTGCTTGCGACGGCAACGACAGCCGTCCAATTATTCGGTGCATCTAATTGTTCTGGTCCAATCGCATGCATGGTCATTAGAACTACCATCGTTAAAACTACCGTCGTTAGGATCAAGCTGGAAATAACTGTCGGCTTTTCCAACGTCGCTCGGCTCTCCGAGCCGATTGCGTCCGACTTTCCGCTGTCGGTTCGGAGAACCGAGCGACAATTATTTTCCGCTTGACCCTAAGCTTGTAATCGTCATTAGCCGGACGATCGATAGACTCAAATATTGGCCGATGCAAAGAAGGCTGGGAAACTCTACGACCACCCCAAGAAGGAGCAGCGAATTGGGGGGGAATGGGTAGTGAATGCCTAGGTTAATACTTTGCTTGCATAGTTGACTGACAGGCCAAACGGACGACAATCAAGTTCGCTTTAGACCAGCGATTTGTTTAGCCGACCATTTTTGCTTGGAGTTACTAGTGCAGCATCTGGACCACCTCAAGAATCTCGTCATCATGGCGGCTGCAGACGGGAAGCTCAGCGAACAAGAAATCGCATTGCTGGTAGATCGCTGTGCAGCCTTGGGGTTGGCCGAGGAGGACCTCGAAAAGGCCATCGATTTCGCACTCAGCGGTGGTGCCAAGCTGAGATTTCCCGTCGATCGCGCAGAGCAAAACAATATGCTCTCGGACCTGATTCGAATGATGGCCGCCGACGGTAAACTCACTGAAGTTGAAAAGCGACTGTTCGCATTAGCCGCAGCCAAGATGGGGATCGAAAAGGCGGAACTCGATACGCTCATCGATAAACTAGTCGGCAAACGGGGATAATCCTGGACTGCTCGCTATCCCCTGCTAATGCTCAGCACTTCTCCCCTAGGTAATACCGATACCCTACCCTGAGGGGCTTAATTCCATTTCGTCAGCGGTTAACCCAGGCTGACCAGGTCCTCGAACGCGGAGAATTCGCATTTCATCGTCAGCCACAGTGAAAACGAAGCGATATCTGCGTCCTGCACGAGTTTTGAATATCACTTGCCTCAGCTCGTAAGTTACGAATTCGTTCTCCTGTGCCAGCGGATACTCGACGTAATCACGCAAAGAATTCTGAACCGCGCTCTCGAAGGCATTCCACCAATCCACCGCCCCCTGCGGAGATCGCTCGTTGATGTAATCGAAGATGTACTGAGCATCTTCTTGAGCTCTCGGTAGAATTCTGTAGCCAATAGTCATTTAGCGTCTGTTAGACCATTGCGAGCCCGAAAGTCCGCCGCAAACGCGTCAAAAGGTTGCCCTATCTCTCCTGCTTCCATATCTCGGAGGGATGCCTGGATAGCCAGCAGATCATCCGTCGGCGGATTCTCGACCAGCCATTGATCAAGAAGTTCGGCAAGCGAAGTGGCTTCGACACCGCTACTAACACAAGCTCTTGCGTACTTTGAAAAGTCGTCGATTTGTTGTTCGGTTACCATACGGATCACTTTGCCTACTCTGGTGTCAAAACGCTTGTGCTTCCCAAAAAACAGACGCTTCTTCATAGTCGTATCTTCTTGGACCGAGAGCCCTGTATTCCGTGCGAACACGTCAATATCCGAGCGTCGTAGTGCTCGAATCGCATCCTACTGTTGCTCGCCAACTGACACCAAGGGCAGAAATAGGGCTGTGAGTATCCATTCCAGTTACTGCCCTCCTTGGGGCAGCGGTGGATCAGTTAAATTGGGGTTTCCTCCAAAAAGTCAACAGTGATTAATGATCCCTCCATATCGTACCAAGAGGTTGCGAAACCAAATCTCGACCTCACGATTCCTGAGCCATCTTGAATCAGCCCACCGATCGCAATGACAACGCGGAAGCACGAGCCGAATCCAACCTCCTGCGGTTGTTTAATCAACGCTTTTGAGACGACTTCGTAGTCGGCGGTAGCGGGTACTTCTCGCAATCCAGAGTCGTACTCAATGCACCCGTTTGCTTCGACTTGGATCAACCTTCGTAGCTCCGAGATGGCCTTGGCATCGGGCAGCCAAGTGTCAAGTTCAGAAGTGTATGCAGTCGTCGTACACAATAGTGAAGTCCTCCGCGGACAAAATTGTCGAAGATTAAAACGCCGTTTTCATCGATATGACCGAGTAGCCGTTGGGCGCTACCACCGATCTTCAATTCGTGCGTATATGTGCCGACTGGATTTGCGAAAATTTTGATTCCACTTTCACCAGTTGGTCCAACTACGCCTTTTTTCAATGCGGCCAGGAACTTGCTGAAATCTGCTTTGCAAACCAAGCCTTGCAGTTGGTTGTACAAATCGTATTTGAAAATTTGTCCCCTCGCGGCGGAGCCAATTCCTGGATTCAGGTATCCACCCTTTGGGGCAAGTGCAATTCTTGCAACGTCGTCTTTCTGGGTGACCCATAGCCAGCCAGCCGCTGCCTTTATGCCTCCAAACCCCAGTTTTATCCCGCCGACGGCAAGTGATTTTACAAGAAATACATCGCTAACGGCTAGGCCCGCATAAACTGCGCTCCAAACGTAA
>JBGSJT010000277.1:0-2034 GCA_041741715.1 Pirellulaceae bacterium | reverse complement strand
CGTCACGGTGCGCGAGTACATGTATGTCAATAAATGATATGCCACCGGTCTGATCGGCAACCTCTCGCTTGAGATTATCTAAGTCAGCTGGCTTCTCACGAAAAAGAGAGCCGCAAATACTTCGGTCATCATTGACGACGCCAAATACTAACCACCTCAAACTGAAAAGACAGCATGCTAGCACCGGGTAATTTTTCGATGAAAGTGGGCCATTCTGCCATTGTTGTGTGTCCGACAGGACGCCATCTTGAATTAGTTCAAGACTTGGCCATGGAGGAAAGACCCAATGCCCAGGATCGGAAGATTCCCGCCGTTTGGCAAGCGCTTTTTTCGTCGTGCTCGGAAATTGATCGGCTCGTGCCATTTTGCCCACTTCTGGCGGGCCGTCGTGTCACTGGCAGCCATGCAGGGCCGGCGGAGCATGCGAAAACTCGAAGCCTCTTGCCGCAATCACCATACACGCCAATCGATCGGCTTCTTCCTTTCCAAGGCCCATTGGAATGCGCCGGAGTTGCTGGCCGAGACGGCCATCGACACCCTCAAGGGGTTGGGATGGAAGTCGGGCGATCCGTTGCATGTCGTCTTCGACGATACCCAGAAGCGCAAACGCGGGAAGCTGATGGACGCCGTCTCCAAGATATTTCTGCACGCCGAGAAGGTGTATGCCCAAGGCCACACGATTCTGGGCTGCACGATTGTCTATCGGGGAGTGGTGATTCCGTATGCCGTCCGGCTGTGGGCGAGCAGCACGTTTTGCCAGCAAACCCACGCGCCAGGGTACGATGGAGACCCAATCGAATTTCGCAAGCTCACCGAGTTGGCGGCCGATATCATCACGGGCATGCCTCTGGCAAACGTCACGGTGCTGTTCGACTCCTATTATTTGTGCCCCAATGTGACCCGCGCTTGCGAAACCCAGAAGTATCGCTGGGTAGGGGTAGCAAAGAAGAATCGCAACTTCTTCCCGGACGGACGAGATCAGGACAAGCGGCGGCTTTCGTCTTATGGAGCGAATGCCTTGAAGCGACTGGGGAAATGGACGCCGCACGAGGGTAAAAAATATCAACTCGCCGAGCGTGTGGGACGGCTGTCAAAGCTGGGCAGAGTGAAGCTGGTATTCAGCCGCCGTGCGAAAGAGAAGAGTTGGATTGCGATGGCGACCAACGAGACCCGTTGGGGCGCTTTGCGTGTGTTACGTCACTATTTGAATCGCTGGCCAATTGAAGTATTTTTTAAAGAGTCGAAGCAGTATTTGGGATTGGGCGACTACCAGATGTTACGGTACCGAGGCGTAGAAAGATACCTCCACCTCGTACTGATCGCTCACCTCCTGCTGACCCACCTGGGCGGCAACGCTCAAGGTGCACAAGCCGATGAAACAAACAAACCGCTCGACTTGCCCAGCGTGCCTCAACTGCAGCTCAAGCTGCGTGAGAAACTCTGGGACGACACGATCAATAGTATGGAAAAAGGAACACGCAATCGAAAGATTGGCAAGAAACTAAAACAAGTTATCTTGCTGGAAACGTGATAGCGTTTTCAGTTTGAGTAATTAGGATTCTTTTCGTTGCTACATATGCGGATCTACCAGGGTAAGGACAATTTTTCGAGTCAAAATATTCTCATCTGACTATTGCCTTATGTGCTTTCGGTGTTTTTCCCTGAATCTCCTTCTTGGTCTTATTTTGATCCACTGCTGGTCTAAAAGTTTGGGAAATTTTACAAGTACCTGAAATGCTGTTACTGACAGAGCTTGGAACCATTTTTTTGCCAATTCAAATGACCATTGAACTAGGATTAGGCATGTTGGCAGTTACGAAGGTTTTCTGGCAGCAGTTGCGTTGGGTTGCAATCGCACTCTTCACGGGATTTGCCGTTTGCTCACTCAATCTTGCTGTTCAAGGTGCCGATTCGTGCGGCTGCTTTGGACCAGTCAAAGTAAATCCTTGGTGGACATTCGGCTTGGATCTGGTCGTCGTAGCTGGGTTGGTTGCGGAGTGGTGGTGGGAGGGGTGGCAAGTTAATAAGACCCCC
>JBGSJT010000276.1:0-6446 GCA_041741715.1 Pirellulaceae bacterium | reverse complement strand
CCTACAAAGCTCCGGGATAATATGATCTTGACCGCGCACTCGATAGCTTAGTTGCCTGATAATTGCGTCTTGGTCGATCACGCGTGATTTGCCTTTTCTAGATTGCTCAAGCATCTTCATGAGCTGGTCTTTGTCGGTGATGTCTAGTGGATCCATCATTGCTCTTTCTTTAAGCAGGGGAATGTGGGCGGATACGCAGTGAAAGTGAGGTTGTGTTATTTGCAGTCGCCTCCATCAACGGCTTGCGAACCAGTTTCTGTATGCGTTGTGGCACGAACTGAAAACCTTCGCCTTCGACGATTTGCAGGACTTGGACAGCGAGAATTTCCGGCGCCACCTTGGACAAGGTGACACCATGGTCACGGCATTCTTTCTGCATCTGGAGGGCAACCACTTCAGCTTTCACCAAGTCGTTTGGAGCTGATAGGAGACAAACTTCAGTCACGGCTTCTGCGATCCTGGCATCGATCTGAATCTCGCTCGTTACGAGTTCGATTGAGCTTCTCCAGCTCTGTGGCTCGCGTGTTTCAGGGGCGCGCTCAGCATTGGGCTTCGCTGATCGGCAGCTCGTCAGAACGACGGTTGTCTGCTGGAAGGCGACTGTGGCCGCTTCGCCAGGTGGGATCAGTTTCCCGAAGGTCAGTAATTGGACGATTGCGGATACGACGCCTTCGTCTGCACGCTCGATGTTCTCGAATAGCAGCATGAAGCAGGGTGTCCGATGAACGATGTCAAACAGTTTCCCCTTCTGCCCAACCGTACCCAACAGAGATTCTCGCGTGAGTTTCCCACAATCGTAAACCTCCACCTGGGCGGAGCCATAAAGCAACTTGGCCACCACGCGACTCAAGTGGCGTTTGCCGATTCCGTCAGGGCCAACCAGCAAGAAAGATGCAAGAGTTCCAGTCTGGTCTGCTGCCTTTCGGCTCTTTCTCAGCGTCAGATTTTCATGCAGCCTGGACAGCATGCTATCGATTACATCATCGTGCCCACGCACTACCCGCTTGGCGCGTTTGCTGGCCAGTTCGAAGTCGTGAGCGGATTGCAATTTCAGAGACGGCCGTGATTCGGAGGTGCCATCCCAACACCGTGGCTGCCCTGTAAAGAAGCACACGCAATCGATATAGCCGCGCCAGAATTTGCCGTTTGTGAACCTGACCAATGCCGCTGGATGTTCGCGCAGCATGTACACAACGCTTACGTTGGCACCGGCGATGGTGGTTGCGACTAGCAGCACGACCCAGTGGATCCCTGCCAGCGTCGAAACCAGCCACCACGCAATGACAATGTAAAATAGGATTTGAAAGAAACGGAACATGCGAACGGAACTCCTGGGACCGACGTGTCCAACGGTCTAACCGAGTAAATAGATCAGCCCAATGACGCAGAGCGTCAGGTTGAGCCGGAAGAACCAGTAATCATTCCAAAGGGCGACAATCTGATTGCGTTGAATGGACATTATTGAACTACGACTCCCATCTGGTGCGATTCCCCTTCAGCCATGTAGCGAGCAAAGTATTGGCCGCGGCTCGTGCGCAGCGAGACGGTGACACCACCGCCACCATCCCGAGTCGCAATCATCGTTATCGAGTTCTGCCCGCGATTCAGAGGGATCGCCACGACGCTGCCGCCGTTGATCAGTGGCACGGTTGCAAAGGGAGTCCCGTTCACCAAGAGCTCGACGACATCCCCGTCTTCGTCGCAGCAATCGAAGAGTTCAATCTCATACAGTTCCGCGCGTCCGTTTCGCAATTCGGCCGTCACTGCCAGGTCCGGGAGAAGCTCTGGCCAACCGATCGACGCGTTATCTGCAACCGATTGCAGTCCTTGGGCCGCCTGCAGAGTCGCCGCAGCGGTTACCAGATCGTTTCGTCGGATTGCAGAACGCAGGTCCTGGGTCGCACGAAGGTTTCGGTCAGCTCCAGTGACCGTCAGCGACCGAACAGCCTGTGCGTTGCCTGCTATATCGAAATGAATGAGCTGTTGCGCGAAATCCGTAGACGCATTGGATGCAGCGGCAACATGCTGCCAATTCTCGTGCCGCTGTTCAGCGCCCCCTTGCTGCAACCACAGTCCAGCGATTATCGCTGCGCCGCCCAAAGCCAAGCCCCACAGCCATTTTTTCGCCCTCGGCGGGCTCGGTGAGTCCACTTCTTGGTTGGGCCAGAGATCGTCGGAGCTCGCCTCGTCCATTGACGGAATCATCAAATCGTCATGGATAGGCTGCGATTCCTCCAACACGGGAACTGTTGTCGCTTGAGCCGGAGAAAGTTCGTGTTTCGCCATACGGGCTGCCCCTTTAAGTTTGCGTTCGTTGCGAAGTCTCGTGCTCGCTCAACTACAAACTCAGAGGCGTTACGCAGGATTCGAAGATTATTCTTGTAACGAGGCCAGTCCTGACAGCTAACGACGGAGCTTGGTTCGTCGGCCTGACCTAGACCTCTCGACCGCAGCCAGCAGCCAGCTGCCAAGGTTCAGCTTGCCCACCCAGGACGGTTCGTCCGATGTCACAACCCCGGCTCGCCACGATCAGCCAAGGGCCAGCATAGACGACATCTAAAGAAGTAATCCGCAAGCGTCGGAGTAACCGGCCGCAGCGTGTTCCTAGAGGGGGTCGAGACGAAATGTCTGAATAACAGGGAATCACGACAAGGGAAAAGTATCGTCCAATCGTTGAGCTGGAATGCCTCATCCTTATGGCGTCGATCGTGCTGTCGGGCTAGATCGACCAGAGGCGATTTAGAGCGACGGCTGCTTTCACTGATTGTCAGCGGGTGGACAGCCCTCCGCAGTTTGGCAGCCGATCAAACTGGGCCCTAATTTGCGTAGGAGTATTCGACCACATGAAGGACCGTGCGCGAATTGGTGTCCCCTCAATGACTGCGGGCGATGCAATCGCTGCCTAGTCGACGGAATTCACCTCGGTGTCTGACAAGTGTAGGTATGTGAACCCCTGATCGGCTCGTATTGACTCGGCGTTAGACGATCTATGTGATCCTGATTCATAAAGTGCAACAAATTGCTATCGACGAGTCGAAGGGCTCACGATTGACAAAAAACGCGATCAACGACTTCGCGTGCATCGCTTTGTTTGCCCCTGCGGTTCTTAGAGGACTTGAGGCTCACGGCCTGAACTTCTCGAATGTCTTGCCGTTGAACTTGTAGGCCCCAGCTTCTTGTGTACCGAGCCACAAGACACCTTGACGGTCTCTATAGATTAAAAAACTGGTAACAGCTTTATTGCCATCTTTAACAGGGTACTGGGTGATGCTCTTCCCGTCATACCGCCAAACTCCATCCCGATACGTCGCCATCCATAATGCACCGGTGCTATCTAAGGTGCTCGACATGATGCCGCCGATCAGCTCTTTGCTTGGATTATTAGCGTCACGGAGTCCATCCACTCTCTTGAACTTCGGTCCAGCCGAGCCATTCAGATCGACATCATATTGATACAACGTGTTGCAGAACCAAAATCGGCCTTCTCTATCCTCGATGATCGATCGAGTACCAAACGAACCATTTTTTAATTCATTCTCAGGTAGCCAGACAAAGGACTTCCCGTCGAAACGACAGACGCCAAGCGTGGAAGTGCCGAACCAGACGTTGCCTTGGCTGTCTTTGAAAATGCTGTACACATCATAAGGGCTGAACTTAGCGTTGGGGTATTTGTCACGCGGCATTTGCCGGTAGTGTTCATCTCCGTCTTTGGTTTTGGGGAATTCTAAACGATGCAACAATTTGCCATCGTACCGGTAAAGCGCGCCGGCATCTTGAGTGCCCTGAAACCATAAATCATCCGGTTGCAGTTTCCACTCGGACGTGGTGGAGTTACTTCTTGTAATGCCTAAAGTGGCAAAGGATTCCCCATCGAACCTACTGATACCCTTTGCGGTATTGAAGTAAATGTTTCCTGATTTGTCTTCCTGAATGCCGCCGAGTCCTAGGTTGTTATCGCACAATCCGTCTTTGATCGTAAATTTGACAAGGTTTTTCCCGTTGTAGCGGTACGCGCCTTGATCATGGCTTCCGAACCAGTAGTCGTTATTCTTGGCTTGGAAGACATGCCAAATCGCGTTGTCGAGTTCTGTAACTATCTCGCCTTTGGCAACAAACACCCTCTTATCGTTGTCGCCCACTTTTGAGGAGGATTTGATGGGTGGGCTATTGTCTTGTCCGGCGGCGCAAGCGGACAACGCGACAAATAGTGAGAGAACTATCCAGCTGTTTGGGCGACCCTCGGTCCCCCGCGGTACACAAGTTGACATGGCCGGACTCCTTATGCTGTGAGCAGGTATGAGCAATGCCAAGAATGCAAGGCAGCAGACCAATGGCAGGATCAACACAAGCAAGGTGCTCGTGGGCGTGCGATCAACAAACCAGAATACTCATTTGGGGCGAGACGCGGTAGGTATCGGATTTTTTCCGATGATACACACGGCCGGAGGTACATAATGTGAGTGCGATCGCTGCTGTCCAGAGTAAGTCTTGGGGATCATTGTGGCGGCACTGCAAATAACCTAAAGACTGCCGCTCAGGAAGCTGACTGAGCGACGGACAATGCTTCACTCAATTGGCAGGACGCAAGGGCCAACTAATTGGGAAAGGTCCGGAATTCATTCCACGAAATCGTACCATCCTTGTTTGTGTCTAGATCTCCGAACGTGATGAGGTCGAATATTCCTGGAAACCAGAAGGTTGCGTAATGTGAGGCCGAGAAGGGGGGAAGCTCCACGGCATATTCGAGACTGGCAATCGTCGTGGGAGGAGAAATATTGCCCGCATTGCGGCAGACGAACAGTTCGCCTTCACCCGCCCAGAAAGCGTGCTCGGGAATCACACGTGAATCGGCACAGCTGAGAATGGCAGCATAAGGCTCTTGCTTCGGTGGGTAGGAGGTAGTCCTTCTCGGTAAATGTAGTGGTCTTGGCCTTCAATCGGCGACAGTACATATCATTGCCGTCGCGGAGCCTCTTCATGACCCCTTCGCAGGTATAGGGCTTGTCGGGAGGTGGAAGTTCGTTCATAGATGGGCCTTGATGATTGAATTGTGATGTCTCAGTGAAGCGCATGGATTTCGTTCCCATGCAGGTCGACGCAATTGTACCGCATAGCGAACGCGAGGTAGGTGGCACTTGGACTAGTGGTTGGCAATCAAGTTGAGGTTTGCATCGTGGCTCGTACGGGAGAGCAACCGACTTGCCGATTCTAAGCAATTCGTTCCTTGCTGTTTTGCAGGTTGATTCGACTCAAAGCGTCTTGCAGATGATCGAGTGCGCCCGATTGGAGGAAGCTGCGGGGAACTGCAAGGCGGACAAGCGAGCCGTCGTAGGTGGTGGCGGCGATTTGATACTCGAGTAGTCTTCGCCTCAGATGATGCGACGCAATGGCGGGGCTGTGATGGACATGCGCCGGACGAATGAGCAGGATGCGACTTGCGTAATCTGACTCAGGTGAGACAACAGTCCAGCCAGCCTGGCGGACATACTTGATCACGTCGCGACGGCTTCGTTCGAACGAGTTTTCATTCGCTGACTCAAACGCATCAATTGCGGCGGCATTGGCGGTTAACAGTGGAAGTATGGGAGCCGTTTCGCCAAACGGAAAATGCTCGCCGGTGATGAGCTCCTGGGAGTAGACCATCAACGGGTCGTCGATGGATACTTTCTTCAGCCAACGAGTGATCGATGCAGTGATATATTCTCGCGAGCTGTTCCGACCAAGGATGCCCAACCCCATGGGATTATGGGCACACAGCCACTTGTGACAACCGGCTACCATAAAATCGCAGTAGTCGCGCTCGAGGTCGAGCGGCACGTGTCGAAACGCTTGCGCTCCGTCAATGACACAGAATCGCAACTCCGAATGACGCCGAATGCGAAATACGATGTCCGGGGCAGGCAGATGCAAGCCTAAGTTGTCGACTAACGGGAGAAATAATCCGTCGCATTGCAAGCTAACAAATTGCTCGGCCAATCGTTCGATCAGTTCCGATGGTGCCAGCCTTCCTTGCAGAATTACCCTGCGCACGGCGACCTTGTGAATGCGATTTCCCGTGCGACGTTGTTCGCGGCGCAAGATGCGTTCGTATGCCGGCCATGTGAGATCGGTGATCAAGACATTGCGGCATCGCCGAAACAAAAGCTTGGCGGCACACTTCATCAAGCTGGCAGATCGCGACGCAAATTGTATTGGGTGCTGTGGCGGAACGTCCATCAGTTGGCTTATCTGTCGGCTGAGTTCCTCTGGCCCGTGCCAATCAAGAAGGCCGGGGTACCGTTCGCGTGAGGCATCTGGAAGGCTATCGCTGCCGAAGCGAAAGAAGTCATCTGAGTACAGGGTCGAACCGTGCTCACAGGCAAGACGAGCAAAATCGATCGAGGCACGGCATGCTCGAGGTGACATTCGGCCAAGCCGTGCCGTATCCAAGTACAACACGTCTCGCA
>JBGSJT010000275.1:0-13446 GCA_041741715.1 Pirellulaceae bacterium | reverse complement strand
ATGCGAATTTCTTTTCCTATCGAATCACTGAGTTCCTGTAGATCATGCTTGAAAATATACTTGCCTGCCGAATTACTTCCGCCGCCATCACAGGTCAGTAGTATCGAAGTCGCATTGGGATATCGTTGCTTCCCGATGCGATTCCAGAACCACTTAAAACTGTCACACGCAAAAAGGGAAGTGTCATGCGACAAGCCGAGATTGATATGGCCAAGATTTGCTTTGCGATCATAGATGCCGTGAGGAATTACAACGCCATCTGCCCAAGATGGGTAGTCGTGGTCAAACGACTGAAAGGGGGCGCTTGACCGGGCACGACCTTTGCGAAAAAGGTGCCCCAAGTGCTCCTTGGCCTTCGTGTCCATTGAAAACCAAGGATTTCCCGTCGATTCGTACTCGCCAATCAGTTCAGCGATTCGTTCAAACTGGGCATTGCGCTGAGGGTGCTCGCCTCCAGCCAAGTCTTTGCGGATTTGACGATGGCGAATGTCTGCGTCGTCAAGCCATGTGGCAATTGCATCGCGTCCAACTGGCGTTCCCTTCTTGCCCATGAGATCAGACAGATCAGCCGGAGAAAGGTCAGTGCATAACACCGTTGAGTCGTCTGGATCGCCGGCCGTTCTTATGTCCAAGCAATTAATCAAGTTTTCTTCTTCCGCCGAATCGGGGGCAATTTTTTTTTACGCCCGGCACCAGGCCGACGCACTCGCCCAGCGGCTGGATCATCGGCAAGCTGATCAAGTTCTGCGATACCGCGTTCGATGGTCTTCTCCGAACAATTTAGTACCCCTGCAATGTAGGTGATGCCGCCATACCCACGCTGAGAAGCTTCCAATGCAGCAAATCGCCTACGATCCTTTTCTGAAAGCGTCTGAGCAAATGCTTGCATTCTCTCTTCCATCGTCGCATCGATTTCGAACAACAGCGTCGCCATCCTTGGCCTCCTAGGTTAAACTCATATCTCTCGAATCAGAATCCCAGAAGTCTACACTATCCGAACCAAACCTCCGACACTAATTTTCCGTACGATGCTAGACAAGCAACTAAAAATGCTCACGCGGAGATCATCGGAACTCGTCCTTAAAACTTCCGGGGCAAGCTGTCGCAATGCTCACGTCACATCCATCCATCTCGTAGATCGCATGCTGAACAAAGATTGAAATGCACTGATGTTGGTACGGGCGTTATAGATTATACGGTTGCTGTTTGTATACGATACTTGGAGAGCAACTGGACAGACACCATTCTGCTGCAATGAATCATAATGGGAATCGAAAGCGGCAATTCGAATCTAGAGCTGACTAGTGGAGAGAACAGCATCGACCACGTCAAGCTAACAATCGCAATCGTCGCTAAAAGGTGGAAGTGAGTCACATCGCTAGCTGCGGTAGGAGTCGGCGGATAAAGATGAAAAATCTGATAGCTAATGTACAACCAGAATACTGCCGTCAATAAGCCGCCGTATACCATGGATTCCACAATCATTGAATGCACAAGTGCCCAAGCGTAGCGACCACGTGCTTCTCTATATAGCCGCGATTGAAACTGCATCGAGCCATACCCCAAGGCTGGCTGATCCATCACACCAACCAAACCGATCAAAGTGCCGCTTCGGGCAGACCAGATCAATTCGAATGGGTTATAGGGGTTCTTAATTTTCTCGATCTGTTCCCGAGATTTTTCCGTGAGCAGCCCGTTTCTCGCCGCTTCTACGTATAGAATTGACATTGCTACGCTAAGTATGCAACTGGCGATGATAACCTTGGCAGCGGAGCGCTTATTTCCTGCAAGATTATTGGATTTCGCAAAAGCAATAAAATATGGTATGAGCACGGCAACAAGGATTGCGAGCCCATGCGACCTAGCACCGTAGTAACCAGCTGCGGCACCATACACCATTGCTCCCAGCACGACCGCCACTCGAGAAAACCGGCCGAACCATAGCACAAACGCCATTAGTAGTGGCCCCGCCCAAGCGGCAACCTTGAGATCCCAATATTCGTTTCGAATTGCGTAATCACTCGCCTGAATTTCTTGAGCGAAAACAAATTGGCCTGCCGCTATACCGAGTAGGAGCGGTATGACAGATCGCGGATACTTTAAGAATGCAGCGGCAATAACGAAGATCTTCATTCCGCAGAAAGCAAGAGTACCTGCAATATCCAGCATATTCCCAAGCGGCGTCTCCAAAAAAACGTCAACCGTAATATGCCAAAGAAACAGGCAAACCAACGCTCCCACGATTGAATACACGCACACACGGTATTTGTGCTCTGCTTGCTTGAGCCAGCCGTACGCCATCGGCACCAGAAACAGCAAAACAATTTCGCCTGCGCGAAGTTTTCCTGGCAGGCTCGTGGGTATATTGAGACTGAATCCCAGTAGAATCGTAAGAATCGTGACTAGATGATTAATGGTTTTCCCCTAGAATACCGGTCCACGACCGGTAGCACTCAAAACCGTGGATTGTTCGAGTAACTGAAAAAGCAACTCGCCGTTTTCGCGATAATCAAAGTACTTCCGCGCTGCTGCCGAAGCATTTTTCCCCAAGGTGAGTCTGAGCGCCGGAGATAGTGCTAGTCGCAACATGGCTGCTGTCAAACTATCTATGCTATCGGGTGCACAAATTAACGCATCGAATCCGTCTCGGAGATACCTACTAACGTCTCCCACGTCTGTGGAGATGATTGCTCGTCCCATTCCAGCGTATTCAGCGATTTTTGTGGGAAATGCATAGTCTGAAAACGGATGCTGATTATGTGGACAGAGGACGACGTCTGCGGCGGATAGCAGCGCTGTAAGCCCCGCGTCATCTAGGTAACCTGGAAAGACAATTTGTTCGGCTATTCCCAATTCGTCTGCGAATAGTCGGGCATCGAACGAATCTTGCGTCGCAGTCCAACACCCCGTAACGACAAGTCTTGCTGTAGGGTCTTCGACCATGACTCTTGCCCAGGCTCTCAACATTATTTCGAGTCCCTTCACGCGCGCCCAACTTCCGCAGTAGGCAAACAACGGTACATCAGAGGCTATGGAGTACTTGATTCGGAACTTTTCGGCTGCATCAAGATCCACACGAAACTGATCACAATCAAACAAGCCTGGGATGATAAAGGCCGGAACTTTCGGAGCAACGCGTCTAAAGTGGTGCTCAATTCCACTACTGATCGTCAGGTTTAAGCTGGATTGTCGAGGCAGCAAAGTCTCAGCGAATTTGTTGAATTGCTTTCGCATTACTCCATTGCAGAGAGTCGACACCAGATCGCACATTTCATAAGCGACCGTTATACCCTTCCTTCGTAAACGTCGCATTGTGAAAATTGAATCTATAGTTGTGTTGTAAAACAGTACGCTCCCACAGTTTTCGCGCACGGCGTATCCTTCGAGCGCCTTCCAGAATCCCCTTCGACTACGTACTGTGGGCCGCGGAAGAGGAGTACCCAAGCGAATTGCCGGTAGCCCAGCTCGCTCTTCATTAGTTCCGAAGTGATCGGGAGAAACGAAAGTCGCATCAACGCCCGCAGCAACTAGACCTCTTGCCAAGTTATAGGCACGTCGTGCGCCCGCATTCGTAAGGATTTTTTCTGGGAATCGACCTTGAAAGACTACTGCTGAACGACGGTTCGAATCTACTTTGTTGCCTATCATTGTTATCAGTTATTAGTTGGGGTCTGTCAACCGAATTCTGCTTGCAAAAAGATCTTGTCTAAAAGTCACTAAATTACGCAGTTCTATACTTCGACAACGTCTCAAGAACTGACTTGGCTCTGTTGGTCCAACTACCGGATTTGCAAACCGCTTCAAAGTTCCGATCTACCAATTCTTGATAGTCACCGATCGACTCCAGTATCTGCAATAGTTGCCCCATGGGATTGTCCCTTCGGACACCAACAACAGGGTCGTAGCCAAACAGTTCGCGGAGCTCACTTGGACAACTGCCTACAATCAAACAACGTGATGCCATCGATTCAAAGTAACGCTGCGTCACGGTCTCTACTGGACCTGCCAGTTCAGGATGCGTAACCGATTTCGGAAAACAAATTGATATCTTCGAATCCCCATATCCAGCCGCAAGCTCGTTCGCGGCAAAGATCGTTGTGGTAGAATCGGGTTGGTATAGGTGTTTGTGTTTAGTCTCGAGCAAGGGGCGTACTATCTGGCTGTGGTAGGCGTCATATTTTCTTCCTAACTCGAGAACATCGATTGAACGCTGCACAAGAGGTTTTTTCGGACACCAATTTGACGTATCGGTCGCCTCGGGTAGCCAGTGAAACCTAATATGCTCATTTCGGCTCGCAAACTCGTCACGCGCAATTTGTGACGTAAAGAAAACATCGCGAATTCTGTGGCGGTTGAGCATCTTCTGCCAACGCGGCCAGCGGTACGGCCAACAATCGAAACAGATCGGGACAATTTCATTTCGAAAGCAAACAGGGAAAAACCGAAACTCGGCCACGTCCATAATCGGGACAATGTAAGTCTTTTTGCACGTCAACGGTAGAGCGCGGAGCAAGCGCATCTTCGCCAGTACTCGCCCGATTCGTTCCTGAAAAACACTTACCGGCAAACTCTTAGCCGGTAACCCTTCTGCCAAGAATGCCTTTTCAATCTGTCTATACCATGGCATCCAGATTACGTCCTGGTCGTATCCAAATTGAGCAATCACCGGTCTATGATCAATGTTCATCAGAAACTAACTAATAGATTTACCATCAATTGTGCAAATCTCACGTGGAGGCTCCTCTCTAATTATAAGTGACTATTTTCCCAATCCCACATCGCGGAAAAACAAAGCGTCGGCCTGCAAAAGCCTTCCTGTACGCATATCGCGGAACCCAGGGTCCAAAGACCACAACTCAAAGCCTGCCACCTCCAGATACTCCAGAAGTTCTTTCCACAGGTGCTGTCCTTCGTACAACTCGACGAATGACACCTCTAGCAAAATGCCGCGAATTTGTGGCAGGCATTTGCAAGCCCCTTCGAGAATTTGCATCTCATAACCCTGCGTGTCAATCTTCAAGAAACTTGTGGAGTCACCACTTAAGTAGCGTTGGTAAACAGAATCGAGTGTGCATACTGAAACAGCCTCAGAAGCTGCGATAACAGAACCAGGAGACGCGTCAATATGACTCTGACTCATTGCCAGTAGGCTCGACGAGACAGAATTCTTTGAGATATGAATTGACGTTTCGCCAGTAGTTGAGCCAAGTGCGGCTCGCGGGTGTACCTTCCAGCGTTTGTCTTTTCTAGCGGCCAATTCGAGGGCCGCATGGGCTTCGCTTAGCGGTTCAAAACTGACAATATCTCCACTGAACCCAGCCGCCCGAATATCTTTGGCGAAATATCCTGCATTCGCACCTACATCGTACACGATATCAATTCCAAAATGCGAAATTGCCTTAATTAACATGGAAGTCTGAGAATATCGGGTTCGGCTTATCTGAATACCACAACGCTTCAAACTGTTAACAAAAATTTTCTTCATTCCTAGTTGATTCCTTGTAACAATCGAATTCAATGTTCATCTATTCATGGCTGATTCATAAATGGCAAACGTTTCCCGAGCCATTTTTTCCCATGAAAATAACTTGGACCGTTGACGACCAACTTCGCAGAGGAAAAAACGCAGCTGCGACTCGAACACGACACGATCGATTGCATCAGCAATCTCTTCATGGTTCGTTGGGTCGAAGAGTAGTCCTGCGTCGCCGACAACTTCTGGCACGGACGATGTGTTGGACGCGACAACTGGACAACTACAACGCATTGCCTCAAGCGGTGGTATCCCAAAACCTTCGAATGAAGATGCGTACACCAAAACCAAAGCGTCTCTATAAAGCGTCGCAAGTTCAAAATCGTCAGGAACCAAATGTATAACCTTATCAACACCTGATAAAAGCTTATTACAAACCTCAAGTTCAGTCGGAGAAAACTGAGGCCCCCCAGCACATACAAGCAGCGATCCGGCACGAAAAGCAGCAGATTCAGCGAACGCCGTTATAAAAGTCGCAAAGTTTTTGTAGCCAGCACGCGCACCAACCCACAGAACGAAATCTCCCTGAATCGCTCGTGGTATTTCAGACGTTGGCGGAATAATATCTGAAGCTAAATAAACAACATCTACTTTGGCGGGATCTGCTCCCAAAAATTGCACCATGTCGTTTTTGGTAGATTGAGAGATTGCTATGCAGTGATCAGCAAATGAGTAGGTTGTCTGTTGCCTATCGTGAAACCACTTTTTAGGACTAAATCGACATTCAATCAGATCATAAAACGTTGCAATTCTCACTCCGCTCTTTGTCCACAACTCCCAATCGTAGTACGATGCGTGACTAACATTGGTGTTGCATGGTAAAAGGACTTGTTGAAGTCGTTCAACAGCTCGTGCAATCTGTGGCAGTCCACGAAACGATCTAGAAAAATTAAGACCACGATAATCTAAATTAACGGCATTTTCGCGCAGGTAAAAATTAACATTAAACGGGGTTCGAATAGTTGCGTCTGCTAGCTCAAGCTTTCGTAGGCGCTTCACCAATTCCACCACATATCGAGATACGCCACCGTATTGCTGATGCAGAAATATTTCTCCAGTAAATCCTACCTTAACCTTCATAACTTAAGCCACGGCTGCATTTGCCGAGTTAATCAAATATTGCTTCTGAAAGACTGGTCTACGATCGGGTGCAAAATTCCATTGGAATTAGCGAAACACGAGCAACTTGGTACAATTCCTGATATGCAATTATTGTTTTGGTTCATCGAAAAATGATAGCCTGAGTATTCGCCTGAGTTGGCGACTGTTGAATGGTTCGGCTTGGATACTTGTGTCGTCCTAAGTTTAAGTTTTCCGCATTTTTGCAAAGTTAAAAAAGAATGAAGTGGTTGACACAAGCTGTCTTGCGACCATGACTCCACCTTCAAATTCGGAATCGCGCGGCGTACTCCGACCAAGCTCTGCCCGGTGCCTGACCTCTGCAGAGCCAAATCCCCCGCGCGACTTTGTTCAGTCTCAGTTTTGCCTGTCGAACGATTCAATCTGCCGCTGGGTCTTTCGAGCTCGTTCCCATCGACTTCGAGGTTTGTTGAGTTTACGATCTCGCCCGGCGCAGATTTTTGTTTTCAGTCCAACAAGCTTGTCCGCTGGCGTGATATAGCTAATGGCACTGTGCATGCGGACATTGTTGTATGGCTCAATGAACAAAGTGACACGCTTTTGTGCTTCTTCCTTATAAGTAGCGGGGCAGTTCGGACGTATGCACCTATCCTTGAGGATGCAGTGAAAACGTTCGAGTTTGCAGTTGCATTGCGGATAGTTAGGGCTGGTGCGAACGTGGCTTAAACCAGTCAATCGCTCGAACACCTTAAAGTCGTTGGCTATGAACGGTGGCCCGTTGTCACTGCTGATCCGGTACGTCACGGAAGTATGCTTGTCCAAAATACGCTGGATAACTTGTCCGACGTCTCTCTCTTCCATCGCCGCCGTGATCCATCTTCCAGTGCACAATAAAGCGCCTGAAGCCATCTAGCACG
This sequence comes from Pirellulaceae bacterium, assembly GCA_041741715.1. Taxonomy (GTDB): domain Bacteria; phylum Planctomycetota; class Planctomycetia; order Pirellulales; family Pirellulaceae; genus Aureliella. The sequence continues at coordinate 5,916 of JBGSJT010000275.1, read as the reverse complement.
GGGATGAAGAAGTGAAACTTGTAGTCCAAATTCAGGTAGCGGATGTCAGTATGCCAGGTTGCACGCCCTTAATGATTGTACTGAAGCCGTACCTTTCTTACTGGGGTCAACGTTCTTCCGAAATCCATTCGTCCGACCTTTTCGAGTACGCGACAAACGGTGCTAGGACTAAGCCGCTAAGTTTCGATCCAACATTACGAAAGCCAATCACGGCTATCCTTCGAGACGATGCTCGTCGTGAAACTTGACGATGGCCTCTTTTTCCCAGTCCTCGATCTTCCAATCGCACGGGATCTTGCCATTTTGTTCATTGGCTATTCCGTAGCGTTGTGGGTATGCATAGAAACAGCTGCTGGCCAGTCCGAACAAAGCAGTATTATCTGAATCAAAATGTCGCTAAGTTCGCTCCAGTATTTCAAATAGGCGCCACTATAGTTGTGTCGCGAGGAATCCAGACGCCGTTCAGAGGTCCCCACACTGCCTTTTTTTCCTGGACCTTCTCCCCCATCAGTTCCGAGATGACCTCGTTCCTGAGTTGGAGCTTTTCCTCCAGCCGTTTGACCTGCCGCTGACTGGCTTCGTTTAGTTTCACTTGTGGGTCTTGCCTGCGGCGACCTGGCTTGTTCTGGAAAGCCCTGTCCGCCTGGGCCAGCACCGCCGCTACCCACTGATGGATCAGACTGGGCTGCAAGTCCAATTCGGCTGCTAAATCGCCAACCGCAACACGGTCCCGAACATGACGACGGACCACATCGGCTTTCTGGTCGGCTGTAAAATTTCTTCGAGTTTTTGACATGAAAATTCTCCCGTAATCGAATATGCTAATTCAATCACCAGATTTTTCCACTTTCTACTGACGCAAAACAGTTACACGCTGACTTATCTGAATGGATTGCAAGTCCAATTCGGCCGCCAAATCACCAACCGCAACTCGATTCCGAAGTCGACAACTTATTAATTCTGCGTTCTAGTCGGAAGTCAGAATTCTGCGTGCTTTTGACGTAAAAATCTCCCCTCAATTAAATATTCTAATTTAACCACCAAAGTCTCCCATTTTCCTACTTACGAAAAACAAAACCTCCTTCAGTGTTAGATCGTTGACTGCATCGGGCGGTTTGATAGGAGTTGATTTAGCGCACCGTCAATGGCGGCCGCTTGAGTCTCCTGAAACAAAACAACATCGGTAAAATGGATCGTTGGTACATTATTGAGGACTTGCGAATTCGAAATATAGAACTCAATATCGCGAATGAGTTCTTGGTCGGAATGCCTGAGAAGTGGGGTGCCGAAATTATCAAGTACTAGAAAGTAGTGATAGCCGAGTGTGCTTAAGCGTTTCATCACTGCGAAGAATTCTTCCTGCCTCTCTGCTCTCCCCTGATCTCTAAATCCAACATCTTGCAAATAAGTCTGCATTTCAAAAAATAGAATTGGGCGACACACGGAATCGCGTTCAATATGGTCTGCAATACTAGCTAGAATGCTTGCATCGAAGCCGTCAGTATCAGACTTTATTAGCGCTGGACGTGCACAGCCTGCGGCCGCAAGAAGATCGCTAAACGACAAAGTTTTTGCAGTTGCACTTTCAGTTTCGATTAGTTTCACTTGACCAGTAGAGTTTTGTTCATTTTTAACAATTGTATAACTTTCTGGTTGATTGGAAATGAAAACCTTAAATGTCTTAACCATTCCCCTGGCATCTATCGCATTCCGATTGCTTTCCAAAATGTCAAAGAATGTTTCATCCGGTTCGGCGCAAATCACTTTCAGACTAGGATTGCTACTAAGTATTGCAGCCATGGTATCACCAATATTTGCGCCGATGTCAACTACTGTCCCCTCAATGAACTTGCATAAGTTGGGAACGAATTGGTCGTAAAGTGGAAAACGGGCTAAGTATTTCCGCAGAGGGTGATTTGAAGTTGTAACAATCTTGAATCGTCCGATTTGCACAGTTCGTGACGGAGCAATATGTGAAGCCATCCTCCGCATGAATGAACTTGAGAGCTGTATTAAGGCTGACATGTTTTTCGGCTTTCGTTCGGCATTACTTGTGTCGCAGTTTTTTGGGAATGATAAACCAGTACGGCAATAAAACACACAAACCATACGAAATTATTGAACCATAGACTACTCCAGATGTTCCAATTAAACACGTCAGGAGAATAGATATGGGGATATTTACTAACGTCATGGCTAATCCGACAACAAGTTGTAGTCGAATTGCATCAAGCCCATGAAGTAAGGAAGTTGTGATGCTTCCAACGACGAGCATATTCGTCCAAACGAAAACCGCAAAGACTAATGTAAATTTTGGCACAACCTGATCACCTGCCCACAGTATCACAAGCGGTTTGTAACTTAAGAGAATTGGTGTGGAAATAACAAGTGAGGCAAGTATTGAGTAGAAAAAGGTTGTTAAAAACACTTGTCGCACCCATTCCGAATCACCTCGCGATGAAGCATCACGAAAGGCAGGCCACAATGGAGTAATGATGAAGCCTGTTACAGTACTAGCCAATAGGAATATTCTGTTGACCAGACCAAGTTCGGCCGCGGCGCGCAGGCCAACGATGTTCGAGACGACAAGCACATCTGCCTGAAAGGCGAGGGCAGCGGTCAATTGTAAACCCAGGAACAGTGAACCGTTTGAGATGATTCCGGACGCTACACGTTTGGATACATCCCGAAGTCGCGGAGCAAGTAATATGTCAGTTCGAACAAATAGCAATATTGAGTTTGATGCGCACGCAATTACTGGACCGCTGGCGAAAACTAACAGGAACGCATTCAGCGTAGCTGCCTTATACCAACAAACGATGGTGCCGCCGAGAACTAGGCAATGCGAGAACACGTCAAACAACGAATTGACGTGCGATTCTTGCAACCCTTGTCTAATCCGAGTCGCTAGGCTGAGCGGTATGTTGATGAAAAATAATGTGCCGACAATTAACGCGGACGTTACAACCTCTGCCCGCGAAATACTCTCTGGTAGTGAGATTGCCCAACTCCAATCGATCAAGTAGGCAAGTGCAAAGGCTAGCATGCACCCGATTAGGCCTACTATTATCAACAAAAAATAGGCGCTGGATACGATTTCGCGTAACCGCTGGTCGTTCTTGGCAACTCGCTGATCGGCGACCATGTTTATGACCGCATTGCCAATCCCCCCGTCTAAGACTCCAAACATTCCAAAGAAGGTCGTTATGGTAATCCAAATTCCAAACCGCTCTGCACCCAAGGTGCGAATGGCCAGTGGAATCGAGATGAGTGTCACCGCTAGCGAACCAAACTTGGCGACGACCGAATATGCCGCAGCCAATTTCACGCGGCGAGCGCGATGAATTGCGTGGTCCACAGGACTAGTCCTTGCTAACGTCGACACAGTTGACGTCGGTGGACGCTGCGGCAATGTGGCGAGTGCATGTAAGCACTGTTGTTCAAAATTGATTCTTTAGTGGTTTTGATAGTAGCGGTGCGCGACATTTCATATCGTATTTTATTGAGCCACGTTTCCTGAATCGACCGGGCCTTCAGCCCTATTCGTGTTTGGCGCGGCCTTCTCACCCCAGGCCTGCATCCTGGGCTAGAGAATCGACCGGGCCTTTGGCCCGAAATGCAAGTCACAAACCCCAAAGCATCTAGCATCTAGCATCTAGCATCTAGCCTCTCTAAAGCCTTCCATCGACCGAGCATTTAGGCAGGATGGATTTGATGTCGTAAAGAACACTGTCGCGGCGACCAAGCTTGCGGATGTTGTCGACACCTAACTCAATGAATTGCTTGTGAGCTACGGCCAGGACAATGGCGTCGTATTTGCCTGGCGAGGGCTCGGTTACAGGCGTAATGCCGTATTCGTGCTGAGCCTCTTGCGGGTCTACCCAAGGATCGTAGATGTCGACGTTGGCACCGTAATCACGAAATTCACGCACGAGATCGACCACGCGTGTGTTGCGTAGGTCGGGACAATTCTCCTTGAAGGTCAGCCCCATGATCAAAACATTTGCGTCTTTGACGTGTATGCGTCTCTGGAGCATACGCTTGACGACTTGGGACACAACATATTCGCCCATGCCGTCGTTGATGCGGCGACCGGCTAGGATGACTTCGGGGGAGTAGCCGATCTCCTGCGCTTTATGGGTCAAGTAATAGGGGTCGACGCCAATGCAATGACCTCCAACTAGACCTGGACGAAACGGAAGAAAATTCCATTTGGTTCCGGCCGCCTCCAAGACTTCTAAGGTATCAATCCCCATGCGATTGAAGATCAAAGCGAGTTCATTGATTAGGGCGATGTTCAAATCGCGCTGCGTATTCTCAATCACTTTGGCGGCTTCGGCCACGCGGATCGATTGCGCTTTGTGGGTACCAGCCGTGACTATCGAACGATACAGGCTGTCGACATACTCGGCGGCTTCGGGTGTTGAACCCGAAGTGATCTTCTTGATAGTGGTGAGTCGGTGTTCTTTGTCGCCGGGGTTGATCCGCTCGGGACTGTACCCAGCGAAAAAGTCTTGATTGAAGACCAATCCGGAACGCTGTTCGATTAATGGTATACAGTCTTCTTCGGTGGCACCGGGATAAACGGTCGATTCATAAATCACCGTGTCGCCAGCGGAAACAACGGTGCCGAGCATCTGGCTGGCTTTGATCAGTGGTGTTAAGTCGGGGCGTTTGTGTTCATCCACTGGCGTGGGGACAGTGACGATGTACACGTTGGCTTGTTTGAGATCGTCGATGTCGGAAGTAAAGGTGAGGTGTTCGCTGGAAGCAAGTTCAGTTTGGTCGACTTCTAAGGTTGCATCGTGTCCAGCGCGGAGGGAGTCAATTCGCCGTTGGTTGATGTCAAAGCCAAGCGTGCGGTATTTCTTTCCGAATTCGACGGCCAGTGGTAGGCCGACGTAGCCGAGGCCGACGATGCAGATTGTTGGGTTGGGGTTGAAGGGCATGGGAGGGGGGAGTGGCTAGGGGCTAGATGCTAGAGGCTAGGGGTTGCGGTAACGTTTTATGAGTGAACCGAGTATGGCGTTGATTTCTTTGGCTTCTTTGACCCAAGTAAATCCTTGTTGCCGGTCGATAAAGCCGGCTTCAATGCCGATGTAGATTTGTGTAATGAGTTCACCACTTGAGCCTTTGGCGATTCGCAAAAAGCGAGCGATTTCTGGCGTGCTGTCTCGTTCAAACCCCTCAGCGATATTCGACGGTACGGAAAGTCCAGAGCGAGTGATTTGATCGAGGAAGCCCCAATTCATTAACCCATCCAGTTTTCGATACAGCTCCGACGCTAATCGACAAGCACGCTTCCACACCACTAAATCTTCAAACGACATATTCTTAACAACTCTGCAATTCTAGCGACTAGCCACTAGCCTCTTTGGTCGGCGCGGACTTCGTTCCCGTGGGTGGTTGTGCTATCCCAAGTTGGACCTAGTTCGAGCTGAAAATTGATTCGAGGCGGCGGCAGCGAACTGCGAGTCTAGCGTGAATCGGGAAATGATCGGTTGTGTTAGATGCAGAGTAGTTCGCTCCCAGCCGGTTTTTGCGCGTTTGTTCCAAGCTCGACATGGGATTCCACGAAGTCTGTGCAATATGAGCAGTTGATGAGGATTATGAGGGGGAGGAATAGACTTGAGACTTGAGAATTGAGACTGCAATTTGAGTAGCTGGCCAATCATGATCCGACCGGTGCGAGATCGGTGGTGAACGACGGGGACGGCAGGTGCGACTCACTAATTGGACAGCGCCACTTTGCGTTGGAGTCCTGGCTTTAGCCGCTTTTTTCACGCTCGACATGCAAAGCGGCTAAAGCCTGGACTCCAAAGGGTTTACGACAAATCCAAGGTAAACATTCGCCGAAGGTGTGGGCGCGACGATTTTGGTTGCTGGCTGGAATCGTTGCCAGCGGCAGGTTTTTCG
>JBGSJT010000274.1:0-98447 GCA_041741715.1 Pirellulaceae bacterium | reverse complement strand
TGGTCCGCCGAACAACGCACATCCTTGATCCCCCACCGCGCTATGCCTGCTTGTTTAGCTGGTGCGGCGAACAAGGTTTCAAAGAAATTGCGATAGCTGTCGACGAGCGTTTGAGGGGTGGGATACAGATTGGCGATAAAGGAATTCGAACGTTGTGCTGGCGTCTGTCCGTCATAGAAGAATGCTTCTTCGGGCCAAGCGTCACGAAAGCTGCGGAAGATGTCGGCGATTGAATCGATCCAACACCCGTGACCGTAGGGCTCACCCCACATCAAGCACTCGCGAGAAAGCATCCGCTGAAGAAGTGTCGAGACAGATCGAAAACCAGCGGCGAAAAGTAACACTGGAGACTCGCTGCTGCCGCTGCAAACGTGTGGCCAGCGACGATTCAGTACCTCCAGTCCCTGGCGAAGTGTCAAGTGAGGCACACCTGTGACACCCGCCGCAGTTCGGCTGGAGGTCATGGAGTGTTGGAGTGTTTTTCATGGTGCATCTCCTTCGAAGGTGAAGTGATAATGCGAATAGATGAGTGACGCTTCCTGTCTGCATTAGAACACTATCTGGAAACATTGCAAGAAAAAATAAAGAAATCTTAAAATTGGTTGGTGCGAGGGGGTAGGTGTTTGGGAAAGAGAGTGGTTGCCGGGTGTTTCCATAAACTGCGAAGTCGGTTGGATTGGGTTAGGCAGGCCGACATGGATGTGATGGACTCGAAACCAATCCGTTGCTGGTGGGCTCAACCTCTCGTCCAAGGCGCTGTTGGCTTTGGTTGGTAGCTACCAGTCATGCTTCCGCCGGGATAAACCCGAATACGGTGAGCAATGCAACCGGGGCTATCGCCCAGACGGCTTGTACTGGAAAACTTAACTGCAACAACATTCGCGAAGATTAGCGTCTATTAGCGGGCAAACTCTTGGAACAACATCAGGCGGCGGTGCAGCCCGAAGTCTAATGCACCGCATGATCGGCGCGATCGTTGCAGTCGCTAGGGGAGGGTAAGTCAACGAAACTAGGGTGAGCGACATCTTCGGCTTGGCAGACATGCAAAGTGAGTCACTCTGGCTAAATCAGCGAGCTTCCTTGCGCTCTTTGCTAGCGTCTGTCGATCTAAGTCCGTGTGCACCAACGATGCCCACTGCGACACCAGCCTCGCAGCTCGATATGGTTCAGTTGACCATCCATTCGGGATCAGTTCGTGGTGCCCTTTTGATGCGACCTCATGCTGGCTCACTGAGCTGGCTTCATCCCGTATTCGCGCATAGGGTACCTAACCATGAAAAAGTTACATCTTCTCGCTGCGGTAGCCCTGTCGTGCTGCGCGGTGAGCCCCACGTTTGCTCAAGTTCAAATTCTGCGGAATGGAGTCCCCACCCCTGCTCCGCGGTTGGTCTCCGATCGGACCAGCTTGGCCGAGCTAGAACCACTTCCAATCGCCTCGCCAGATTCGGCAGCAGCGATTCCGAATCCGTTCGATTACTTTGATCAAGAACTGCCGCAAATCGATCCGCAAGCCACGACGATCGAAGAAGCACTACCAAACTTGGTGGTCGACGAACCGGCAGCAGCCGGGCCGAACAGCGATGCCGAAAGGGATCCCAAGTCGCTGCCCGTCGGACGTCATCATCGCCAAAATTCCCCTTCAATGGTCGATACCATCGTCAGCCAAGCCGCCTTGGGAAATATTCCCAATGCGTCCGTGACTCCTATCTATTGGGGTGGTGCACCACAAACGCCAAATCCAGTAGCCGAATGGTTGTTGCGTGAAGATTGCGTCGGGGGACTGTGGGCCAATTATCCCCAACAACGCGCAGCCGAATGCGCCGACATGTGGAATTGTCTCTCAGGCAATGGATGCGGTTGTGGAGCAGGCGGATGCGGCCACGGAGGTTGTGCCACTGGAGCGTGTGGAACATGCAACACTTGCAGCGCACCAGCCGCGCCACGCAATCGCTATCTGGAACGCCTGTCGGCACTACCCATGGGTTGCAACACTTGCGCACAAACTGCGGCTCCGTGTGCAACCTGCAATAGCTGCCAGCAGAACTACGGAGCACCAACACCCGGCTGCAGCGAATGTGCACAGAATGGGGCTCAGGCAACTCAGCCAACTCAGCCAACTCAGCATGGACCAGCTCAAGTGCCAACCAGCGTCGCGAAACTGCCACCACCTAGAATGTTCCGATAGTTGAAACAAGCTTTTGGGTGAAGCCCACGAGCTCTGCTTCGTAAAAGCTGGCACGTTTCAGTAAAGTTAGCTAGGCGAGCAAGTCGATAACATAAGTACCACGGATTGGGAGTGGAATGAAGCTTGACTTCATTCCCACGAAATAATGGTCATGGTGTGACGATGGAGCGGCATACCCTGACCATTTTTTTTTGGTGGGTTGGGCTGTAGTCGCACTGCGCTGGAGTCCAGGCTTTAGCCGCACTGCGCTGGAGTCCAGGCTTTAGCCGCCGTGCGCTGGAGTCCAGGCTTTAGCCGCCGTGCGCTGGAGTCCAGGCTTTAGCCGCCGTGCGCTGGAGTCCAGGCTTTAGCCGCCTTTTTCGAAGCATGACATGCAAAGACGCCTAAAGGCTGGACTCCAACGAAACTACGACAAATCCAAGCGCTCAAAGTGGCGCTATCCAAGTATGCAAGCGTGGCTTGGGGAAATGCAGGTCAGGCAGGAAAGCCTGACGTACGTTATGCGACGCGGCAGATGAAGCACTTGAGATACTCAGTCTCGGGACAGTTGGCGTCGATGGGATGATCAAAGTCAGCTCCAAACGTTTCGACAATCTGTATGGCTCGTCCTGCCCGCTTGGCTACCGAAGCCAGCATCCCAATGAAATCACTGCGGGCGACGCGCCCCGAACAACTGCAGGTGATTAGCATACCACCCGGCTCGAGCAGATTTACGGCGGACAGATTGAGCCGATAGTAAGCCCGCAGCGCAGCGGTAACTTGCCCTCGATTGCTGGCCATGCGAGGTGGATCGAGAATGATCGATTGGTATTTCATCTTCGCCGCACATTGTGCTTCTAAAAAGTCGAAGCAATCCGCCTGCACGAATTCGATCTGGTCGAAGCTATTGGCGCGCGCGTTTTCGGCCGCCTGCTCCAACGCTTTGGCGCTCGAATCGACAGCAGTGATGCTGGTCGGTTGGGCCCATTTGGCAGCAGTGAGCGCAAAGCCACCTAGGTAACTACACACATCGAGCATCGGGCCGGTCCCTAACCAGCGTGCCGCCCGCAACCGATTGGCGCGTTGATCCAAATAGTAGCCAGTCTTTTGGCTGCTGAGTAAATCGATCCGCAACCGCACGTCATGTTCGACGATCTCGATCGGCCCCGCGGGCGCTTCCCCAGCAACCGTTTCGTCGCGCGGCTCCATCCCTTCACTGGTGGCTGTGCGCGGCTCCATCCGCAACAGAATCCCCTTGGGACGCAGATGCTCGGTGACCCACGCGGTAATAGTGTCGAGCCAATTGAGCATGGCCAGCGCCGTGATTTGCAGCACCACGTAGTCGCCGAATTGGTCAATCACTAGCCCACTGAGTCCATCCCCTTCGCTGTTGACCAGTCGCAATGAATCGAGCGGACCATGACTGGCCATCCACGCTTGCCGCATCCCCACGGCGCGCGCGAGTTGCGATTGCAGCCAAGCGGCATCCAGCTCCTGCGATTGATCCCATTGATACAAGCGAACACGAATGCGGCTTGTCGGATTATAGACACCACGTCCAATCCAGCGTCCATCGGGAAAGAGCAGATCGACAATCTGCCCAGCTTCGAGGCTAGCTGCGGGCTCGATGACCGAGCGTTCCATCACCCAAGGATGGTATCCCTTAAAGTTCCGAGCCTTTTTGACGTTAAGAAATAATTGAGGATAGCGCACAAAGATGGTCCGAACGAGAGACAGCCACACAATAAAAACATTGCATGGCAGTCTACTCGCTGTGGGCCGCTTGCCTAGCTACTTATCTGGATTTGACTTCGATTGTGGCCTCGTTGGGTCCGGCGGTCGAAATAGTCACTTCGATGGGAGTCGTCGTGGAATTGGCATACTTCATTGGAAGCAATTCCTTGGGCATCAACGCCACCGATCGCTCCTGCGGAGAATCGTATTTTGTCTTCTTCTCCTCGTAGGCGGTTTTCTTGACAACAACCTTGTGGGCCCCTTCGACGGCACCGTCATCGGCATTGTAAGTTGTTAACTTGAAACGCCCTTGGGCATCGGTGGAACCAGCGGCGGCCAAATCGTGGGCTTGTGACATGTACTGCACGGTGGCCCCGTCGAGTGGTTTCCCGTCGAGGGTCACGATTCCGGATGCCGGATAAACCTTAGGACGCTTGGCGGACCATTCATCACCGTCACCGCCACAGCCTAGGAGACACGCGATCCCCATAGGCACAAACAATAATGCTCTCATCCTACTATCACCAATCTGCGTATGGAAAGTTATTCAATCGAAGTGGAAACTTCGCCACTGGCCTTGGTCCCTAATGCTCCCCAAACGCCATAGGGACTAATACCGCTAACGTTCTGCGGAAGCCCTTGATTGCCAGCGTCGATGTTTTGCGAGATGAAGTGGACTGAACCGTCCGCATACGCAACTTGAACACCTCCCGTATGTTGGCTGGCAGCACTGTACATTCCACCTAGCCAATGGTTATTCGCTTCCATGCAGCTCGGACTGTTGGGAGGCAAAATAGTATTGAAGCGAGTGAACAACGATGCCCCATCTGACCAGCGACCGCCACGCGTGCCAACATCTGTATTCACCGCCACCGTGTATTGCCCATTGACGAACTGCGCCCGACAGGCGGCCGGCGTGCTGGTAGGCCCACCCCCTGTAATGGCCGCGCGTCCTAGCGACATCGCTCCCGAAGGTGACGTGTGTTCGGACATGGTGATTGTATTGCTGGTGCCGTCAGTAATAGCTCCCATCTTGGCAAACGAAAACTCGCCAAATATACCCCTGGGATTCTTACAATTCCGCCCATCACCATTTTCGTCGACCGAGCACATCAACGTGACAGCGTCACCACCGCAGAGGTTGTAGTTGGTAATCGCCATATTGGCCAACGGTCGAAACTGCACATCCGATGGACAGAGTAGGGCTGGGATTTGATTCGTCCAGTAAGCGTTGCCGCTCCAAGCCGCCGACTGATTGGCATTGTACAGTTGGTAAAAATTACCTTGTTCCATATAGGGCATAACTAATACCAAGCCGCTGATCCGAGCCCGACCGGTGGTGTTCGTTGGACAAACTGCACTGTTGCGACAGCCCGATCCAGCATTACCAGCCGGGAAGCGGCTGTAGGTGCTTTCATAATTAAGTAGTGACAAGCCAAATTGTTTCAGATTGTTGCTGCACTGCATTCTCCGAGCCGCTTCGCGGGCCGCTTGCACCGCCGGAAGAAGCAATCCGACCAAAATACCGATAATCGCAATGACCACCAGCAATTCCACTAGCGTGAAAGCGAGCCTATTCTTTAGCCTCAACATCAAACCACCCATTCGTCTAGAAAAGTTGAATACACAGACCACGTCCAAAGCGCTCGCTTTGGATTCGGATTATCATTGTTGTTAATCGCGTTAACGTCAACAAAGTTCCGCGTGTGCGCCATAGATTTCATCGAAGAAAGTGCGCGAGAGGTCATCGCCGACGAACCGGCCAGAAGGCTGTCGATTTTGTCACAAACCCAGAAACGCTGCTTACCAAGCGTCGAGCGGGAAATAATTGTTGTAGCAACGTTCGCCAGAACGTCTACTCCCTGCAGTCTGGCGACAGCAGCTACGTCTAAGTCCCGACACTTATTTCACGGTCGATGCTAATTGGACAGCACCACTTAGTACGGTTGGATTTGTCGCAAGCTCGTTGGAGTACAGCCTTTAGGCGCAATTGCATGTCAAACGCAAAAACAGCGGCTAAAGCCTGGACTCCAGCGCAAAGTGGCGCTGTCCAACTAAGAACTAAACAACTGTCTAATCACTGTGCCGTCGCGGACGAGCGTGATGGGGCGACCGGTTTCGGTAGGGTACTCCTTGGCGGGGTCGATCCCCAAACTGTGATAGAACGAGGCGGCCACGTCATCGGGTTTGATTGCCTCATGACGTGGACCAGCCGCCGAATCGTCACTCTCGCCGATGACTTGTCCCCCAACCATCCCGCCACCCGCCATCAACATGAACATGCAGCGTGGATAGTGATCGCGACCTCCTTCGGCCGAACGCGTGTTGATCTTGGGTGTCCGCCCGAACTCGCCTGTCGTCATCACCGATGTCGACTCAAGCAAGCCGCGCTGGCTGAGGCCGGTGTACAGCGACGATAGCCCGGCGTCCAACTCGGGCAACAGTTTATCCTTGAGCTTGCTAAAGTTATCGGTATGCGTGTCCCAGCCACCGAGAGTCAACGACACGAATCGTACGCCCGCTTCAATCAAACGAATGGCCAACAAACAACTTTGCGAGAAACCATCGGCGCTAAACTGCGCAGCAAAGCTCGGATCTTCGCGCGAGATATCAAAGGCTTGCCGCGCTTCGGAACTGGTGATCATATCGAAGGCTTTTTCGTGAAAGCGATCGAGCCCCACCAACAACTGCTCACGCTCCTCCAAACCACGAAACGTCTGATCCAAATCGTTGAGTAGTCCATGCCGCCGCTCAATCTGCTCGACCGTCATGCCCGAACCAAGCGAGATGCCACGCACGCTGAACGGACGACCCGCCGTCGGCGTGGCCCCGGTGTTCATCGGCGCATACTGTATGCCCAAAAATCCAGCTCGCTGCTGACCATTGGGGATGGCCACAAACGGCGGCAATTGAGGTGCCACCGGCATCTCCTTGGTGATCACCGCCCCGTATCCGGGATACTCCAACGAAGCCAGGGGTCGGCTCCCGGTGTTCACGTATTCCGCACCCAAGCGATGCGCGGCCAACGTATGACTGACGCCGCGCAGGATCGCGAACTTATCGGCGCATTGGGCCAACTTCGGCAAGTGCTCGCTGATGCGTATGCCCGGCACGTTGGTCTCGATCGTATTAAACGAGCCACGAATTTCCGATGGCCCTTCCGGTTTCGGATCAAACGTATCGAGGTGTGACGGTCCACCCGGCAAGTCAATAAAGATCGCCCCCTTCGATTTAGTCTGCGATACCTCTCCGGCTTCAGCCATTTTCAAATAGTTGGCCAACGTAAAGCCGGTCGCCGATAGCGATCCGACACGCAGGAAGTCGCGGCGCGAATGACCGTCACAAGTGCGATGGAGTTGCATGGGAGAGCCTCGGGGGAGTGGAGTGTTGGAAAGTTGAAGTGTAAGTGGGTCGGTCCTGCCGGGTGCGATTGGGATAGATGGATTGAAGTGACTCAGTTGCCCTGTTCCCCAAAACACTCCGTACTTCTCATCTTTTTGCCGCACATTTTTTTGTCGCCGCAGTACTGGGCCTTTTCATTTCTGAGTAACGTTGAAGTTGACCGTTGCTCCCATTCAGCCGCAAATGCTTTTCGACAAAAAATTTTGCGGCAAAAAGATGATACGATCGAAAGTAATAGCAATACGATCCAACCATGTACGCCCAGATGCAGACAATCTGCCTAACAAAATTAGGGGAAGGGAAGTCTAGTTACTGGCACTGCAAATTCAATGATTCAAAATAAATTCTTTGGTATTGATCAATCCCCACATGAGTCCACTGACGGCTGAAACGGGTTCGGCTTCGGATTTCAAATAGGCAACCGACGTCGATAACTCGCCAGCGTGGGGCTTGCGGCTGAGCGTTCGCAAGTAGGCTTGCTCGGCAATCCATAACGCTCGCTCATCGGTCATCCCGTCTTGAGAAAGCGAATTAGAATCGGGAGCGGAAGCTGGTGTCTCGATACTCAAGAGTTCTTGCCATTGATCCCCCAAGCCGTTCTTGCGAGCGACATTCTTGGCTTGTTCGACCATCTGTTGACGTTGTTCCTTGAGCTGGGCCACTTGTCGCGGGCGATCATTCTTACGGGCTTCTCGCAATCGTTTCTCGAGATCCGCTTGTCGCGCAAGAAAAGTCTCTTTGATCTGCTCAAGTCGAGCGGCTTGGCCACTGTTGTCTTGCGCAGTCTGTGGTTTATTCCAACCGTACTTTTCGGCAACGCTACTGGCCCAACTGGTCTTGGGATCGCTCAACCAACCTTGCACCGCCGAATCATTGACTAAAAATACGGTTTGCAACAGACTCGGTTCACTCGAACGATCGCAATCGCAATTCGACTCGCGGACACTTCTACCAAAGACGGTCAGTGCGTAGCCCATGTCATCGCGACCAGGATTGCGGGCACTCGATCCCGGCTTGGTAATCGCGCGAGGCACATCCAGCTCGCGGGCCTTGGCGACGGTGGCATCATTCAACAGTGCCATCCGCACGGCGTCATAGGTCGATTCCGCAGGCAGGCGACGGAGTTGACTACGGCTAAAGTTGCGACGATCCAGGGCGTTGGTCTCATTGGCAATCCAACTCCGCTGGTAGCAATCCGAATTGACGATCTCGCGATGCAACCATTTGAGATCGTACGCATGCGCGACAAAGCCGCTGGCCAAGTGCTCTAGCAGCGGAGCATTGCTGGGCGCGTTGGCTAAGTTCAAATCATCGGCTGGATTGACGATCCCTGCACCGAAATAGTGAGCCCAGACGCGATTGACGATCGCCTTGGCAAAGTAAGGATTCTCCGGTGCGCGCAGCCAATCCATTAGTTCGCCACGAATGTCCGCTTCGTCCATTTCGATCCAATCGCCACCAAGCAGTTTGGCTTTCGGAGCAGAGACCATTTGCGATTTATTCTTTTGCTTGGCATTCGCTTTGGCCTTAGCCATCGCCGGAGAGACTTTCAACGTGAGCTCTGGAAACGGGACCGTCTTTCCAGCCTTGAGTAGATCGCTAAACTCTTTCCGCAACAGATTCCCTTTGAGCGATTTATCGACCTCCAACTCTTTGACCATCTTGTCAAATTCTTTCTTGGCATCGGGGGCCAAGGTATTCTGATTGGCCTGCACAGCACCGAAGAGTCGTTCAAAGTTTTCGAAATCGGACTTGGACCATTGATCAAACGGATGTTTGTGACACTGCGCGCATTGAATACGGACACCTAGAAAGGAGTAGGCGAAACCAATGGCCCGCTCTTCGGAAGTTTTGAAATTATTACGAGCCCAAAAGTGGACCAAGCCTGGTCGCTCAGCGAACTTTTCACCACTATCATCTTGGCAAATCTCGGTCATCGCTTCGCAGTAGTCACGATACGATTCGTCGGGTAGGCGGCTAGTGGCGGTGACAATCCCCTCAACGATTTGGTCATAAGGGACGTTCTCGTTGACGCGTTGATAGATCCACTGATACCACTGATTTTCTGGTCGGATGGCTTGCGGCAGGAAGTTACGCAATTGATCTTCGTTGTTTCCAGTCATATCACACAGAAAAGTAGTCCACTGGGCCGCATAACTGGGGCGCGCCAGCAACTCTTCCAACTTAGTCGCACGTTTGTCCGCAGCGGTGTTGGCCGTGAACTCAAGCACTTCTGTGGCGGTGGGAAGCGTACCAGTTACATCCAGCGACGCGCGACGCAAGAACTCTTCATCACTACACGACTCGCTGGGGACAATCCCCAACTTCTTTAGTTTCTGCACCACTAAGCGATCGACTTCGGTCGTCATGGCAACTTGCGGGTACCGCTCACCTATTTGTTCCGACAGTGGGCGATAGGCGAGCACCGGGACCACCGCGCTGTCATAGGAGATCACAACATGCGTATCGCCAGGTTCACCACACGTGACCAAGCCCGTTTCGTCAATAGCTGCGATGGCATCGTCATTGGATTGAAAACGACAGAGGCAAGTGACATCCTCGCGAGTCCCATCAGCCCACTGCGCGATGGCGGTGAGCTGTTGCGTTTGTCCCGAAGCGGTGAAGCTCAGTTCCGTTGGCGTGACCTCCAATTGTTTCAACTGCTGCACGCGTTTGGCTGAATAGGGAGCGTCCTGTTCGATCCAGCGTCGCAACACCCAGTACTCCCAACCGTTCGGCTCGTAGCGTTTTCCACCTTCGTGATCATCGTCGCTGGTAGGCTTGGTGAGGATCAGACTTTCCAATTTATGCTTGAGATCAACGCGACTCGAATCGGCGGACATCAATGCCTGGTGGTCGGCGTCGAAGTCATAGCCGAACAGAGAAAGCTGAAAACCTCCCTGTCCTTGAAACGAGCCATGGCACGCGCGTCCATTACATCCCAAGCGTCCCAGCAAAGGAGAGACGTGCTTCTGAAAATCAGGAACCTCTTGGCCACTGGGGGGCTGATCGGCTCGCGGTGCGAAGCGCTCCGTGATGGGGGGCATGGTGGCAGGTGTCGCGAAATCTTCCGCAATCAATATGCCACCAGAAAATAGGCTCATCACCACTGCGGCAACAATCCAGCAGGTCGCTCTAATTAGATGCATGAAGATACCTATTCTTTAGGTGTGTATGGCTGGTGGTATTCCGACTGGCTTTTTCAGGTGGGCAATTCATCGGTGGGATATTAGCGAGACGCGGCCGACTTTGTACCCAGCCGTCAGTTCTCAATCAGCCCCGAGTATACAGTGCTGGCTAGCTTTTTTCCACGAATTCGTGCAGCATTTTCGATTTCGCGAGGGTTCACAGACGTAGTCGAGCACCTTTCGACCGGATTCCAAGGCTAGCGGAGCACAAAGTCCAGCCTACCAGTCATGATCCCAAAGAAGCAAGATCAGCGGTGATCGGCCCGTTGCAGCACCCGCACAAGTCGGGACAATGAGACGCGAATCAATCAATCCTGTTCTGAATTCCATTCGTTTTCTAGTGAACCTCAGGCGCTAGCCGTGGGCCTCGAACATGGTTTGGCACCGCAGCTTGACACCCATGGCTAGCGTCTGAGGTTCTCTTACCCCCACATAGGACATGAGTTTTGTGACCACTGAAGAGACCACTCCCCAGTATTGGATCGGCTTCGACTTGGGGGGGACTAAAATGCAATGCTCGCTCTTTGACTCGCAACTCAAGCTAGTCGATGCGCGCCGCAAGCGGACGCGGAGCGAACAAGGGGTCAATGACAACTTGAATCGTATCGAAACGACCATCTCAAAACTACTTGAGGATTCCAAAGTAGACCCCGCCCACGTGGCGGGGATAGGTATCGGCTGCCCAGGTCCGGTGGAATGGGAAAAGGGGGATTGGAAAAAAGGGGTTGTGCGGGTAGCAGTTAATCTGGGTTGGGAAAACGTACCGATCGGCAAACTGCTAAGCGACAAATTCAAATGCCCCACCGCCGTGCTGAACGACGTCGATGCGGGGGTCTACGGCGAATACATTGACGGCGCAGCCAAGGGTGCGCGGACCGTCGTTGGCATTTTCCCAGGGACTGGTATCGGTGGCGGCTGTGTTTACGACGGTCAAATCTTGCGCGGCAAACTACTAAGCTGCATGGAGATTGGCCACATCAAGATTTGCAGCTCACCGCGCGAGGGGGCCACTGGCATGACCGGGACACTCGAAACGGAAGCGAGCCGATTGGCCATCGCGGGTGAACTGGCCAAACTGGCGTATCGCGGTGAAGCCCCCAACCTATTTAAAGCCGCTGGCACAGAACTGAGCGAAATCCGCAGCAAGACCATCGCCGAGGCAATTGAAAAAGGAGACAAACAGGTCGAACGAGTAGTGGAGGAGGCCTGCGAGATTATCGGTCAAGCGGTGGCCAACATGGTACTGCTCATGTGTCCCGACTGCGTCGTGCTCGGCGGTGGACTAGTCGAGGCGATGCCCGAGCGATTCGTCACGGAGGTGACGAAAGTAGCCAAACGCAGTGTCTTTGAATGCTATCGCGATCAATTTGAAGTCCGCGCCGCCAAGCTGGGCGACGATGCCGCCGCCGTTGGTGCCGCCGCTTGGATCAAACAACAAATTGCGAAAGAATAAAGTCGCTGACCGCTCCGCCGGTCAGTGCTCTCCAGCATTTGTTTTTCAATACGCGTTATTCACGGATGCCCCACCGGTCGCGTCAACCTAAAGGCTAAGCATTGTGCGGAAAATAACTGTCGTAGTGGACGAGGTTACGAGTCCCAATTACGAGCCCCAGAACACGGGACTCGTAACCTTGTCCACTATCAATTGCGACACCTATTTTACGCACGATGCTAACGCCAAAGCGACTGATCGGCGGAGCGATCAGCGACTATCCCGAAAATCCGTCAAGGTAACTGTAGTTATTTAGCTGGGCTGATCTCGACCAATTGCCCTTCGAGCTCTCCTGCGGCGGCCATCTTGCGTATGTCCTCAGTGATCTTCATTGAGCAGTACTTCGGTCCACACATGCTGCAGAAATGAGCGCTCTTGAATGTATCTTGAGGCAACGTCTCATCGTGATAACGCTGGGCCGTTTCCGGATCGAGCGACAAACGGAATTGCTCTTTCCAATCGAACTCAAAACGCGCTTTCGACAACGCATTGTCACGATCCTGCGCTCCAGGTCGGCCCCGCGCCACATCAGCCGCATGAGCTGAAATCTTATAAGCAATCACACCTTGCTTGACATCTTCTTCGTTGGGCAACCCCAAGTGCTCCTTGGGAGTGACATAACACAGCATGGCCGCACCGTGCCAACCGGCCATCGCCGCACCAATCGCACTGGTAATGTGATCGTAGCCGGGTGCCACGTCGGTCACCAAGGGGCCGAGCACATAAAACGGAGCACCATTGCAGACTTCAATTTGTCGTTCAATATTCATCTGGATTTGATGCATCGGAATGTGCCCAGGACCTTCGACCATCACCTGCGTACCGGCAGCTTGGCCACGCGCGGTCAATTCACCAAGCACATCCAGTTCCGCAAACTGAGCCTCATCCGAGGCATCAGCGATCGAACCAGGTCGCAAACCATCGCCGAGCGACCACGTGACATCGTACTGCCGCATGATGTCGCACAAATCATCGAAGGCATCGTACAGCGGATTCTGCTTGCGGTGGACCATCATCCATTTGGCAATCAGCGATCCACCGCGACTGACGATCCCGGTCACGCGCTGTGTGGTCATGTGCAAGTGCTCGAGCTTCACACCGCAGTGGATCGTCATGTAGTCGACCCCCTGTTTGGCTTGATGCTCGACCATGTCTAAGAAATGCTGCGCCCGCATGTCTTCGATATTGCCTCCCAGCTCTTCCAGCATCTGATAGATGGGGACAGTACCGATGGGGACCGGCGAGGCCTCAATGATCTGCTTGCGAATATTGTCGATGTCCTTGCCTGTCGACAGATCCATGACCGTGTCGGAACCGTGATGCACGGCCATATGCAGCTTTTCCAGCTCTTCGCCCACATTGCTGGTAACAGCGCTATTGCCAATGTTGGCATTAATTTTGCACTTGGCAGCGATACCGATGCACATCGGTTCGAGCCGTCCCTGCAGGTGGACTTTATTGGCGGGGATGACCATGCGACCAGCGGCCACTTCCGACTGAATCGTTTCTACGGGCAAGTGTTCGCGCTCAGCTACGAACTTCATTTCAGCGGTTACTTCGCCGGCACGGGCAGCCAAGATTTGGGTGGTCATCAGTTGAAAAACTCCTACAGTTCATGAATGATCGCTACATCACTATACGCAAGCTAGCGAGCGATGGAGCTCAATTATCCGTTAGTTCGGCGATTTGGAGAACCCACCCGCCCCCTCAATTCCCTCGAAATATTTTCCATCCCCTCCCGTACGTCAGGCTTTCCTGCCTGACACTATATCAGCTCGACGCACCAGCGATTGGGTCGCAAGTTTTACGTTAACTCTCAGTAAATTCGCTTTTCAGGTGCCCCACTCGCTAACGCGTCGAGCTGATATTTTCGCTAAACTATCGCATCCAACTAAGGATCGAACACCCAACTTAATTCTTAATCACGCTGCAACCCAATAACCACTCACCAACCAAGAATGTTGCAAGGACAAAGTCCTGTGAGCGGCATGGGCGCTAGCCCACCGGTGTATTAAAGTCGATTTCCAATTGCAAAACCGGTGGGCTCGCGCCCATTCCGCTCACTTCGAAAAGCTTATCCTTGTGGCACACCAAACACCAACCGGGCGTTCCCCCATGGGCAAATTGATCGTAGGTTTCGGCGAAGCGCTGGTCGATGTTCTCCCATCGGGCGAAGTAGTGGGGGGTGCGCCGCTCAATTTCTCGATCCGCGCAGCGCAACTCGCCGAGCCGCTAGGATGGACCGCCGCGATGATCAGCCGCATTGGTAGCGACCATCGCGGTGAAAAAATTCTCCAGCACCTACGGCAAACTCGCTTGGACACTTCGGCAATTCAGATTGATCCCAATCATCCCACGGGCTTTGTCGATGTGAAGCTCGACGATGGTCATCCCAGTTATGTGATTGGCCAGCATGTCGCCTGGGATCATATTGGCCCCGACGAAGCAGCCCTCAATTTATCGCGTCAAGCGTCCGCCTTCTGCTTCGGCACTCTGGCCCAGCGCGGAACGCAGACCAGAGAGACTTTGGCCGAGTGCCTGCGAGCTGTCGATCGCGGAGTAAAGATATTCGATATCAACTTGCGTAAGCCATACCCAACCACCGACCTGATCGACCAGAGTCTCCGCGCTGCGAATATACTGAAGTGCAACGCAGAGGAGCTACTGCTACTGGCCGAGTGGCTAGAGCTCGATTTAATTGCCAACCAACAATCTGGCGAAACGGCCACCTCAACTTGTGAGCAATCACAAGTAGCGCAGACACAAGTAGCGCAGAATATCGCCACCATGTTGCAAGCTCGATTCGAACTTGACTGTGTTTTCTGGACGCAAGGGGCACAGGGCTGCGTGCTGCAGCGCGGCGCGGGGACTACCACTGCAAATGTGCCACAGTTACCTCAAGCTCCAGACGCAGACAGCGTGGGAGCAGGCGACGCCGCTTCAGCCGCATTGGCTGTGGGTCTGGTCGCTGGCTGGCCCGATGAACGCATTGCGACCGTGGCCAACTACTGTGGCGCGTTTGCTGCCAGTCAAAGGGGTGCGACCACCCCCTTCCCCCCAGATTTTTTGGGTGACATATAGACTTGGATAACGCGCGTTCACCAACTGACGGTTGTTGAACTCGAGAGTCTTTGGCACGTGAGTTCAACTCATCCCGCCTTGAGTCAATCGATGACGATCCGTATTTTGGCTGCACCACTCTGTCCGTAAAAACACCCCGTTCTATCTTTTTGCCGCACATTTTTTTGTCGTCGAGTTCTAGGGCGGTTCAATTCTGAAGGGTATTTAAGGAAGCGGTTCGTCCTCTTCAACCGTTGGCATTTTCCGACAAAAAGATGTGCGGCAAAAAGATGAAGTGCTCGATTTCTCCTGTCAAACTAATTCGAGCACAAGCCAAGCTCTAGTTGAATCCGCCCCACGATCTGCGATAATGCGTTGGCTTGAACCACATCTGTCTGCGATCTCACCACTTCCCTTCACGGAGTTTCTCTCATGTCGCGATTTCGTTTTGCACGCCGCGCTCTTCACAACGCACTGGCTGTCTGTGTTTGTTTTAGTCCATTGGCTTTAATGGCCGCTGAAAACGGCATGAAGTCAGGGACACCTGGCATCCAACATGCAGGCCCAATTGCCTTTGGGCCCGATGGAATTTTATTTGTAGGTGACACGCGCGGTGCCGCCATCTACGCCATTGACACTGGTGACAGCACCAAAGCCTCAACCAACGCTGAAATCAACGTGACTGGTGTCAATCAAAAAATTGCAGCCATGATTGGTAGCACGCCGCAAGAAACAGTCATCAATGACATGGCGGTCAATCCGGCCAGCGGCAATATCTACCTGTCGGTGTCGCGTGGCCTGGGTCCCGATGCACAGCCAATCCTTTTTAAGGCTGACGCCAAAGGAAACGTGTCCGAAGTTTCCATGAAGAATATCAAGTTCTCCTCAGTCTCTTTCGACGACGCGCCCGATTCAAAGGAAGGACGACGCAATCCACGCTTGAGCACCATTACCGATCTACAGTACGAGAACGGTAAGTTGATTGTGGCTGGTTTATCGAACGAAGAATTCGCTTCGAAGTTGCGAGTGCTTAACTTCCCCTTTGATGGCGACAAGACCTCGACCAGCATCGAAGTGTACCATGGTGCTCACGGCAAACTGGAAACCGCTTCTCCCGTACGAACTTTCATTACGTATGAAAACACCGTGTTGGCGGCTTACACCTGCACTCCACTAGTCACCATTCCCGTCGACGCTCTGAAGGGAGACAAGATTACCGGCAAGACGATTGCGGAACTGGGGAACCATAACAATCCGCTCGACATGGTGATCTACAAGAAAGGGAATCAGAACTACTTGTTGATGGCCAACGACGCGCGGGGCGTCATGAAGCTCAAGCTCGACAAGGGTGAGTTCGACGCGGCCAAATCGATCGACTCGCGAATCGATGGCACGGCGGGTGTCCCATATGAAACGCTCCCCTACGAAAACGTGGTCCAGCTCGACAAGCTTGACGAAGGGCACGCTATCATGCTCATCGCGCAAGACAGCGGCAGCTTCGACCTCAAATCGATCGCCCTCCCCTAGCGTTAACTTCGCTTTGAAATGCGTGTTCCGCTCACGCTTAGTTGGACAGCGCCACTTTCGGTCCCAATATCAGCTCGACGCGCAGGCGAGTGGCTCGCCGGGCTGTTCGTTTTGGGAGCAAAGTCCACGACCGAATTGGCGACCCACTCGCTTGCGCGTCGAGCTGATATTCCGACACTTCTCGCTGATCGCCGGTTTAGTTACGGTGGGAGGGTCGGAGCCTAAGCGACGGGGAGGGAAATTCCAACAAAGCCCCCCTCTCCGCTCGCCGACCAACTTCGTCGGTGCCCGTCGCGACTCTCCCCCAGGGAGAGTTAGCCATACCGGCGTTCAGCGAGAAGTGTCGATATTCCCGCTGATTTCAGCTAAAGTGGCGCTGTCCAATTAGCGTCGAGCGGGAAATAAGCGTGGTCAAGAACTGTCGCGTAGTCTTTTTTTGGGAAATCGCAATCGTGAACACTATCTCCCAAAAATCGGTCTTGATATTCGCTACACTCCATTTCGTGTCGCTGTTCAGTCTCCCTCACTTAACTGCCCAACAGCCTGCAACACTCTCGCAATTTCTCAGCCCCAACCACTCTGCGGAATTGCGATTGACCCCCGCGCCCCACTTTGTCCTCACCGGTTTGAAATCTGTTCAGAAAAGTGTCGAACAACAAGTCGACTACCAACGCTTCTTCGACATCCATGTCCTTTCGGAGCAAACTCAGACACCGCCGTTGTTGGGTGAGTATCGCGTGGAAGACTCGAACACATTGAGCTTCATCCCCCGTTATCCACTCAGTCCTTCGGTCGTTTATTGCTTGCGTGTGGGCGATGCACTGCGCCGCGAGCTCGGCCCTACGACGGAAGGCAAACAACCGATCCAAGAACTTCGTTTTCAACTCCCTAGCCAACCACCGGCCAAGGCGACCAGCGTGGCTGCCATTTATCCCTCCGCCGACAATCTCCCGGAAAACTTGCTCAAGTTCTACCTCCATTTCTCCGCACCGATGAGTCGCGGCCAAGCGTACCAACGCATCCAGCTCATGCATGGCCAAGAGGAGATTGACAAACCGTTCTTGGAACTGGGGGAGGAATTGTGGGACGCAGAACAACAGCGGTTCACGCTCTTCATTCATCCAGGGCGCATCAAGCATGGCCTTCGTTCGCGCGACGAAGCGGGGCCAGCGCTGATAGCTGGCCAGACATACACGCTGCGCATCGATCAAGCCTGGATCGATGCCGCAGGTTTTCCACTATCAGAAACGATTGAGAAGCATTTCAGCGTCACTCCCAGTGACGATGCACAGCTCGATCCCGAGCGTTGGCAAATTGGCTCGCCCACCACCGGTACCCTCGAACCAGTCACGCTCACGTTCGATGAGCCGCTCGATCACGCCATGCTCTCGCGAGTATTGAATGTCAAAGCACGCGACGAGAGTCTAGTCGTCGGGAGTACCCAAGTCGCCGCAGATGAAACCGAATGGCGTTTTACACCCACGGAGAAATGGCGGACAGGGACTTATCACATCGAAGTCGCCACCATCCTGGAAGACCTCTGCGGCAACAGTCTCGCCAAACCGTTTGAAGTCGACCTGCGCAATGTAATCCTGGTTGAACCAAAGTCTCACATTGCCATCGAATTTATCGTCAAGTAAGTCGCGATGAAGCGGTAGCCGCAACGCGGCGGATTTTTCAAGCCTAGGGTGTAGCGCGGCGAGCTCCAGCGAGCCAAGCGAAACCCTAGGGTGGACACGGGTGCCCACATTACAAATACAGTCCGACCAACACGCGGACGAGCGATCGCGTAAACGACAAACGGATCATTGACGAGTGCGCCACATCAAGGGGCCCCTTGGAGATCTTACCGTTTTCGTTAAATATCCGTCGATTGTCCAATTGATCCATAGAAGGCGAGAGATGATCGACGTGCCCCGGTACTGCGGTTCATAATGGGCGTACCGCGATTTTGCGACCTCGATTGAGGTTCAGACACTGATGGAAACTACCCCTCAGTCGTGAATGCCATTGCGAAATTGAAATGGGGTTTCGCGGGGCAATCCTAGGGTTTCGCTTTGGCTCGCTGGGGCTCGCCGCGCTGCACCCTAGGCTACAAAAATCCGCCGCGCTGCGGCTACCGACCGCAATCGCTACGCACTTGGGAACTACGGAGTCTCTCCCATCGACGAAGTAGCGTACGAAAGCTGGACAACACTCACCAACCCGAAGGCTTGCGGTTGCTCGATCCGCAATTGAATACCGCCAAGTCCCACCATTCGCTTTTGCATCACATCTAATCGAAGCTGAAAACCTTCTGGACTGCCGCGATAGACGATCCATACGATTTGCTCTTTCGTCGGTCGCTCGATTTTAGTTTGTGAGATTGCGGGTTTCCCTTTGCTAGCCGCGATCAGTTGTTCGGCCCAATCAATGCCGCTGGTCAACAGTGCCTGTGGCTCGACGAATTTCCCAGACGAATCGCGGACCGAGTACGCTCCGCGCAAGGGGAAACTCAAATAACGACTGAGTTCATCGTTCAGTGGCAGCGTGGCACCGGCGGCTTCGACCAACCCACTGGCGCACCACAGTTCATCTCCCACTTGCACCTGAGTGTTCAAGGCACTGGTCGCTTGTCGCCAGCCCTCCCAACGTTGCCAACCAAACCAATGTCCCGACCGCCAATTGTCGAGCGTCCCTTGGCTAACCGCCAGCCACGCGGCCACTCCTAGCACTGCGCTCCAGCGCAAGCTGGGACGTTGGATCCGACCGACTTCCATGGCGGCCAATATGATTAGTGGCACTGCGCTGACGATCACAAAACGCCGATGAAAGATCGGTGCCACGTTCAGTGCAGTGACACCCCACGCAGCCAGCCATGGCCCTAACGTCGCTACCCACCACAGGCCGCGAGAGCTCAATGTGATGTTCAATAAAGGAAGCCGACGGCGGAGCGTCGGGCCACATTCTTTGCCGCGCACACGCGATAGATAGTCGACGATCCGCGCCAGTGCAAGTGGTACAGCGTAGGCGGCCAGCGGGAACAATCCTAGAAAACTTGTCAAGGTCGCTTCCCCCGCAAAGCTATCCCACTGCGCGCGATGTTCCCAAACGCGAGCCGATAGAAACAACGCGGCGACTACGGCTATGCTGACGACTGCGACACCACCCCCCCAGATCATCAAGCCACCGCTCCGCCAAATGCGTTGATCGCGTGACAGCCCAATCACCAACAGCGTTCCCCAGGCGATTTGGCAGGCGACAGCCAACACGGCGGTGATGTGCAAGAAAACGAGGAGCACGCTCAGTCCACACCAGATCCACACGTACTGTTTGTCGACAACGTCACTACCTTCTCTCGCACCGATCCGCCACACGGCCAGCCACGCCAGCAGACTGACCAATTGCACCGCCGCGTAGACTCGCGCCTCGGTGGCGTAGAACAATTGCACCCGATCCACCAGCAGCCACACCAAGATCGCGACCAACATCGCCCCCACTCCCCCTCTCCCCACTCCCCCTCTCCCTACTCCCCCTCTCCCTACTCTCAAACAGACGCAGACCAGGGCACTCCAACAAACAATGGAAGGG
This sequence comes from Pirellulaceae bacterium, assembly GCA_041741715.1. Classification (GTDB taxonomy): domain Bacteria; phylum Planctomycetota; class Planctomycetia; order Pirellulales; family Pirellulaceae; genus Aureliella. Next base: position 78,310 of record JBGSJT010000274.1, on the reverse strand, counting down.
AGCCGCAGCCATAGACCTGCGGGGAAAAAACCACCGTGTGCCAGCGACAAAAACCCAAGTGTCCTGTTGAGTCCGAACAAAAACCAGAAAAACAGTGGCGACTGATTTCCAGCTCGGGCCCGACTGGCCACGTCGCTGAAATCCCCCGCCACCGTCCAACTGGTATGCAATTCGTCGACCCACAGTGATTCTGTCGACGCGGCGCAGCCCCAACAGATAGCTGCAAATCCGGCCAAACCCAGCCACCACCACTTTGGGCCGAGCCAGCTACTAGCGAATTGGGGCGATAGGACCTCGGCGGGGTTATGCACGGGAATTCGTAGTGAGTAAAATGAAGATTGGTGGTTCAGGCGAGCGTTTCTGACCGCACCGCCGCGCGCTAAATGTGTTGAGTTTGGTTACACTGAGTACTGGGCTTTGCCAGCACCATTGAGCTCATCTCAATGACAACGCGACCTGTTCCCGCTATTTGATGTCAGTCAAACTAATCCGGGTAGTGGAGGAGGTTACGAGTCCCTTCCGCCCTGTGGTATCGGTAGGACTCGTAACCTCGTCCACTACCAAGAACCCTAATCTTTTGCTGTAACGAAGCATTAGTCTAATCAGAAAAAACTAGGAGCAGTGCTTCCGTCCCCAGTAAACCCCCGTGCTCATCAACGACTTGCTGCCCGTGTAACTGCACCACCACCTTTTCAACTGTAGCTCCCATATGGCTTCGATCACAACATCAGCTTGTAAAACTCTGCTTCCGCAATCATTAGTTAAACGAAACGCTCGGAGACGCGGCGGTTTTACGTTGTTGGAAGTGATGATTGCCACGGCGGTCACACTACTCATGATGGTGGCGCTAGCGCAGATTTTCAAGGTCATCGGTGACAGCATGAAGCAGGGTCGCGCGGTGTTGGAATTGAACAATCGCTTACGGAGCGTGGTCTATCGCATTCGCAGCGACTTGGACAATCTCACCGCCATCCCCGAGCCCCCTGCCGACCCCGCCACCGCCACCGGCTATCTGCAAATTTTTGATGGCTCACTGACCGACTACTCCACCGCTCAATTCTCATTAGCGCACAGCCGCTTTGGCGACGTCGACGATATATTAATGGCCACAGTTCGCGCTGGCGATGTCTGGTTTACTGGCAAAGTACCAGCTTACATCTTGGCACAGAGGGAACCAAATCCGAATGTCCTGACTGACTACAATTTGGTTTCGATAGCCTCACAGCATGCTGAAGTCGTTTTTTATTTGTTACCAGAAGTCTCAAACGCAGGTAACGAATCACGTGACCTCAACCACTATCTAACTTCATCTCCGTTAGGAGCATTAGCATTCCAAGACACCGATGGATTTCCTAGTTTCCCGGACTCGTTTCGCATGTACTACCGTGTCCTCTTGATTCGGCCCGACTTGAATCTACCCGCTCCGCTGCAACTGCAAGCCTTTGGAGGAAGCGTTGTTCCCGCAGGGGCACTCCCCGCTGGCAATCCTCCTAATATTACGCCACCCAATAACTCACCATGGACGATTGCTTTTCCTCTTCCTGGACTGCCAACTCCATTGTGTGACATGGCTACTGCTCACCAACAGTGCGATCTATCCATACGTCGCATTCTTGGAGGTGGTGGAACTGACTTCATCGCCGCCAACAGCTTGGAGGACTTAGTTGATCCCGCGAATCGCTTCGCCCACGTGCGACTCCCAGTTCCTAACACTAACTCGACAACGATGCCTTTACTTGCGTTGGGTCCCAGCCTAACGATAACTTCGCCTTTCCCCGCTAGCCACCAGTTTGTCGCGTTAAATGATCCAACAGGCACACTTCTACCTAATAACAACTCTCCGTTTCGCGTAGGGTCGGGCTTTTTGCATCCGGCTTTTGCATTACGTGGCGACCGAGCTGGTGAAGATGTGATTGCCAGCAATATTCTTTCCTTCGACATTAAGGTCTTCGATCCCGGTGTGCCTTTGTTACCTTCGCTGGGAGGGGACAACCGGCCAGGAGTTGCCAATACGGATGACGATGGATTGAACGGCACCGACGATCCAGGTGAATTCGGGTGGGCTGGGTCGGATGATCTAGTATTAACTCCCAATGACCCTGGTTACGCATTGTCTCTTGGTGCAACGCCCGTTGGGACTGGAGAATACGTCGACCTCAGCTGGGCTCGAAAAGTGGTGTCTCCACTTTTGTTCGCTAACAACAGCATTCCTGCCAATGCCAATTTGTGGAGTGAATTTAGTGGATTCTCCGCTTCCCGATTTGCCGCCAATGGAGTGACCCGAGCGTTCACAGATAGCCTGTACAATTCTGGCTACGTCAGCTCATTCGGAAACGCCACGTCAATCCTACAACCGTGTTATGACACATGGACATCGCGATACGAAGGAGACGGAGTGCGCCAAGCCGAAATAGGTGCACGTGAAGGCGTAGTCACTGTCGGCACTTCGGATGTAGGGAGTATCGTTCCAGCATGGCGACAATCGAACGTCGACGCGGCCACGGATGGGATTGATAACAATGCACCACCTATCGACGCGCGAGGTCTTGGTGTCGACGACGTGACCGAAAAGGAAACATCGCCCCCCTACCCTACTCCGCTGCGTGGCCTAAAGATTTCAGTACGCATGGAAGATCCGTTGTCGCGACAAGTCAAACAGATGTCGGCGGCAAAGGAATTTGTCTCGCAGTAGCCCTCCATGCACACAATCCGACTGCGCCGACCGTGGCAGGGTGAGTGGTGCCAGGCGACTACGACGTCAACCGCCGAGCGACGATGCGCCACTTACCAACGCACCTTCCATCGCCCCACCGGCTTAACAGACCAACAAGCTGTGTGGTTGAAGGTACAACCGCTGCTCCCTGCTGGCGAATCAGCCCCCCCCCTCGATTCAATCCTAGCCGCCACGATTCGGAGCGTGACTCTTAACTCACAAGCCTTGCTCGTTGAAGAAATCTCCCGAGAAGCGACTCTTGCTGGTGCCTTTCAAACTCGGCTCGATGGCCGACTATTACCGTTCAATCACCTGCACATCGAAATCGAACTCCACAGCGCGCATGTCTCCCCCCATCCCCCGGAGTTGAATTGTGTGGCGGAAGTAACCATTGAAATAGTCGACTAAACCTCACACTCCTCGCTGGTCATCCCCAACGTTTTCGAATTATCATGCTCTTAGTTGGACATCGCCACTTTAGCTAGATTCGGCGCATTGGGACCGAAAGTGGCGCTTTCCAATGTGGGGAGCGCTAGGTAATAATTTACCATAGCTGCGGTCGCCAGACCTCAGGGAGTCTACGTTCTGGCGAACGTAGCTACGACAGCTATTTTCCAAACGAGGCTAGGATAGATAAAGGAACACCCATGGATCAGAAAACAGTCAACAAACTAGAAGATAAATTGACTGACGCAATGGCGGATGTGGTATTATCGATGAGCTTGAATCGTCTACCGCTCCTGCCGAGTCGACACACGATGCATTTGATGGCCAAGGCGGCGACGGCGGTCTACGAAAGTGCGGTTGAGAACACTCGGCTCGCGCATGAGTCGCACAGGCCCCCGAAGAGTGACGGCAGCAATTTATAGACAATTGCTGGGCTGCGGGTGGTTTAGATTCTCCTCGGAACGGGTTAAAGTAGTACTGCGTTGTTTCGCAAAAAACTTTCCCCAAGAATTAGACCGTGCTATGAAATTCGTTCTGACATCACTAATTTCTTGTCTGCTGTTAACCCTACTTTTGTCGACTGGTTGCCGTAAAGCGGACCCAGTGGCTGGGGTCACCGACCCCGCCAATTCGTCCACGACAGCCGGAACGAAAGACGCCGCAGAGGAAAAAACTACAAGCTCGGCTCAAGAAGTCCCCAAGGACGAAGGGCCTATCGCTCCTCCCGAAGTGATCGAGATCAAGGCTGAACCGCTTCTCGCGGCGCAACTCACTCCTGAACAACTTGAAGAAGGCTGGGTGCGTCTATTCGATGGACAATCACTCTTCGGATGGTTTGTGGTTGGCAGCGCCGATTGGCAAATTGCCGAAGGTGGCGTCGTCAAAGTAACTCGCGGCGAACGGAGCTACCTCTGTACCAGCTTTCAGATCCCCAACTATGAATTGCAGCTCGAATTCCGTTCCGATGCCGATTCCAATAGTGGCGTCTTCTTACGCACGGGGCCTCAGCCACAGGATGTCGGCTTCGATTGTCTGGAACTCAACATCGCACCTTCCGATAACCCTTTTCCCACCGGCAGCTTTGTCGAACGCAAAAAGTTGGAACCTGCCGAGCTGGGTAAATTCGATCCAACGCAGTGGCACACTTACCAAATCCGCGTGGCGGGCAAACAAGTGCAAGTGTCACTGGACGGTAAACAGATCATGCAATTGGACGACATCGAAGTTGCCCCCAACGGTCACATTAGTCTGCAGCACAACTCGGGCCGCGTCGAATTTCGCAACGTGTTACTGCGACCGATTGACTTGCAGGAACTAAAGCTTGGCGACGATTGGGAAGAGGATTGGACATTGTCCGAAAAGGAACCCGATACATTCACTGCCACGGCTAGCCAAGATGGATTGAAGCTGTTGGGTGGTTCGGGACAACTGCAATCCAAACAAGCCTTTGGTGATTTCTTTCTGCAAGCCCGTTATTCGCTAGCCAAGTCCGAAGTCAATTCAGGAATCTTCTTCCGCTGCATTCCTGACGTGTTGCTGGATGGTTACGAATGTCAAGTCAATCATGCGATGGCCGATGGTGATCCCCTGCGTCCCCTCGACGCGGGCGCGGGTGCGATCTTCCGCCGACAGCCCGCTCGCATCGTCATGGGTGATGGACTCAAGCCGACCTTTCTCACGCTATTGGCCAGTGGACCGCAAATGGTTAGTTGGGTCAACGGAGTACAAGTCGCCGACTTCTTTGACACCCGTGAGCCCGACGAAAATCCTCGCAAAGGATTGCGCTTAGAGGCGGGGCCGATTGCGCTACAAGGTCACGACGCCACCACCGACGTCACTTTTCACAGTTTAAAAATCGCTGAAATAAAGTAAGCATCGACCAGACAATAACTATCGCAATTCCCTTGTAGCTGCAGTCGCCAGACTGCCGAGAGTCTGCGTTCTGGTAAGTGCGGCTACGACAATTTTTGGTAACCGCTCACGACTTTTCCAGAATGAAGGTACTAACCACAGATGAACACAAATGAACACAAATCGACTGGAGAGACTTATCAGTGTTCATTTGTGTCTATCTGTGGTTATTTTTGAGCGCTTCGTTCTAGGGCGTGTACGGTTACAATTTTTGGTTGACCGCTGCTAGGTCACTTGGAGCATACACATGATTCGAAATAACTCCCCTCACGTTTGCCAAGCGGTATTGGCAGTTTTTGCATTGCTCACTGTGGTCACACCAGCGCACCCCCAAGAACGCACCATCGATCCGGCGCAAAGCAAGTGGTACGAAAAATACAAAGATCAAGAAAACATCCCTCGTACCCAAGACATGCTGCTCAACACAGGGCCCGAGCCGGATGTGACTGAGGGATTCACCCCTATGTTCAACGGCATGGATTTGAAAGGGTGGATACCGCGCGGTGGTAGCTGTCAGTTCGAAGTTAAGGCTGGCGTCGTGATTGGAACTTGCGATCCGAAATCGAATAGCACCTATCTTTGTTCCGAGAAGGATGACTACCAAGATTTTGTCTTTACTTGCGACATGAAATGGGAAGTCGACACAAATTCAGGCGTCATGTTTCGCGCGCAAATGAAATCGGATGGGGGTGAAGTGACCGTTTTCGGACCACAAGCGGAGATGGAAGGGATTACTGGCGATCGCTATTGGAATGGTGGAATTTACGGCCAGAGTTGTGGCGGATACTTCTATCCACTTTGGCTGACAGAACATAAACAAGCGCGGGCCGCCTTGGACCGCACGGGCTGGAATCGACTAACGATCATGGACAAGGGTAACGTCGTCAAGACGTGGATTAACGGAGTTCCCGCAGCCCACTGGGTTGACAACGGCACTTATCCCACAGGCTTCTTCGGGTTGCAAATTCACAAAGGGAAAGCCGGAACCGTGCACTGGAAAAACGTGCGCATCAAGGAATTGGATTAACGGTTCGCGGGTTCGTTTGAAAGTTGCCTACTCATGCCCGTGACATCCGCTAGCTGGCTGGAAGACGAAGGAGCTACGGCGGCGTGGAGCTTTTGGAATCCAGGGACGGGAGCGGCAGTCAAAAGTTTCTGGCTCGGTTGCTCGGGACTAGCGGTACTCGCCCACGTCGTAGCACTGGCGTCGGTCTACCTCGGAAAAGTTGTCTTCGATTGGGTGGGCAACAACTTCTATGACACCCTGGGTGGCATGGTGTTGTGGCACTGCATGCGCGTGCTTGAACAAACGATCAGTGGTTGTTTTGTCCCCAGTGTCATCCTCGTGGCCGCGCTGCCGATTCTTGCTTGGCGCGGGAGCTTTGGGTGGCGCTCGCTGATTGCCTTGACCTTGATTGTATCGGCCATCGGTTTGATGGCGGACAGTTTGGGCTACCTCCCACGACCTGGGAAACTGGCTGATGAAGCACTTGAATTGCTCGCCCTGGCTGGTTGCTGGATAGCGCTGCCAGCGATTTCCCTGTGCCCTCCTTTCAGTCGGCTGTGGAAGTTGCGATTGCTGGCTGGTGTCGGCATTTATGCTCTGCTGGGATGCATTCTGTTGGTCGGCTTGGATCACATCTACGACGGCATGGTGGTATCGTGGCTGATTCTCTTTTCGACGGCCATCGCCGGGACGCTCTTCTTTCGCAACGCTGGCAAACTAGCCACGTTGGAAGCCACCGCCACACAAGCTGATATACAGCCATTGTCGGCAGCAACTTTGATGGAACTGACCGTGTTAAGTGGCGCGTTGTGTGCGGCGGTAATGTACTGGACCTCGTCGGTCGATCCACAGCGTTATCTAGTTCTGTTCTGCACAGCGCTGGCTATTGGAATTGTGGTCCCAAGCAGTTGCGGCCTATCGCTGGCGGGCTGGTGGCGAGGAGGGAACTGTCGATGGGCGTTATTGCTGAGTTGGTTAACGTGCGGTTTTTGTTTTGGTATCGCCAGCCTGTTTCTGAATGCATGGCACTACAATCTGCAATGGCAACTGCTGCTGGAGCCCGCGATAACCGCGACAGCTTGCTGCGGCGGGATGCTGGTCAGTTTAGCACTGCATCTCTACGGCATGCTCTGCATTCGCTGGCTGATATACTGCGGCTGGTCGCTACCTGCAGTCGCGGCAGATCGCGCTGCGCGCTCACCTGGCGAATTGAGGACGAAATGACAACAGGAGCGATCAGTGGTAACGGAGATCCGGCGTCCGAGAGTTTCTTTGTTCTCTCCGTTTGCTCTTGTTCCAAATCGACGCGCCTTCGAACCACGTGTCAGCAAAACATCAAGCGGACGGAGTCTTAAGGCTTCTCGCCCAAGAGTTCCAAACGAATAACAAACAATTGGCGTGTCTTATCAGCGGCTATGCCTGGGACGAGCAGGGCATTATTGTCGCGGTTCCAACGTGGCGCAGCGTCGATGCGAATGTCATCGGCGTAGGCTCCCTTATCGATCCCCTGGCTGCGTGCAAACACTCCGTCACTCATGCGATATAGGACGTAGCGATTCGCACTCCCCTGCTTGTAGCCGTTGGCGAACCACCTCCCATCAGGTGAGAGTGAGACATCTCCCTCGGGATTGGGAAAAACCTTTGGAGTACCGAGTTGCCCGACGATCTGTTGCGTGTCAACGTCGTAAAGGATTTGCTTTCCCTTCGACGAACCAATTAAGGTATGGCCGTCCGCCCATTCTGGATGTCCACCGATGTGAGTTTCGTGCAGCGTTAGATGCGAGCCATCTGAGTGAATCGAACATGGGACGTTGATCTTGGTTGCATTTCGCCCGAACTCGCCCCAGCCACCACGCACGAAAAAGTAGACGCGATCCCCGACTCGATTCCACAGGGTGTGGTTGATAAACAGAGCGGTTTGATCGACGTCAACTAGGCGTGACTTCAATTGTTCGGCGAGCTGACGATAGGAGACCAGCAAGCGACGGCTACCGCTGGCGACGTCGACAACAAAGATCCCGTCTGTGGCAGGCGCGTTTTCTTGTTCCGACCAATCGCGCGCTTGTGGATAGCCGGTGACGGCCCGCAGGCGAGCCAGTCGCCCATAGTTGAGCGCCAAAAACTCTCCACCGTTTTGCGCCACGCCACTATTACCAATTGGCGCGGCAGCATCGCGATACTCGCGGATGCGGGCATTCTTTTCGATGTCGAACAGCACCGCAAACACATCGCCAGTTTCGACATCGCGATCATTGAAAAAAAACTGAGTGTTCGCCGCCTGAGGATTCCAATAGAACATGGTCCCTTGCTGCGGATTCCAGGCATGCGTGCGATCCAAGTGGACAATCGCGTTGTCGGCTTGAGTATCAATCAACACGATCTCCGCCGCCTCGTCGGGTGTCGGCATACGGTCGACATGTTCGATTTGCATCGCCAGGATGTACCGTCCATCTCCGCTCCAAGGAATGGTCTGGCATTGTCCGATGTAGCCAAAAAAGTGGTGCTTGGGGCCAGTGGTGATTTGCTCAATCTGTAATTGAAATCTCTGCGCCAGAGCGATTGTCGGTACTAGACTGAGCAGTGAGAGCAAGCTTGAGAAAAACAGTGACTTCATGAACATTGGTCTTGGGCTTCGAGTAGGTGGTCTTGGGCTTCGAGTAGGAATGTAGTCGAGTGTATCATCTTTTTGCCGCACATCTTTTTGTCGGAAAACACTAGCGGCTGATCAGGGTGTGACGTTCAACTTCAACTCGGCCCAGAAGTGGCCGGGACAGAATGCGATCGACAAAAAAATGTGCGGCAAAAAAATGATACGGAGCAGTGATGGTAGATATTCGGGTTCGAACCAGCAAACATAGTTCCAATTTTGGCGAGCCCCTGGTGAGCGGACGGCTTGCTATACTGTAACATCCCGCCTTAGGTCGTGCCCACCAATTGCTGCACAAGCGACAATCCAGCATGTTACTTACCGAACTTACTTGGCCAACGGTCCGATCACTGTCGAAAGATATGCCAGTCTTGATTCCGGTGGCCGCTGTCGAACAACATGGACAACATCTCCCCGTTGCTACGGACAGCATGCTGCTCGGTGAAATAGTCAGACGCGTGGAAGAGTCGATGTCTCCTTCCGTCTTAATTGCCCCGCTAATGTGGTTGGGAAATTCCGATCACCACCTCGATTTTCCTGGAACGCTCTCTGCACCGCCGCGTGTCTATCTCGATCTACTTGTGGGTCTGTTTGATAACCTGATTGGGCATGGCTTCAAGCGACTGTATATGCTCAACGGCCACGGTGGCAATGATGTGCCTGGCAAGCAAGCGGTATTTGAGCTACGACAAAAGTACCGGCAGCGCGATGATCTTTTACTGCTTTTTAGTACGTATTGGTCGCTGGGTGGTCGTCCGTGGGAGGCCGCACCCGATATCGTGCAGCGCGAGATGGGGCATGCTTGCGAATGGGAAACGTCAATGATTTTGCGGATTGCACCACAGTTGGTAGGGGAATATGGCAACGCGGAAATCGTTCCACCGGGCAATCCTTTTCTTCCCGCCACGCGTGGCTGGATTACCAAAGAGCGTTCTGAGCCTGGGCACATTGGACAGCCCCATTTGGCCACACCAGAAAAAGGGGAAGCACTGTTCACTACTTTCAGTCACGATGTTCAGCAGTTACTCAAGCGGGTTATCGCTTGGGACGGTCACTCTTGGGAGGGTTAATCCATGCTCACGCGTCGTCACTTCGTTCAATCGTTGGTCGCTGGCCTAGCGCTCCCGCGCTTGGCCCAAGCCGCGCAGAAGCGGAAGCGGATCGCCTTTATCGGCACGGATGTCTATCAACATTCACACGCCCAACATTTCCTTGATCGCTTCTCGATGGGCTATGCCATGAATGGTGCCTGGCACGAGCCGCAAGTCGAAGTGGCTGGGGTCTATCTGGACCAATTCAACGACAAAGATCTAGGCCGCCAGCGAATCGAGCGTTACCAGCACAAACTATTTCCGTCCGTTACCGAGACACTGACGTTGGGCGGTTCCGAGTTGGCAGTGGATGGAGTTGTCATCATCGGCGAACACGGCAAGTACCCAAAGAATGAACTGGGCCAGACGCTATATCCGCGTTATCGTTGGTTCAAGGAGATCGTACAGCTCTATGAAAGAAGTGGCCGCGCGGTACCAATCTTCAATGACAAACATTTATCAACAGATTGGAACGAGTGTCGAGAAATGGTCGATGACGCGCGACGCCTTAATTTCCCGTTCTATGCCGGTTCCTCTCTGCCAGTAACATGGCGCTTGCCCAGCTATGAATTGCCACTCGGCGCACCGCTGGTTGAAAGCGTCTGCGTGGCCTATGGTGGTATCGATAGTTACGATTTCCATGCGCTCGAAACGGCGCAGTGCATGTCCGAACGCCGTGCGGGTGGCGAAGTTGGCATCAAATCCGTTCAGGCCGCGCGGGGTCAAAAACTTTTTCAATTGCTCGAACGCCCAGAGCGCGAATCGACGCGAAAACTGTTTGTGTCCGCACTGTGTCGCAGCCATAACTTACCAGTCGAGACCGGCTATCCGACAGGACCAGTGACTTATGAGTGGGCCAGGCAAGCCCTGCCAGAGACGATTGGCTACTTGATCGAGCATCTCGATGGTTTTCACACAGCCGTGTTCATGACCGGTATCCGTGATTTTAATTACGCTGGCATGTTGGCTGACGGACAACTGGTCGGTTGCCAGATGTATTTGCCGATGCCAGGCTCGAGCGCCACCACCGCCGATTTTTTTAACCCACTCAGCTATCACGTCGAGCAGATGTTTGTGCATGGGGAGACGCCCTATCCTATCGAGCGAACATTGTTGACATCCGGAATGGTGATTGCCGGGGTCCAATCGCTGTTTAGCGATCAGTCGCCGCGAGCGACACCCGAGATGGCGATCAAGTATTCAGCCCCACGACAATCGATGTATTGGGGAGTAACGAATAAAGTGTGAATAGAATCTGGCTGGGATTTGCAGCAATATTGCGCCGACTGGGGTGGCATTAACTGGGGTGGCACTGGCCTGGCCAGTGGAGTCGAAGGGTTTGAGGTAGTCCCGCCAGAACATTCTCCAACACATCGAAGTAACCGAAGGCAATACTACCACCAACCGTACCAACACCTACCCAGAGTTGCGCAGTGGCTGGCGTGTGATACCCCAACTGTCATAGTGTTTCAGGGTCTGGTCAAATTCATTACTTCGAAACATTGGCCAACGGCATGTACTGACTGGCTCTAACGCTTCGATCACACACTGGCTAGGCCAGTGCCACCCACAAATCCCCAAAGCTCCGTCAGTGAACGCACTTATCAGCCAACGCTCTACATCATGGAAATCGGCGGTCAGCATTTTGCTGTTGCTGGCGACGATGATCAATTACATGGATCGTCAGACGCTGTCGAATTTATCGCAGCGGATCACGACGCAATTCAACATGACCAATGCCCAGTATGGCTATTTGGAATTGGTTTTTGGCGTGGCCTTCGCCATCGGTTCGTTGGTGTTTGGCGCGCTGGCCGATCGAGTTTCGGTGCGAGTGCTTTATCCAGCCATCTTGATTGCGTGGTCGTTGGTGGGGATTGCGACTGGTTTTACTCGCGGCTATTCATCTATGCTGGTCTGTCGTGGACTGTTGGGATTCTTTGAATCGGGTCACTGGCCGTGCGCGTTGATTGTTACCCAAACAATCTTATCGCGCGGCGGTCGCGTGATGGGGAACAGTGTTTTGCAGAGCGGCGCGTCATTGGGTGCCATTGCCACGCCGATCATTATTCGTTTGATCGTGGCGGACAATCCAGCCCTCGACGCCTGGCGTTCGCCGTTTTACATCGTGGGAGGCGTCGGATTGGTCTGGGCAGTCGCCTGGTTGCTGGTGATTCGCTCGGGCGATCTACGCGTGGACCGCACCAGCGAGCCAGTTGAAGCACCTTGGGCTTGGCTAGCCGCCTTCGTCCACGACAGACGGTTTTGGGCTTTGGCTATGATGGTCATCTCCATCAACACCTCGTGGCAATTGATTCGCCATTGGCTCCCTAAATTTCTTCAGGAAGGACGCGGCTACAGCGAAGCTCATGCGTTGTATTTCAATTCAGCCTATTTCGTAGCGACCGACGTCGGTTGCATTCTGGCTGGGCTAACTGGTTTATGGCTGACGCGCAACGGTTGGGAAGTGCATCGCAGTCGCGTGTTCGTCTTCTTCGGCTGTTCTGTTTTGGCCGCGTTGACGACGGTGGCGGCCGCCTTGCCCAGCGGGCCACTTCTCTTGGTAGTTTTACTACTGGTCGCGGCAGGTACGCTAGGATTGTTTCCCTGCTATTACTCCTTCACGCAAGAGGTCAGCCAACGGCACATGGGTAAGTTGACAGGCGTGCTGTCATTCATCGGTTGGATGGCGGCTTCTCCCATGCAACCAATTTTCGGCGAGGCAGTTGATCGCACCGGATCTTTCGACTTGGGGATTACCTTGGTAGGTTGGTCACCCATGTTGGGACTGGCGTTATTCTTGATGCTGTGGCGCGAACCCCATAAGCACGAATCAAAATCTCCGTTACCATAGCTAGGTAGCAACTTATACGACTAAACGCTCAAGGCCCAAATCGATGAGTCATTTACATTCACCCCGCGAGGAGATTTTGCGTCTCTTGAACTTTGTTTCGCAACAAGGCGCTTCTGACTTGCATCTGAAAGTGGGCATTCCTCCGGTCGTGCGGAAGGGAGGGCACCTACATCCGCTGGAAACCGAGCCTCTGCCAACATCCGAGTACATCGAACAGATGATGGGCGAACTGATGCCGCCAGGGCGCAAGGAAGAGTTTGCGGAGTCGGGTGGAGCGGACTTTGCCTACTTGGCTTCCTCGGGTGATCGATTCCGCATCAATGTGTTTCGCTCCGACGGACAAATGCACGCAGCCTTGAGACGCGTGCAGCACGACATCCCCGATTTTGAGAAACTGCACCTGCCAAGCATCTATCGCAAAACGATCGCCGATAGTCATGACGGGTTGGTATTGGTCAGCGGCGCCACAGGCAGCGGCAAGAGTTCCACCTTGGCCGCGATGCTGGAATTCATCAACTCGCACCGTAGCCTGCACGTGATCACAATCGAAGATCCGATTGAATTTCGCTTTGTATCGAAGAAATCGATCGTCTCACAGCGTGAAATCGGGATCGATGTGCCGAGTTTCGCCCAAGCCCTACGATTTGTTGTGCGGCAGGATCCAGACTGTATCATGATCGGCGAATTGCGTGACAAGGACACGATCTTGGCCGCGCTGCAAGCCGCCGAAACAGGGCACTTGGTTTTAGCCTCCCTGCACTGCTTGGATGCCGAACAGACGTTCTCTAGAATTCTGGAATTCTTTCCGCGTGACGAACATGCCTTTGTCCGGTCCTCGTTGGCCAATAGTCTGCGGGCGATCATGTGCCAGCGACTATTGCCAGGCGTGCAGTCGGGAAGTCGTTACCCGGCCACGGAAGTGCTCATCAATAACTCACTCGTTCGCGAGAGAATTCTACATGAGCAGGACGAAGACATCCCAGCCCTACTCAATGTTTGCCGCGCAGAGGGCATGCGCGACTTTACTCATTCTCTTAACGAACTGATCATCAACGAATCGATATCACGCAAGGTGGGGATGGAATATGCACCCAACCGGGAGGCACTATCGTCCTTGCTGAAGGGCATTGATACTGCTTCCGATGGATTGGTTCATCGGATGTAAAGGGGCACAAGCATTGCGTCTACAGCGCGTCAAGCGAATCAATCTTGTAAGCTCGATCGATTAGATCTTCGATAGTCTCGAGCGGCCAAGCGGCAACCTTTTGTTGCGTTTCTTGGTTGATCACACCAAAGCGCTTGGCTAGTACACGCATGACAAGTTTCCGCTGCCCGCTCTTTTCCCCTTGCTCGATACCTTGCTCAATACCTTGCTCAATACCTTGCTCAATACCTTGCTCAATACCTTGTTCAATACCTTGTTCAATACCTTGTTCGATTCCTTGTTCAAACCAAGTTGTAGACATCGTTTTCACCTCCACGTAACGCTCTGAATTCAATAATTCTTCGAACTGCAATTGGTCTTCTTGAGTCACCAATGGAATATACGCCTGAATGCATTCGGCTAGCAGGAACTGACGATATTGATTTTCGCTACTCTCCAACACTCGCTTAAGGGCCCGCGCCTTAAACTCCGCCCGGTGCCCATCTGGAATACGCATCAGCGCCGCCAGGGCTACCCCCAGGGGATTGTCGTCATCCACATATTCTTCACCGTCCAACGCAGGCAAACCGATATACCAATAATTGTATTGTACCACATCAAAGGTGCCGAATTTCTCTTGGTAACTATCTACGCCGATCCCCTTCAGACCAACTTTTAAATAGACCGCAACCGGCAAGATCGGCTCGTTATATTTCTGACGCAACATCGCAAAATAGTTGAACATGCGCTCCCGCAGTGGCTGGACAGAGTCGTCCGCATCGACTTCGCAATGAATAATCGCCATCAGACTCTCGATGCGGTCGACTGTTCCCGTCTGGATGGGTTCGAGCAGCGGCAGTCGGGCCACCAAATCGAGCGATCGACGTTGGCCTTGCGGCGGATCGGGAAAGGCTTCATTCTCCAGCCAAGTAACTCTCGAAAAATCGAATAGCCGCGCGAATTCGGATAAGAACAATTCGAAGAATGCTCCAATGAACTCCTTCAACAGAGTTTTAAGCCGCTGATCATGATCCTGGGACTTCATGTGGATACCCTAAACACGCAGACTAAGCTGGGGAGCGCAATCGTCCAATTCCTAACTTGAGTATAGATCTTAGGAGACCGACGTGGCCAATACCAATGGCGGCCCAAGCCTCGACTCCAGCGCGATTCTTTTATTAGCGTTGCGGCATTGGTTCGAAGGTAACGTTTACGGCCCTACGGATTTGCTTGTACTGCGCAGCTGTAAATTGATCGAGGGACAAGTGTACCTGCGCGATGCCGAAATCAGACTGAGCAAGTCCAACTGCGGTCACACGCGTGTGACTTAGATCAAGCTGCCTTAGTTTCATCTGCGTCAAGGCAGGTAACGCCGCATCGGTGATACTTGTCTGCGATAGGTCGAGGTACTTTACGCTAGGCAACTGCATGATGTCAAAGATCGCTTGATCAGTAACCGCTGAACCTCGCATATCAAGTGAGCGCAGGTCTTTGGGTTTCCAAATGGCGAAGCAGCTTCCATTGAATTGAGGTGAGTTCAATGATAGGTAGTGCATGGTCGTCAACGCAGATGCAGCCAATCCCGCCTCTGTGATCCGCGTTTCGCCCAACACTAGGCCTGTGACGCCTTTAGCCGTGGCGAGGTCCGGAAAAATGGCATCGGTGACTTGTGTGCGGTCAAAAGACAATTCTCGAACGGTTAGTTTTGGCAACAAGGGTGCCAACATGGCGTCGGTAAGTGGTGTTCCGTCAAGTGTCAATGCGTCGTAGCGACGGTCGGTCAACAACCACAGCGATTGCGCATTCAGATCGCAGTCAGTTAAATCCAATTTGTCAATTGGTCCCGACACGTGCTTAAGACGCATGACTCCCCACACCGATACCGGATTTCCTCGCAGCGAAAGACTCAGAACTGACAGATCGGGAATTTTCGCCAGTTGTTCGAGGTTGGCTTCGGTCAAACCCAAGTTGCCTAGATCGAGTGTATTTAGTCGTCGATTCGTCAGCAACCGGACGAGGCCATCGATTGTGACGCGCGTATCCGCGAGCAACAGTTCATCTAGGAATGGGAGTTTAGCCAGCTCTCGTAAACCAGCGTCACTGATCTGCGTGCCATTCAAATTCAGGGATTGAAGTTGTGGAAACGAACTCAACAGCTTCAAGTCCGCATCAACGATCTGACTATTGGCCAGCGAGAGTCGTTTTAATTGAGGATAGGCTGTGACAGCGGCTTGCACATCGTCCGACGTCGCGTCTGTCCCGAGAGACAGTTCGACCACAGCTTGCTCTGCATTCAAGCTCAAGCTTCCACTGCGGTGCGACAGTTCTTGGTGCTTAGCTTGCAGGGCCCGAAATCTTGATTCGCGTGTTCCGATGCGGGCCATCACCCCCAGGTTGATCGCCACAGCAACGGCGAAAACCGTCGCAGCCAATCTGCGATGCTGCTTGACATCTTGTCGCGTTTGAACCGTGTCTTTATCTGTCAGAACTAAAACTAACTCACTGCTTCGCGTCAACTTAAAACCAACGGCTTTCAGCAACGACAAACCGACCAGGAAGGTGGTCGCTGCGGAGATCATCCAGGCTGTGGTGTAGAGGGCGGTTTCGAACGGATCGAAGACGGAACCTCCACCACGCGACATCACGTAATTGGTGACGACCACGGCCACCACCACTAGTCCACTAAAGCCCACCGCCATGCTCGCGAACATCACTAATCGGAGGAGCGAATTTTCAATCCGGAAGGCAACCCAGAGCGTCGGTAACACGATGATCAACGATGCGGCAGCCATGACGGTGAAGCAAACCGCCCCCGGAATCCAGAATTCACTTGCCCTCATCTCCCCCAATTCACGAGCCGCCAAAGTCAACACCAATCCTGCGGCAACAATTGCGGTTCCAATAAACAGATCCTCCAAACCGATCGACCGTTGTGGTGGGCTGGTCATTTCATCACGGGTCAATCTCCAGCCGCAATAAAGTCGCATCGCCAGAGTAGGTACCGAGACGGCCATCACAAACAAGGGAGCGAGCAGCATGGTCATGATAACCATGTGCCAATGACGCGGCGCGACAGCATAGGTGAGCGACATACTGAGCTCCTCACCCGCCAGCAGCAGTCCCACGCCGACGGCAGCAAGAAGTGCGGCGATAGCGTAGCCACTGATCCAGGATCTACCAAACAATCCTCCCAGTACCGCCATCAAACAGGCTTGACCTGACAGTGAACCGATGCCAGCAATGACAATGATCGAAGAAAACGTTGAAACCCATGATCCGCTCCATTCGAACACCATGCGGTGAACGATCATCACCGAAAAGTTGCACAGCAGCAGGCCGCCAACGAACGCAATCCACGGCCAGAGGCTTGGGAGTTTCCTGGTGGGACGTAGCCGAACCACTTTGGGCGCGGTCTTTGCTGTCGCTCCAGTTTCAGTTGAATTGGACATTGTTAGAGTGAGTCAAACGAGTCAATTTGGTAGGCTCGATCAATTAAATTTTCGATCGATTCCAGTGGCCAAGCGGCGACCTTCTGTTGCGATTCTGGACTGAGTGAACCGAAACGCTCAGTGAGCACTTTCAGGACAAGCTTTCTCTGACCACTGATTTTCGCGATACTCCAACACTCTCGGGTTGACGGGCCACTATGATACCGGGGCATTGATTGTAGCCGATTGTTCTTCTTTACGGAGTTGGTCATGTACTTTCGTTTACCGCAGTGGTTGCTCTGTTGTGGTCTGGCGATGGGTTGCTCAAGCCTCTCGGTGGTGGGACAAACAATTGACGCAAATGACGATAGCTGGCCGCAGTGGCGGGGGCCGAGTCGTGATTCGCAAGTAGTGGGTTCAAGTTGGCCAGAGAAACTGTCGGAAGATCGATTGACCGAAAGTTGGTCCAAATCGTTGGGGCCAAGTTACTCAGGACCGATCGTCGTTGGAGATCGTGTGTTTGTAACTGAGACGATCGACAAAAAATTCGAATCGGTACGCGCTTTGGAGCGAGCTTCAGGACGGCAACTATGGGAGCGACGCTGGGAGGGAGCGATGAGCGTGCCGTTCTTCGCAGCTTCCAACGGATCGTGGATCCGTGCAACGCCAGCCTACGATGACGGGCGACTCTATGTGGCTGGCATGCGCGATATGCTTGTGTGTTTGGAGGGCGAAACCGGCGAGGTAGTTTGGCAGGTCGATTTTGTGGCCGAGACCGGGGCGGAACTACCAAGTTTTGGCTGCGTCTGTTCGCCGCTAGTCACCGCGGAGCACGTTTACATCCAAGCCGCTGGTGGCTTGGTAAAGCTCGACAAGGCAACTGGTGAAATTCTGTGGCGATCATTGAGCGACGGAGGTGGCATGGACGGTAGCGCCTTCTCCTCTCCCGTCCTCGCCACCATGGCCGGTACTGAGCAATTGGTTGTGCAGACGCGGACGCGATTGGTTGGAGTTGCTCTTGAAAGTGGGCAAGAACTGTGGGCCTACGACATTCCTGCGTTTCGTGGGATGAACATTTTGACACCGACCATCATCGGCGATTCCATTTTTACCAGCAGTTATGGTGGAAAGGCCTGGTTGATTTCGATCACGCGTAGCGGTGAACAGTGGCAGGTGGCTGAGACGTGGAACAACAAATCGCAGGGCTATATGTCCTCACCTGTCGTCGTCGATGGAAACATCTACTTACATTTAAAGAACCAGCGTTTCACCTGCATCGAAGCGACAAGCGGTCAGGAGCGGTGGACCACGCAGCCCTTTGGCAAGTACTGGAGCATGATTGCTAACGGTGACCGTCTGCTGGCATTGGACCAGAAGGGAGAGCTGTTGTTAATCAAAGCCTCCACCGATGAATTCCAATTGCTGGATCGCCGCAGTGTGGGTGGGGAAGCTTGGGCACACGTGGCATTGGCAGGACAACAACTATTTGTGCGGACGCTCGATAGCATGAAGTGCTATCAATGGAAATAGCCTTGATAGCTTCCTACGAGCGAGTTACAGTGATTCCAGCGAGTCAATTTTATAGGCGCGATCAATTAAGTCCTCGATCGATTCGAGTGGCCAAATGGCGACCGTTTGTTGCGATTCTGGACTGAGCGAACCGAAACGTTTGGCGAGCACTTTGAGGACAAGTTTTCTCTGACCGCTAACTTCCCCCTGTTCGATTCCCTGCTCAAACCAAGTTGTAGACATTGTTTTCACTCCCAGGTATTGCTCTGAATTCATTAATTCAACGAACTGCAACTGATCTGCTAGCGTTACTAGTGGTGAAGAATAATAATTCGATTTACCCAATCTTAGCGGAACTAGGAGCGTGAAAACAGCATCTTTCCGCCTACACAACGTGATGTACAGAAGGAAAAGCATGATATACTGGTAGCTCCCACGTACGGATCAGCTCGTTCCGAATCGAGGCGCTGGCTGGTGCCGTGAACAGTTAGAGTTATTTATTCCCATGCCATCTTCCGAAGACAGTCGCCAGCCCAACGACAACCACCAGACGCTTCGGCTGCGTAGTTCAACCGACGATAGCCAACAACTCGACCAAACACTCGACAGCCAACTCTACGCGACGATCAAGAATGGCACGGCGGATGTAGCACATCTGCGAGTCCTGATCCCTGGCTTTGAAATCTTGGAGGAACTTGGACGGGGAGCCTTCGGTGTTGTCTATCGGGCTCGCGATGTCAAACTCGATCGACACGTGGCGATCAAGGTCTCACTGCTAGATGATCCGAATCGTCGCGAGCAATACATTCGCGAAGCACGCAATGCGGCCAAGTTGGAAACGATCGGAATCGTCCCTGTCTTTCAAGTTGGGACGCTACGCGATGGACAACCTTTTGTAGTACAGCGTCTGATCGATGGCAATACGCTCCGCAAGATGATGGCCGATGCGGGGGCCATCGACCTGCGTCGCGCTTGCAAGTTGATGACCGAAATCGCCGAAGCGGTGGCCCACGCGCACGCGGTAGGAATGATTCATCGCGACTTGAAGCCAGACAACATCTTGGTCGACCCAACCGGCAGACCCTGGGTAGCCGACTTTGGATTAGCTATTCTCGAAGAGGATCAAAAGCAACATCGCGGTGAGCGGGCGGGGACACCCTTGTATATGTCGCCCGAGCAATTGCGTGGCCGAACCGAGTGGCTCGATGGTCGCACCGACATCTATGCGCTGGGGATCATGCTGTATGAAATGCTCACCGGTCGCCCCCCGTTTGATGCGGCCAACTTGGCCGAGCTAGAAGAACAGGTGCTGCATCGCGACCCTAAACCGATCACACAGCGCGCCCCCCAGATCCCCGCTGCCATGGACGTCATCTTTCAGAATTGCTGTGCCAAACAAGTCAATGATCGCTATGCCAACGCGCACGAATTGGTGGCTGACCTGCAAGCCATATTGGCCGAGTTGACGCACACCGACACGGAGTTGCCACCTCCCAACCGCGCATTGAGCCACGGGGATTCGAGCCAACACCCGTTTGCCCCTTTGCCAATCCCCATTCGCCGCAAGACACTGCGGCAATCCCAACCGCTGCACAATACGCTCTTACACCAATCAACGGTTGGTTCACTGCGACGTTTCGCACTACCCGCTACGATCGCCTGTGTAACGCTGGCTGGCGTGGCTGCGATCCTGTTTTGGCTACCGCGACGAGACGCGAACGAACACCCAGGCGACGGCTCCGAATCGCTCGTGAAAAACACCCAGGCAATTGACGAAAAACCAATCTTGGAAGTCGAAAGCCCAATTCCAGAGATATCTCCGCCGGTTGATACGATTCCGCAACGACCGTTTCGCGTTTCCAAGGGGAGCGATGGCACACACACCTCGATCCGCGCGGCAATCGCCATGGCGGAAGAGGGAGAGACGATCACCATCCTGCCTGGCAACTACGTGGAGACGCTTGCACTAGACCGCAACCTCAACTTGATCGGTCAAGGTAACCGTGATGACATCGTCATCGTTGGTGAGCACGAAACAGCGGTGTCGCTACGCGGCAACATCGCCGTGACACTTACCAATTTAACCTTGGATGGAATTCGATCCAACGACACGAATCTCAACACAATCGACGTGCATGCGGGAGCTCTCACGCTACAAGACTGCAATGTCTATTCCCGTTCGTATGATTGCGTCAAGCTTCGGCCCGCCAGTGGCTTGAATGCCAACAACTGTCGCTTTCGCACTTCGGAACACCCCGCAATTTACGCGGACCTAGCTCATCAATTTTTGCTGACGAATTGCACCTTCGATATCCATCCTCCCACCTTGGATACAACTAGCATCCCGGTTGGAGTTCAGGCGATCAATTGCCCAGGAACGATACGCGGCTGCACCTTCTTGGGCTCGGGTCGGGCAGTTGGCATTCACTGGGAAGCGACGCAGCAACCGCTCAGTATTGAAGATGCGACGGTCGAGAATTGCAAGTTCGGTATCATTGTGCAAGACTGCACTCAAGTGAACATTGCCTCCGCCGCGCGCACGAACGTAATGGGTTGCGAGAATGGCCTCTTGCTGGAGCGCTCCACGGCGACGATCTCCTCGATTGATATTCACGGTAGCTCTGGAGAAAAAGGGATTCGAATCATCGATTCCAGGGAAGTCGGTGACACACCACGCGTCACAATCAACGACTGTAGAATCAGTGGCTACAGTGAATCCATGAGTATTGAACGAGCCAATGTTCAAGTAAATCGTCTGCAGAGTAGTGATAGTCGGAAGTCAGGTATCCAACTTGGCGCCCAAGCGAAGCTATCACTTAGTAAGTCAACGATCTCCGACAGCGGCTCGACAGGAATCATGATTGAAGATGCCCAAGCGATCTTGACCCATTGCCACTTGATCAACAACGCCTACGCCGGGATTCTGGTCGACAGTTACGTCGATGCTCTCAGCACCCTAGACTGTACTTTCAAAGACAATCTGAGCGGCTTACTTGTCGCATCGGGAACTGCCAAGCTGGAAGGGGGGGAGTTCAATTCAAATCAGGTTGGGATTGTAGTGATGTCTCACGAACTCCTAAAAATTGGAGACGCCGGGGAGGCGATTCCCATCGTTGTCGACATTGATCGTGTCGCGTTCACCGAGAATCAAAATGGCGGGATCTCTGTCTACGCTCCCTGTCGATACCGAATAAATACTGACCCCAGTAGTCAGGGGGGGGACCAAGCCACCCCGAAAATCATCGGCGATCTTAAGGCGGCTCCAGATGGTGATGGGTTCGTTGTCAAGCCAAGTGCCGGCGGCGGGAAAAAACTGTAAAGCAGATTTCTCAAGTTGCGAAAAACTTACATACTTTCTGGTAGAATGTAGGGATTGGCTAGGTTAGACTGTAGTTATAGGTCTGGAAGCCATTATGCTCGGCCCTAAGGTAATCACTGGAGAACTCATCATGCGCCTCGTGCGGTATTCGGCTACGAATCTTCTGCTGACTTTTGGAATTGCGATTGCAAGTTTGTCGTGCTCAACGGCATTGGCGCAGCAGTCTAAGTCGACGGCAACGATCCACGTCTTGCTTCAGGGCAAGGAGATCAAACTACCTGAAGATTTTGTGGCGCGTCTCGACGGCAACCGTTTGAAAGTGGCACTCAAGTCGTTCGGTTTGGCGGAACGTCACCCTGATCGCGACTTGCTCGTATCGTTGATTCAAGACAACGGTGCCTCGACGGAGTTGCGACCAGATGAAAATGGCGAACTAACATTCGAAAACGTCAAAGAGGGTTTGGCGTCGATTGTCGTCGCCAGCGGTCAGGCGTCTTATGCCGCTATGGCAGTCTACGCAGTCCCTGGCATTAATAGCAATCCCGCCAAGACCTACGAAGTTCCGGTAGCGACCGTCGACGAGACTGAGGTGCGTGGCGGAGTCGAGTCGTCTGGAACTGCTCCTCAGGGTTTCGCGGCGACTAATCTGCCTGACTACAAGGTGGGAGTTGCCAATCGCTTTCAAGTCTACTTGCAACCCGA
Source organism: Pirellulaceae bacterium (assembly GCA_041741715.1). Taxonomy (GTDB): domain Bacteria; phylum Planctomycetota; class Planctomycetia; order Pirellulales; family Pirellulaceae; genus Aureliella. Next base: position 55,542 of record JBGSJT010000274.1, on the reverse strand, counting down.
CGGAAACCTCGTGGGGCAGGTCATCGTTCCAGAAGCGGGCTTTGAACGCACACCAGGTGCAGTAAGCCTTGCGTTTTTTCGCAACGGCTTCTTGGAAGGCAAGACGACCTCTGCGGCGGATGGTTCCTTCACTATTGGCGGGCTACAACCTGGAGTCCATTCGGTGTTTGCTAGTGGACCTCCCGGACACGCTGCCTTTGCCTTCGAAGTACTACCAGCCCAATTGAACGAAATCCCATTTTCGAAAAAATCAGTCGCAGACTCAACACGCTTTGTCGCGTCACGCAACGTCTTGGCCGAAGCCTCGTCCGAACTGATTGTCCTAATCATTCCACCACGCTTGATGCCCGCAGTGCGCCAATTCGTAACTCCCAAGTATCCAGCACCAGCCAGTGGACTAGCTGGACCAGTTGTGGAACCAATCCCCTCTGGCGCTCCACTCGGTGGCTTTCCGGGCGCTGGCGGATTGCCAGCCGCGGGAGGCTTACCCGGCGGTGGATTCAGCGGAGGTGGTGGATTCGGTGGTGGTTTTAGCGGCGGAGGAGGAGGAGGCTTGGGCGGTGGTGGAGTTGGTGGCTTGCTTGGTGTAGCTGGTTTGGCGGTGGGAGTGGCAGCCATTGCTGACAATAATAACAATTCTGGCGGCTTCAACGTCAATCTGGCTACGCCGGTGGCACCGCAGCAGTAACGACTAAACCCGCGACCGATCGTCCGCGTTCCTTCCGCAAGCTGGAACGCGTTACTTCATGAATTGCAAATCCAGCCTGCGCTACCGCCTGCTGGATGTACGCTTCGGTGTGGCAGAACCTCCCATGCTGTTTGAGTTGATAACCGAGTAGCGACTGCTCTCCGGACTCCTCAACAGTAAAGATGAACCAACCTCCCCCGCGCAGGCTTTCGCGTGCAGCGGAGAGCACCTTCTCTAAACCACCGAAGTAGCACAGCGTGTCCGCGCACACGATGACATCAAAGGCGGCTGGCTGGCTGAGCAAGTATTGGGTGATCTCGCACTCAATTAAATCATCGTAGACTTCGCGATTGCGGGCCTCGGTTAGCATATCTGCCGAGAGGTCAATACCGACCAGGCGTTTTGCCATCGAGCGCACTAGGGGTCCACATAGTCCCGTGCCGCAACCCGCATCTAGCATATTCACTTGTGTTGAACCCAGGCCGACCGCCTCCAATGCAGCCGCTACCAGTTGTGGAGCTTGATAGCTGAGTCGCGCTAGTTGACTATCAAAGTTCTTTGCAAAATCTTGATTGAACGTCTCGCGCACGTAGTCGTCGTCGCAGCGCTCGAGATCGGTCTGACCCGACGTGGAGGCGACCATATGCTTGGCCACAGCGTTGTTCGGTTCGCGCTCCAGCCAAGCTTGCCAAACCTGCTTAGCCTCCGTCCCAAGTCCCGCGTCAGTATACGCGCGACCAAGATTCTCGCGCGCCGCCGAATGATCGGGATCGAGTTCAAGTGTCCGCCGATAGTGCTCCAGCGACTCGTCGAAATTCCCGGTATCCTGCAACAGGTTCGCCAAATTGAAGTGACTGACTGCATTCCCTGGATGCAGTTCGACCAGTTCTTGAAAGACTGCTATCGCCTCTTCATTCTCACCTTGCTGCATCAGCGCGTTGCCCAGATTATTCCGCGCTTCCAACGATTGATGGTCATGCACAATGGCCTCACGATAAGCCGCGATGGCTTCGTCCATGCGATTCAGCGATTTGCAGGCCAAGCCCAGATTGTAATGGTAGAGGGGATTACTTTTGTCCAGATTCGCGGCTTGTTGAAAACACTTCAGTGCCCGTTCAAGTTGGGATTGCTGGGCATGCACGATCCCCGACAAATGCCAAGCCCTTGGATTGTGCGGATGCTGGCTCAACACATCGCGACTCGCCACTTCAGCCGCCGCTAGGTCTTGCCGCTTGAGGCAGTCCACAATCGCCGCCAGTGGGTCTGTTTCGTTCATGGTAGCCTCGCTGCAGTAAATGCCTTAAAGTCCAACCGATAAATCAAGTTCTACGGTTTTGATTTGTGCTATTTTAATGGATGGCGAACCCTGCGTACGCGCTACGACTCCCGCCATTCACACTTTTTCGCAAAGGGCGTAATGATGACTCGCGTTTCTTTCCGTGTTTTGACTGGATGGCGTGCTAGCCGAACCATTGAATTTTTCCGACGCGCAGCGCGAAACCCTGACTAGCAAAGCCGACGAGTACGAACGAGAGAAGCAAGAAAGAACTAGCAAAATTCAAGCGGAATACGACGCCAAGCTGCTTGCGCATCTAACTCCCTTACAACGCAAGCTCTACGAGTCGCAAGTCGGCAAACCGTTCGAGTATGCTCCCGTTTCTCGCGAAGCCCAAAGCTTCGATCGCATTCGAGAAATGAAGCAGCGCTACGCCGCGCGCGCGACCCCTTAGCATCGTTCGGGAAATAACTGTCGTAGCTACGTTCGCCAGAACGTCGACTCCCTGCCGTCTGGCGACAGCAGCTACGTTTAAGATCGGACACTTATTTTCCGAGCGATGCTTAGAAGCGAGTTTCCGCGATTAGTTTGTTAGATGTTAGAGCGCGCCACTTCGGAACCAATATCAGCTCGACCCGCTAGCGAGTGGGTCGAGCTGATACTAGTCATCTATGGTTCATGGCTTCGTACAATTTCATGAGTCGCGCCACCACTTCCGGTTGGCGAGCCGCCACGTCAAACTGTTCGGCAGGATCGGTCGACAGGTCAAATAGCTGCATCGCTTGAGGGGCATCGCCGGTCCGCACACCTGGGTACGCGCTCGGCTGGTATTGTTCAACGGGCGCCAGGATGGTGACGCCATCGGGTCCGCGCGGATCAATCCATGGCTCGTCTGCCTGAACTAGCTCGCCAAACTTATCGCGTGGCGCGTCGACATGCAATTTCCACTGACCATCACGCACAATAGCCAGTCGCTCACCCTGTTGCCCAAAGACCGCCGCATGAGGACTGACGGCAGCACCGCTGAGCAACGGTAGGATGTCACGACCATCAATGACTCGATCCTCGGGGCTGCCAATGCCCGCCGCTGTGAGCACCGTTGAAAACAGATCCATCATCACCGCCGTTTCGTGATTGACATGCCCGGCGGGAATTCGCCCCGGCCAGCGGGCGATGCAGGGGACTCGGTAGCCACCCTCGTAGGTGCTCCCTTTCATACCACGCAAGCCTCCGGTGCTCCCTCCGAACCACGGCCCGTTGTCGCTTGTAAAGATCACCAATGTCCGATCATCCATCCCCAGCTCTTTCACTTTGGCCAGCACTTGACCAACCCCCGCGTCCAGATCCATTAGTACGTCGCCGTAGAGACCAGCACCACTGTGGTGGTAGAACTCCTCAGTCGTTGCCAATGGTTTGTGCGGCATGACCTGAGCCAAGTACAAGAAAAATGGCTCAGCCCGATGCCGCTCGATATAGTCCACGGCCCGCGCGGTGTAGCGACGTGTCAACGTGGCTTGGATCACGGGATCTTCAATGACCTCGGTCCCCTCGATCAACTGCACAGGACGCATGTCGTTGCTGTATAGGATTCCCAGGTACTCATCAAAACCGCGCCCGGTCGGATATTGCTCGGGGCGTTTGTGCCCGAGATGCCATTTGCCAACCATGCCTGTCGCATAGCCAGCTTGTTTAAACAAATGTGCCAATGTCAACTCGCTGGCTGGCAAGGCGAGTTCATCCGCAGCCGGCGTTGCATCGGGAGTTGGATTCCCATTCATCCCACAGCGAAAAGGATATCGTCCAGTTAATAGCGCCGCGCGAGTCGGTGCGCAGAAAGCCATCGGAGTATGAAAGCGAGTCAGTCGCGCCCCCTCCGCCGCCATTTGATCCACATGGGGCGTCTTGAAAGTTGGATGACCATAACAAGCCAAGTCTCCGTAACCCAGATCATCAGCCAAGATGATGATCACATTCGGTCTTTCGGCCGCGCATATCGCTTCTAGCGACTGTAAAAGCAAGACCAACATTAACAGACGCACTAAGGCACGGATGTTCATTGTAGCGGCTTTCAAAGCGGCACCTTTCAAAGTAGCATCGCGGAATCAATAGCAATCGGAGCAGAGCCTGCGGCGGCCCCAGATTGCGGAATGGGCCGCACAAGCCAGCACGCGAGGTCGATTCAATTGTAGCCGCCCAGCCGTGCAACAGTCGATCAACCGAGTTAGAATATAAAGGTGTGATTCCCCTTTCCTCGGAGAACCTCTATGGCCGCAGCCGTCTCCCCAGCCAGCATCTTGACGCCTCGCGACGAACGCGTCCCTGCCCCCGATTTCGTCCACCATCAGTTCACAGTCAAACAGTATCATGACATGATCGAGCACGGAATTTTCGCCGAGGACGAACCGGTCGAACTGATTCGTGGAGTCATTGTCAGAAAAATGCCCATTGGAAACTCACACGCCGCGACGGTAAAGCGACTTAATCGCCTGTTCGCTCACCGACTTTCGGCAGAGCTATTGGTGAGCGTTCAAGATCCGATTGCCACGCTGGACAGCGAGCCGGAACCCGACATTGCCATACTCAACTTTCGGGACGACCTTTACGCATCGCGTCGACCGGCGGCGCGAGACGTGCGACTGCTAATCGAGGTGGCCGATTCATCCTTGAACTATGATCGTGAAATAAAAGGGGCGGTGTATGCCCAGGCTGGAATCGTCGAATATTGGATCGTCAATTTGAACAATGCGACTATCGAAATCTATCGCGACCCTCAGCCCGAAGGTCGCTTTGCCACGGTTACGACTGCACAGGCTGGGGAGATTATAGCGCCGTCTACCCTCACTGCGTTCATGGTAACTGTCAACGAAGTTTTGGGGATTGCACACACTTGAACGCCATCGTTCGCGTTCGAGCGAATACCTCGATAGATTTTCGCGAGTACAGCGCTGTAGCGTGAATTTTTCAGGGTTAGTCGTCTCGCGCCTATCTACAAAACTTGGCTCATGCCAGGCGAGCTGGCACGGAACCGAGTTAGTATGGTATAATCAATGTTGGGGTGCAAACCCCCGCCCCACCTGCCTCCCCCCTCCCCCTCCTTTCCATGGGATCGGTTCTCATGCGTGTCTCTCTCAGGATCTTCGTGGTCTGCACCTTCGCGTTGCTCCGCGCCAATCTTCTGCTTGGCGACGAGTTGATCGACAAACAGGTAATCGACAAACAGGCCATCGGCAAACCGGTAAGTGACTTCGATTTCTTCGAACGCAAGATACGCCCCGTTTTAGTGGAGCACTGTTACGCTTGTCACTCCAGCCAGGGGAAGCAAATCGAAGCGGGCCTACGAGTTGACTCGCGTCAGTCGCTACAACGTGGTGGTGAGAGCGGTCCCGCCGTGACACCCGAGCGGACCGAAGACAGTTTACTCCTGGCAGCTCTCAAGTACGAATCGCTCGAGATGCCTCCTGATCGGAAACTCTCCGATGAGACCATCCGAGATTTCGAACACTGGATTGCTCAAGGAGCTCACGATCCTCGCGATGAATCTTCGATCCCTGTCGAAGAAGTGCGGTCGGTCATCGACTACGCCCAAGGGCGAAAGTTCTGGAGCTTTCAACCTCCCACGCGACACGAACTCCCCGAGCATCCATGGCCAAACTGGCCTCACACGCGCGTCGATCATTTCATCGCTGATCGGCTCGCGCAACACAAACTGTCTCCAGCTCCGCCTGCCACGCGACCAACACTGCTGAGACGATTGGCCTTTGACTTGACAGGTCTTCCCCCCACACAGGAACAGCTCAAGCGATGGAACAACCTGCTGGCGGAGCAGGTGGTCGATCAAGTCTCGGAGGAACTGCTCGCCTCGACCGCGTTTGGTGAAAATTGGGGACGGATGTGGTTAGACCTCATGCGCTACGCCGACGATCAAGCTCACATTGTAGGGAATGACCAATCCCTCTGCTTTCCGAACTCACACTTGTACCGCCAATGGATCATCGCCGCGTTCAACGCGGATCTCCCCTATGATCGCTTCATCGAATTGCAATTGGCGGCTGACATCGTCACTCCGGAGAATCTCGACGACGACGTTGCGCTTGGCTTTGTCGGTCTAGGTCCCAAATACTATCGTCGAAACAGTCCTGAGGTGCAGGCAGAGGAATGGGAGGATCGAGTCGATGTACTATCGCGAGGTCTGCTCGGTTTGACGGTGGCCTGCGCCCGTTGTCACGACCATAAATTCGATCCCATCGGGACCGCTGACTACTATGCACTCGCGGGCGTGTTCGCCAGCGTTGAAATGTTCAATCGACCGCTCGACGCGCAGCGCGAGACCAATGATGCGGGTCAGGCAAAGAATCCCAAGGATGCTCTGCATGTCATCCGCGACGTGGAGCCGAAGGACTTGTCCATCATGGTCCGCGGCGATGTCAATCGTCTTGGCCCCATCGTCCCCCGTGGCTTTCTAACGGTCCTAAACACCAACGTGGAGCACCCAATCGAGCGCCACGAATTCAAGCAGGGTAGCGGCCGCGCGGAGCTGGCTCGTGTCATCGCCTCGCGCGACAATCCACTGACGGCCCGCGTGCTAGTTAATCGCGTGTGGGGACAGTTGATCGGCAAGCCGCTGGTAAGCACTCCCAGCAATTTCGGTAGCCTGGGTGAGCGACCGACTCATCCCGAACTACTCGACGATCTGGCCGTGGCTTTCATGGAGAACAACTGGTCACTCAAATGGTTGTGCCAAGAGATCGTGCACAGTGCAACTTATCAGCAATCCAGTCGTTCGGAATCATCGGCCCTTGATCCACAGAATCAATGGCTTTCACGCATGCACCGTAAGCGACTGAGCGTCGAACAGTGGCGAGATACAATACTACTGGCTTCAGAACGTTTGGATTGTTGCGCGGCGCAAGTGAATATCGACCCGAGCGATCCACAAGCCACGCGGCGGACGATCTACAGTGAAGCCAGTCGCCTCAAGTTGAATCCGATGTTGGCACTGTTCGACTATCCCGACCCTAATACTCATAGTGACGCTCGCGTTCGGACGACAAGCGCCGCGCAGAAATTGTTTTTAATGAACAGCCCTTTCATGGTCGAACATGCGCGAGTCTTGTCCGAACGGATTCGCCAGCAGGATGTTAGCATCGGCCAATCGATCAATGAGTTATATCTTCGATTATTGTCGCGTTCCCCTTCAGTGGATGAACTATCGGCAGCCATCGATTTCCTACGACTCGACGGCGGTAACCTTGATCAGTACGTACACGCCGTGATGATGTCCAACGAAGTGCTCTTTCTAGATTAAGTGGAGTAGATAGAGTAGATGGAGTAATGGAGTAATGGAGTAATGGAGTAATGGAGTGGTGGAGTGGGTGGCACTGGCTGGGGCCAGTGTGAGCGCAGTAGTTGAGACTGAACCATGAGAGGTTCTCTTAAGCGCTCGAAGTAATGAATTTGGCCTACCACGGGTCTACCCAGAGAACTGTGTAAAGGGCATGGATCGCTGCCTGACAAACTATTAGTCATTAGTCATTAGTCATTAGTCATTAGTCACTTGGAACTTGGAACCTTTTAGTTGGTGTCCTCTCCAACTCTCCAATGATAATCTGGGAGATCTCCAAATGTTCCTAACACGACGCAACATGTTGGCTCGGGCCGGTGCTGGATTTGGCATGTTGCCACTCGCTGGGCTATTGCAACAACACTGCTCGGGCCAAGAGGGACCGCTGGGTCCGCACTTTGCTCCACGAGCCAAACGGGTCATATTCTTGTTCATGAATGGCGCGCCGTCACACGTGGATACGTTTGACCCCAAACCGAAGTTGGCCGAAGTCGAAGGAGAACAACCTGCGGGGATGGCGACCAAGGGGAGTGGTTTCATGCCCTCACCGTTTCGCTTTGCGCCACGCGGCGAAAGTGGCGTAGTGATGAGCGAACTCTTCCCGCAGTTGGCTCAGCACGCTGACGACCTATGCGTTATTCGCTCGATGCACACCGATACACCCAACCATGAGCCGGGACTGTTGCTTATGCACTCGGGGCATCAACAACCGACGCGTCCCTGCTTGGGTTCGTGGGCCTCGTATGGCCTAGGTACGGAAAATGAAAACTTGCCCGCCTTCGTCGCGCTCTGTCCAGGGCTCCCCGTGGTTGGACCCCAGCTTTGGTCAGCCGCTTTTCTTCCCAGCAATCATCAAGCGCTAAGTGTCAATACATCCGACATGCAGCTCAGTTCGCTAGTAGCCAACCTCGATCACCCCAGCCTGTTGCGGCACGAGCAGCGGCGACAACTTGATTTGACGCAGCGGCTCAATCGCATGCATGCCGCCGAGCGCGCGGAAGAGAGTGGACTGGAAGGACACATTCGCAACCTCGAGTTGGCTTTTCAAATGCAGACTGAAGCCAGCGAAGCCTTTGATGTATCGCGCGAACCACAGCGAGCGCACGACGAGTATGGAAGCAGCTCATTTGCGCAAAGTTGTTTGCTAGGACGCCGACTGCTGGAACGCGGAGTCCGTTTTGTGCAGGTCTACTTTGTCGACAAGGGGAAACAGCCGTGGGACACTCACAAAGACAACAACAACGGCCATCGGCGCTTATGCGCTGATGCCGATCGCGCCACCTCCGCGCTACTAGGCGATTTGAAGGAGCGCGGCATGCTCGACGATACGCTCGTGATCTGGGGAGGAGAATTTGGCAGAACCCCCTACTCGCAGCTCGACAAGGATCAAGACAAGCAGAAGGCGGGACGCGATCACCATGCCACCGGCTTCTCGATGTTCCTGGCTGGAGGTGGCGTGCAAGGAGGGATGATGTACGGCAGCACGGATGAACTGGGGATGCATGCCATCGAAAACCGAGTTCACGTCCACGACTTACACGCCACGATCCTGCATTTGATGGGCATCGATCACACACGTCTCACTTATCGCTATAGCGGTCGCGATTTCCGTTTGACCGACGTCCATGGCCGCGTCGTGCACGACATCCTCGCTTAAACGTACGTCAGGCTTTCCTGCCTGACATTCTTCGCATTTTTAGACACTTCTGCTGAACGCCACCCTCTGGTTCCCAGGCTCCGCCTGGGAACCCAATGCATTGCAGGCTCCGCCTGCCGAAGTGTCGTTGGTTTCAAGGACGCGGGAGGCGGAGCCTCAAAGACTGTGCGTTCCCAGGCATGAGCCTGGGAACGAGCCCGTGCGTGGTGGCGTTCAGCGAGAAGTGCATTTGTAAAGCCTTCTTCGTGAACCTCAGACGCTAGCCGTGGGCATTTGTGGAGCATGTAGAACCAAGGCCCACGGCTAGTGCCTGAGGTTCACTGATCGACGGGCCCATATCCTTGGTTACCGACTGACATGTTCCGCTGCGGCGAAGCCGCTGAGAATCGCCCCTTCCATGGTGGCGGGCCACCCGGTTTGAGTCCAGTCGCCTGCTAAGGCCACGCGTGGGCCGACCGCAATAGCCGGGCGAAATTGATGCGATTCGGGTGTCATCGAAAACACCGCCTGAGGGTCCGTCACCGGCTTGCAAGCTAGTAGTCGCGAGTCTCGGACCGCCGGAAAAACGTGCGCTAAGTCATCGTGAATTATCGAGGCCAATTGCGACGCTTCAATGCCTCGCAGAGAGCGCGAGCCGCTGATCACAATCTGATAGTAGACGTTTTTTAATCCCTTGGGCAGGTGATTCGTCGCTCCGTTTGGGTCGCGCAATTCCGAATTGGGTTTGGGAAAGACCCACTGCGCCAGTCGCCCCACGATGGCTGCGTGCGGCACGTCGAGCCACGCGCGATCCCACCACGTGTGCACGCCAGTAATCGAAGAGCTTTGCAATTGGCTCGCGCTCGCGGCGATGTCCTGCAATCCACCAATGTTCTCCACAAATTCGATTCTAGAAAGCTGATGCCAGGGGACCGCTACGATGACTGCATCGGCTTCATGGCTCCCCTGTGCCATTGTGACTCGCATGCGCCCTGAGGGGAGTTGTTTCAACGAATTGACTGCAGCTCCTACACAAATCTGGACTCCTAATCGCTGAAGTCGCTCGGTCGCAAGCGTACCGAACAACTCTCCCAGCGGTCGTTGTGGGACAAGCAAATGAAATGAATCGCGGCGATTTAAAAAACCATCTTGCAGTACTTTTGCCACGCCCGCCAAACTGACTCTGGCCAGCTCCTCTCCCAGGGCGCTGACAATAATGGTCGACCAAAAGTGTTCGATGGCTGGTGGCGTTTGCCCCTTGGCTTGGAGCCATGCCAGGGCCGATTGAGACGCGGTTTGATGATCGAGCGGTAACTTACGAATCGCCAGCAACCCGCGCGCAACGCTCAGCCGATCACGGATTGTCAACTGCGGCCACTTCAGCAGCCAGCCGGTCAAATGGAGTGGGGCGGGAAGCAGGGGCCAAGCGTTCAACAGTTGGTAGTCTCCCTGCGGACCGAAGAAATGGAGTTGACGATGCGCGTGCCACTCGTGCTCTTGTCCCAACAACGCGATCAGCTCTTTCAGATTGTTGCAACAGCCCATCCCCACATGCTGACAGTAGTCAAGCGTTTCAATCTCAACGCCTGAGCTATCGCGGATGGCGAACGAACCAGTGCGGCCACCCAACCGCTGCCGCGACTCGCAGAGCGTCACGCGCACGCCGCATTCGGCAAGTTTTATCGCTGCTGCGATACCGGCCAAGCCACCTCCCACAATCAGCGTCGATTCGATCGATGGGGTCATGGTTAGGGAGGTGACAACCTGGCATAGATGGGAGAGACAAAGTGGGTGGTCAAGAGACCAATTCGCTGAGTCTTCGGCAAACGGACGCGACGCTTGCCCCACAACTGACGCTTGTCAGTTACCACGCGTTCCAGCAAACTGTGATAGCTGCGCCACATTAGTGAAAACATGCGTTGACTGCGTGGTGTTAGTGCTTCGATCGTGGGCCAGCCTGCAGTGTATAGCTGTCGGGCCTGATCGCCTACCTCGTCCAGCATCGTTTCCCAGTCCCCACTCGGTTGACCCACCAACCAACGTTCAACATTCACTTCATACTTTGCGAAAGAGCACTGCGGTATATAGATGCGTCCTAAGCTCGCATCCTCGGAAATGTCACGCAGAATATTCGTCAATTGGAAAGCGATGCCACAGTCAATCGCCGACTGCTTAATAAGAGCGTCAAAAACAGGTTGTTGAACATTTCGTTCATGACCATTGCTTCCGCTTTCAGCCCGCCAAATATGAGCGCAGGCCAATCCGACAGACGAAGCCACATGATAACAATAGTGTTTTAGCTCAATCCAGTCGGCTGGCTGATTGGGCGTCAGGTCCATCGCTACCCCGCTGATGATATCGTCAAGCAGTTGCAGTGGTATGTGATAGCGCTGTATGCAATCGCTCAATGCGGGCCAGATGGAGGGAGCGACACCTTGCCCTGTCGACTGCCCCCCTTTATCACATGCGGCATTACCATCAGCCCTATCGACATGCTGCCAGAGCTGCTTGCGCCACTCGTCTAATTGCCTAGTTCGCGTGATCAGGGACGCGCTGCTATCTCCGAAATCGTCGGTGATTCGCGCAAAGGCGTACAGGGCGCACATGGCCTGTCGCCGCGGTCTATCGAGCAGCGCGAAGGAAGCTAGAAAACTGCTCTTGCTTTGGCGACAGACTTGCGAACATAGCCGACGACTGCCACGCATCACGACTGATTCACTCATGACGCGACGGCTCCCGATCTAGCCAACCAACTAGACGTCAGCAGTCGCAATTGTTTCCACTTCGAAACCCGCGGACGGCTCGACCACACGTCGTACCCCTGCCGGGCGATCTCATCGAGAATGGCTTGGCCTCCGCCGATGAATAACCCTATATCCGTTCTCAACCAACGTGGAACCTGAGCCACCAACGGTCGACCAATAGTCAAATACGACCGAGCGAGCGCACACCACTCGGATAACATTACCCGCAAGGCGTCGGTCGCTTGACACTTCAGCAACATCGCTTCGTTCACATCATGCCGCGTCCAGCGCTGTTGGGGAACATAGATCCTTCCCTGCGCCGCGTCGCGTGACACGTCTTGACAGAAATTGGCCAATTGCAATCCAATGCAGATCTGATCGCTCAGGTGGCAGTTCTCTATTGTGCTTGCATCGGCCAATTGCAGTAGGATGCGTCCCACCGGATTGGCTGATCGCGAGCAGTAGTCTAGCAACTGGGCATCGTCAGCGTAGCGGTGAGTCTGCTGATCTTGGCGAAACGCACTCAGTAAATCGTGAAACGGTGCGGGGGAGAGCCGGTGAGTCGCAATCGTTTGTTGCAAGGCGACCATGACCGGATGTCGCGGGCTACCCTCCCAGCATTGGACCAGCTCCCGTTCCCACCAATCGAGCAAGGCCAAACTCCGCTGAGGTTCAGCGATTTCGTCAGCTAAATTGTCGGCCCAGCGACAGTAAGCGTAAATATTGTGAAAATCTTGTCGCAGCGTGCGGGGTAACAGGAGTGAGGCAACCACAAAGTTCTCGTAGTGCGCGTTGGCCCAGCGACTACAATACAGTCTTGCCTCGCGCAGCGGGGTGGGAGCCGACTGCTCAGGCCCGAAGCGAGCCAATTCGGTTTCGAAAACCAGCCTATTTGAGGTCGTACCCAGTTCGTTTTCCAGCATAATAAGCGTTTAACGTAAGAAACCGTCGCGGCGGAAGACAGTCAGCCCAGCGTCCCCCCTCTCCCAATGGTATCACCACGCGAGCATCACCATGGAAATAATCCTAGCGGCCCCACGAGGATTTTGCGCGGGTGTCAATATGGCGGTCACCAGTCTTGAGCTGGCGATCGCCCAATTCGGGACACCGATCTATGTTTTCCACGAAATTGTGCACAATCAGTATGTGGTAAAGACCTTCCAATCCAAGGGGGCCGTGTTCGTCGACCAGCTCGAAGAAATCCCGACTGGCTCCACTGTCTTGTTTTCGGCCCACGGCGTATCACCGGAGGTTCGCAAGACCGCACAGCGTCTGGGGCTGTTCGCGATCGACGCCACATGTCCGCTCGTCACCAAAGTCCACCTGGAAGCGATCAAATATGCCAAGGGGGGCTATACAATACTATTAATTGGGCACGAAGGCCACGACGAAGTGATTGGGACGATGGGTGAAGCCCCCGAAGCAATTGTATTGGTCGAGGACGCAGCCGCCGTGGACACACTCGATTTCCCCTCCGACACCAAGCTGGCCTACCTGACTCAAACCACGCTCAGTGTCGATGACGCCAATCGCATCATTCGCCGCCTACGACAACGCTTCCCCTGGATCGAAAGCCCCCCCAAGGATGACATCTGTTACGCCACCCAGAATCGCCAAGAAGCAGTTAAACTCCTGAGCGAACAAGTCGACGTGGTTCTGGTCCTGGGGAGCCAGAACAGCAGCAACAGTCAACGCCTTCGCGAACTTGGGGCCGAGCAAGGCAAACGAGCTCACTTAGTTGACGGAGTCGAGGACCTTCACCCCGATTGGTTCCAACCCGAGGATCGCATCTTAGTCACCGCCGGCGCCAGCGCGCCCGAATCAGTGGTCCAATCGACGATCGCCTGGTTGGTAGAACGCTTCGGAGCAACGATCCGCGAGGAGACCGTCCGCAAAGAAGAGGTGCATTTCCCCCTCCCCAAAACTCTCCGCCAATTCGTTAAGAAATAGGGTTTAAGGTTTAGGGTTCCAGGTTCCAGGTTCCAGGTTCCAGGTTCCAGGTTTAAGGTTCCAGGTTTAAGGTTTAAGGTTCCAGGTTCCAGGTTTGAGGTGCTTCGAGTTTGAAGGTTGCTGGCGGTGAGTCTAGGCTGCCATGAGCCTGTTCGTTGCCGAATAGCAAATCGAATACCTATCCAAGAATATTTGCTTCCTAGTACAATCTCGACACAATAGTTTCCAACTAGCAACTAGCAACTAGCAACTAGCAACTAGCAACTAGCAACTTAAACCTTAAACCTTAAACCTTGGAACTAAAAATTAAAACGGAGTTGCCTGCATGAGTGCGACCGATACGGCGGTTAGGTTCCCTGCGAATTGGCATCGCCGCCATTTACTTGATCTTGAAAGTCTGTCGGCGGAGGAGATCACGTTGCTGTTGGACGTGGCGGAAGAACTGAACCAGCGGTTTAAGACATCGGGTAAGCTGACTTTACTTTCGGGAAAGACGATCGCCAATCTTTTTTTTGAGAATAGCACGCGCACGCGCACTAGCTTTTCGCTGGCTGCCAAGCGACTCGGTGCCGACACGATCGAATTCTCTTCCTCGAGCTCATCGGTCTCGAAGGGGGAGACGTTCATTGATACGGCCAAAACCATCGAGGCCATGGGAGTCGACGCGGTGGTGACGCGACATGCGACACCCGGCACCTCACACTTGTTGGCTCAACATTTAGATTGTTCGGTATTGAACGCTGGGGATGGTCCACACGAGCACCCCACACAAGGTTTATTGGATATCTTGACCATTCGCCAGCATCGCGGCTCGATCGCGGGTCTAACAGTAGCCCTGGTTGGTGACATTTCGCACAGTCGCACCGCGCGATCAAATATCTGGGGTCTGAAAAAGTTGGGCGCTCATGTGATCGCGTGTGGCCCCGCGACGCTGGTATCAAAAAAATGGGAAGCACTGGGAGTGGAAGTGGCGTATAACTTGGATGCCATTTTACCTCGCTGTGATGTACTCAATCTCTTGCGAATTCAGTTCGAACGTCAGGCTACGCGCCCCTTCCCGTCGGTTCGCGAATATGCGCTGCTGTATGCCATGAACAGCCAACGCATGCGAATGAGCAAACCCGATATTTTGATCATGGCCCCTGGACCGATCAATCGCGGCGTGGAGATTACACCCGAGGTAGCCGATGGTCCACATTCGGTGATTCTACAGCAAGTGAGCAACGGAATCGCAGTTCGCATGGCAGCGCTATGGTTGTTGTTGGGAGAACGAACAACGTGAATGATTCGCACAAGATTTGGCTCATTGAAAACGGTCGCATCATCGATCCACGGCAGTCGATCGATCGCGTGGGGCGACTGTTGCTGGTCGACGGTCATATTGCGGCAGTCGACCCCAGCGATGGTGATCTTCCCAACGACTGCCGCTGCGTGGATGCCCAAGGCTGCATCGTGGCCCCCGGACTAGTCGACTTGGCTGCTGAACTGGGTGAACCGGGGCGCGAGGATGATGAAACGATCGAGTCGGGAACCATGGCTGCGTTGGCTGGTGGTTATACTTCTATCGCTTGCGCGGCCAACACCGACCCACCCATCGACACCGCCACGGCTGTCGAGTTCGTGCGGCAAAAAGCGGCCCGCGCGGATCGTTGCCGCGTGTACGTGATTGGCTGCGTCAGCAAGGGACGCGCAGGGGAGGAGTTGGCCGAGATCGGTTCGTTAGTTGAAGCGGGAGCCGTCGCGCTCAGCGATGCACCGCGACCGCTGAGCAATACCGCCCTGCTCCGCCGCGCACTGGAATACTGCTTGATGTTTGACAAGCCAATCTTGGATCGTCCCGAGGTGACCAGCCTTACGCGCGGAGGAGTGATGCACGAAGGGATGATGCAGTTGGTCTTGGCGTTGGCCCCCATGCCTGCGGAAGCCGAGGACCTAGCCACCTCGCGCGATCTGCGGCTGTTAGAGACCACTGGCGGGCGACTTCATTTGAGTAGCATCTCCACGGCGGGGAGTGTCGAATTGGTCGGACGCAGCAAGGGGCGTGGCACGCAAGTCACAGTCGGCATTCGCATCGGCAACTTATGTTTTAACGAAGAACAACTGCGCACCTTTGATTCAAACTTCAAAGTTAACCCACCCCTGCGCAGCCAAGAGGATGTAGAGTCCTGCCTTGCGGCCATCGAAGATGGGACGATCGATGTCATTACGACTGGGCATCAACCCAAATCACTCGAGAAAAAGATGCAGGAGATGGACGCCGCCCCCTTTGGCATGAGCACCCTCGACACGGCATTGGCACAAGTCATCACGTCGCTAATTGCACCAGGCAAACTTACTTGGCGACGGGCAATTGAATGTTTGTCCTGCGCTCCCGCCGAAGTATTGGGGATTGAAGCGGGTTCGTTGGCGGTAGGTAAACCAGCCGATGTGGTGTTGATCGATCCTAACCACGAGTGGACTGTCGAGCGCGAGTCCCTCCATTCGCGAAGCAGCAACACACCGCTGTTGGGACAAACATTGCGTGGTGCTGCCCGCATGGTTTGGGTCGGCGGCCGCCGCAAATTCTGCAAGTCGTAACTGCACTCCGTACGTCAGGCTTTCCTGCCTGACTTTCTTCCCGTACGTTAGGCTTTCCTGCCTGACTCCAATGTCATTTGTCACTTGATGCACAGAGTAGAGCAACTCTAATGACCAATGAAGTGTTACTCGGTCAGGCAAGAAAGCCTGACGTACGGTAAGCCTGACACAGGTTGACGAAAAAAGCCGTTGAAGTACTTTTGTCAGTGATGACGCAGTCCTCAACGGCTATTTCTAAACTTCCGACCAACGGCGGCAAAAAGCGGAGCCGCTGCGAGACTGACGTAGATCGAGCGTGCTTCTGCACATGCTACTGGTTGATCTAGGCCAACGCGAAAAATTGGTCCCTCTGCCGGAATGAGGCCGGAAGCTCATAGTTATGTGGGCTTATCATGACCCACAAACTTAATCATAGGCCAAGCTAAGCTGACAGCAAGGTTCATCGACGAAACTTCCCCTTTTCATCGATCATTTTCTTCAAATTTTGATAGTTGTTCGATCAATCCCATTCTCAAATTAAATTCTGGCCAAGTGGGACTCGTTCCGGGACACTCTGTCTCGAAACCTTAGTGTCAATTGCAGTAGATTTGAATGCAAATTATGTGCCAATCCACTGGCGAACAGCCTCAGTCGGCTTGTGCTACGCAGATTGTGCGCGGATGATATTTGCTGCTAGCATCGTTCGGGAAATAGGTGTCGGATCTTAAACGTAGCTACGACAGTAATTTCCCGAACGATGCTTCGTTGGCCAGTACCATTGGCGTGGGAAAAAAATCTACAGGGACATATCAGCCAATGACAGTCGGAGAGGGACTCAATCTAAAAGCACACCACAGCTTCGTCGCAGCCCAGCGCGGGGCTGAACGCTTGCGACTGCGCGCCCAGCAACTCGACTGCGGCGCACAGTTACTCGACTTCGGCGTCAATACACCCGGTGGACTAGAGGCTGGCCTGCACATGGCCTTGATCTGTATGGCCGATCAAGCCAGCCTACAATTGGTCAGCGGCGACCGGAGCGTGTGGCCGGGGACGTGGGTACAAGTGGCGACCGACCATCCACTTGAAGCTTGCATGCTGTCGCAGTACGCGGGTTGGCCTGTCAAGCATGAAAAGTTTTTTGCAATGGGCTCGGGGGCAATGCGACTGTGCCGTGGTCGCGAAGAACTGTTGAAAGAACTTGGAGCCGATGATCGCACTGGCCTAGCAGTAGGTACGCTCGAATGCGACCAACTACCGAGCGACGCGGTGCTGGAAATGATGGCCAACGAATGTGGTGTCGCTCCGAACAAACTTTTCGTGGCTGTCGCCCCCACACGCAGCATCGCTGGTTGCGTACAAGTAGTCGCGCGCAGCGTTGAGACTTGTCTGCATAAGCTGCATGCTCTGGGCTTTGAACTATCGGCCATCCGCAGTGCACATGGTGTGGCTCCGGTCCCTCCTCCGACACCTGATTTTGCATTGGGGATCGGCCGCACCAACGATGCGATTCTGTATGGTGGCCAAGTCAGTTTGTGGGTCGAGGCCGACGATGATCAGATCGTCGCTGTGGGGGAACAGCTTCCCAGTTCATCGTCCCCCGATTTCGGTAGCCCCTTTGCGGAAACGTACAAACGCTGCGATTACGATTTCTACAAGATTGACCCAGGCTTGTTTAGCCCTGCCGAAATTACAGTCATGAACCTCCGCTCGGGACGTAGTTGGCGGTTTGGTGCGCTGCGCGGCGACTTGGTGGCTCAGTCATTTGCCACCACAGCCCACTCCGATTCAGGAAAGCGATAGAGCATTCGATGCGCATCGGAATCCTGGGGTCAGCGGACAATCCCTACGTACTCGATCTGCAACGAGCGGCTCGCGAACATTTTCTTGACATGAACACGCGGGTGCTACGTTTCGCCGACCTACAAGTCGGCATTGGGACCCCCGCGATCGAGCAGGCTGCACCGCTAGTACCCAAACATGTCGATCCACAGCTACCGGCACCTCATGAACTTGATGCGCTGATAATCCGTGGCATGCCGCTGGGTTCACTCGAACAAGTCATCTTTCGCATGGATTGCTTGCAGACCTGGCTCAGCCGCGGAGTGCAAGTTCACAATCCGCCGCAGAGTTTGGAGATCGCTATCGACAAGTGGCTCTGCTTGCAGCGTCTGAGCGAAGCGCGTGTCCCGGTGCCACCCACTATTTGTTGTCAAACGCGAGCCGATGCCATGGAAGCTTTTGAGAGACTTGGGGGCGATGTGCTGGTCAAGCCGCTGTTTGGAGGAGAAGGTCGCGGGATCTTGCGAGCCAATAATAAAGACCTTGCCTGGCGAATGTTTGGCACGCTGCAACAATTGGGACAAGTCCTCTACGTGCAACAGTTTATCGAGCATTTTGGTTATGATATACGCGTGTTGTTCGTGGGTGAGCAAACCTATTCGATTCGCCGCGTAGCCCCTGCCGGCGATTGGCGAACCAATATTTCACAAGGCAGCCATGCCGAACCACATCCCTTGACTAACCAACAAGCTGAACTGGCGGAGCGTTCCCGCGCTGCCGTGGGAGGCTCGCTCCTAGGCATCGACTTGTTGCCAGCCCGCGATGGACGCTTGTTCGTGTTGGAAGTCAACGCTGTCCCTGGCTGGCGAGGTTTGGCCAAAGCTCTGAAGGTGGATATTGCGCGGGAGTTTTTAAATGTTGTAAGTTGTAAATTGTGAGTTCATGCAACACGTAGCAATTGACGAAAATTCCCAGTCTGGCAATATCGCGGCGCGATTGCGCGAAGTTGCCGCGCGCCTCCCCTCGCAATTGTCCATGGCACGCCCGTTGGGACGCTACCGAGCGGGCGGCCATCGCGACTATGCAACCATGACCTTTGCCGATCTGGAATTACAGACCTCTTCCATTGCTGCCGGACTGCAACAGATGGGAGTTCAGCCTGGACAGCGCATCGTGATGCTGGTTCGCTTCGGCGTTGACTTCATCTCGCTGGTGTTTGCATTGCTCAAAGCTGGCGCGGTGGTGGTGTTGATCGATCCGGGGATGGGGCGCAAGAATCTTGTAAAGTGTTTAGAAGCGACGAATCCCGACGGCTTTGTGGCAATCCCGGCGGCCCATATGGTGCGGATGGCGCTCAGCCATCGCTTTCCGCGCGCCAAGCTCAACGTGACCGTTGGTCCACGACTGGGTTTTCTCCCCAAGCCAACGCTGGAACAACTCGCTGGCACCCCATCGGCGCTCTATGAACCACCTCCTATTTCGCTCGATTCTCCCGCCGCCATTATTTTCACGACGGGTAGCACTGGCCCACCCAAAGGCGTGCTCTACACCCATCGCACCTTCAATAGCCAGGTCGATCAACTGGTTCAACACTACTCCATCGCACCCGGCGGCCGCGACCTGTCGGGCTTTCCGTTGTTTGGGCTATTCAATGCAGTGATGGGGACCACCACGATCATTCCCGACATGGATCCTACGCGTCCGGCTGATGTCGATCCGCCACGTTTGTTAGACGCCATCGATCAATGGGGAATTAATCAAGCCTTTGGTTCTCCCGCTCTCTGGACTGCGGTGGGCCGCTACACGGATCAGACCGGTCGACGTGTTAAAAGTTTAAATCGTCTCTTTTCCGCAGGAGCACCCGTCCCGCCCGAAGTACTTCAGCGGATGCGACGCGCTATGGCCGACGATGGGATGATGTTCACTCCTTACGGAGCCACCGAGGCACTCCCCATAGCTTCGATCGAGTCGCGCGAGATACTGGATGAGACGGCCGCTCTGAGTCGTCAAGGAGCTGGAACCTGCGTCGGTAAAAACTTTTCAGGGATCGAGTGGAAGATCATCGCCATCGACGACGGACCGCTCGCGACCATCGATCAAGTCCAGCCTTTGCCTCCACGTGCGATTGGTGAATTGATGGTCTGCGGCGATGTGGTCACTCGCGAGTACGTCACCCGCTGCGATCAGAACTCGCACCATAAAGTGCAAGATGGAGTGACGGTGTGGCATCGCATGGGGGATGTCGGATACCTCGACGAACTTGGGCGATTTTGGTGCTGTGGTCGCAAGAGTCAGCGCGTGCGGCTGAGTGGTCGCGAGCTCTTCACCGAACCCTGCGAGGCAATCTTTAACAATCATCCCCACATCCACCGTAGCGCGCTCATCGGCATTGGACCAACTGGCGAACAAACACCCGTGATGATTGCCGAACCGTGGCCCGAACACCGACCGGCTGATTCGATGAACGCGGAACAGTTGATCGCCCAATTGCGGGGCTTGGGACGAGAGCATGCAACGACACAGGAGATCGAACGAATATTGATCTACCCGAAACGCTTGCCAACTGACATTCGACACAATTCGAAAATCTTTCGCGAGCAGTTGATACCCTGGGCCACTGGGCAACTCCAACAGCGTAGAGAGCGCCGATGAACCTATTCGCTCAGCAAGAACAGCAGAATCGTGAAGACAATTTGCCCTTGGCAGCACGGATGCGACCGCAGCGTTTGAGCGAATTCGTAGGCCAACAACATTTTCTAGGTGAAGGAAAACTATTGCAGCGGTTGATCACCGCGCGACGAGTGGGATCGGTTTTGTTTTTTGGACCACCTGGCACGGGGAAGACCACACTCGCCCATTTGCTGGCCGCCGAATCTGGTGGTGCGCTGAAGCAGCTCAGCGCGGTGACTAGTGGAGTTAAGGAACTTCGCGAAATACTAGCCTGGGCCCGCGATCAAATTGCAACTGGCGCACCCAGGCCTCTATTGTTCGTCGATGAAATCCATCGCTTCAATCGCGCGCAACAAGACGCCCTACTCCCGGATGTCGAACAGGGGACAGTGTCACTGATCGGTGCGACAACCAGCAATCCTTTTTTTGCAATCAACGGCGCGCTCCTCAGCCGAAGTCAGATCTTTCAATTCCAACCACTCAGCGAAGCAGACATTATTCAGCTCTTGCAACGCGCCTTGACCGATCGACAGCGCGGATTGGGGGAAGTGCCGACACAAGTGGAACCGGGAGCACTGGATTTACTAGCGATCGCCGTCGAAGGGGACGCGCGCCGCGCTTTAGGGGTGCTGGAAGTCGCCGTGCTCTCGACCAACCAACGCCCCGTGGTCATCTCCACAGCGCTGCTAGCCGAATCGATGCAGCAGAAGACCCTCCAATATGATGGAACCGGGGATGAACACTACGACATTAGTAGCGCGCTAATTAAAAGTATTCGCGGTAGCGATCCAGACGCTGGTCTGTATTGGCTGGCTCGGATGTTAGAGGCGGGGGAGGACATCCGATATCTGTGTCGCCGGCTGGTAATCTTGGCCAGCGAGGACATTGGGAACGCCGACCCACAAGCGCTTCTGATTGCAGTCGCCGCCATGCAGGCTTGCGAGTTCGTAGGCCTACCCGAGTGCCAGTTGACACTTTCGCAAGCTGTGATCTATTTGGCTTGTGCGGAAAAGAGCAATTCGGCCACGACTGCCATCTCGGCAGCCAGGCGAGAGGTGCGCGAAGGACGACTGATTCCAGTTCCTCTGGCTATCCGGGACGGACAT
This sequence comes from Pirellulaceae bacterium, assembly GCA_041741715.1. GTDB lineage: Bacteria > Planctomycetota > Planctomycetia > Pirellulales > Pirellulaceae > Aureliella. Next base: position 33,796 of record JBGSJT010000274.1, on the reverse strand, counting down.
TATGGGGGTGCCAAGGAGTTGGGGCACGGCACAGGCTATATCTATCCGCATGATCTCCCCGACGGAGTGGCGGATCAAGACTATTTGGGGCTGGACCGTCTGTTTTACGCTGCTTCGCCGCGCGGTTGGGAAGCCCAACAATGCGAGCGATTGGCCAAGATTAGGGGCAAACTGCGCGATTGTAAGGGGAAGAGTGCGGAAGAATGAGCGAGAACCACTTCGCCATATTTCGAAAATATTGACAAAATGGACGGTCCGATTGCAATGGAATTGGGTTTACGATTTGTTGGTAGACCTTCAACTTAGCGTGTTAAGAGAGCATGAATCAAACTGTACCTTCCGTGAAGTTATTGATTGTCGAGGACGATCCGATCTTGGGGCGAGCCATCACGCAGGGGCTTTCCGACCAAGGTTACGCTTGTAGTTTGGCAACCGACGGAGCTGCCGGGCTGAAATTGATCGAGTCCGAAGCGTTTAGCGTAGTGATCATCGACTTAGCGTTAGAAGACGAATCAGGGCTGGGAGTACTGCGGTGCGTCCGCGAGGCAAACGAAAACGCCAATATCCTGATTTTGACTCCGCTGGAATTCCGCCAAGAGCGACTTGCCGGTCTCGAAGCGGGCGCCGACGATTTTCTGATCAAGCCTTTTACCCTTGATGAGCTCCGGGCACGTGTCGAAGCGGCCATGATTCGCTCCAAGACGCGGCCGAAATCGGTCCTGGAACTTGGTCAGGTCTACATGGATTTGACGTCGCGGAAAGTGCTCCGCAAGGGACGACTGGTGCCATTGACCCCAACGGAATTTCGAATTCTTGAAATTCTCATGCGGAACCAAGGGAAGGCGGTAACGCGGCGGATGCTGTGCGAATTCTTGTGGCAACCCGATTGGGAAGGTGTGACCAATGTCATTGAGGTCCACATTAATCGCCTGCGGACCAAACTTTCAAATGAAGGGACCGAGCCGCAGATGATTTTTACCGTTCGCGGCAGTGGTTACGTGCTCCGTTACGACCCGAACTTCCCCCCTCCTCCGCCTTCAGAAATGGCCGAAATCGAGGCAGAATCCGCTCCTGCGGATGCACCGTCGTGAGACTTGAGACTTGAGACTTGAGCGACAGGGCTGCCTATGATTTAAAGTGTACTAGCCTCTAGCCTCTAGCCTCACCCATGCTGGCCAGGCAACTAGCAAACCGCTAAATTTGAGCTTTCCATCTTTTGGATTCTCAACTCTTCGGCAACCAGGTCCATGCTGCTTACTGAAAATCCGGTCTTGCAGCGCGAACTGCTAACCAATCTCCGCGCCAACCGCGCCTTCGTGCTGATGCTGGTCTATCAACTGGCCCTAGCCTCAGTGCTGCTAGTCGCCTATCCCTCCGGACAACGCGTCGATTTATCGACCGATTCATCGGCGGCCCGACAACTAGTCGATTTCTTTTTCCTCGGCCAATATGTACTGGCATCGCTCATGGCGCCAACCTTTGCCGCCGGAGCCATTAGCGGGGAAAAAGAACGCAAGACCTATGAGATGTTGCTCGCCAGCCCGTTGCTCCCCTGGGCCATTGTCATCGGTAAGATGGTCGCGTCTTTGACTCACTTGGCTGTGCTGATTATCGCTTCGTTGCCGATCATCATGTTAGCCTTGCCACTCGGTGGCGTGAGCATCTACGAAGTCCTGGGAGCCTATTTGTGGTTGATGATATCCATTGTCCTCTTTGGCTCCATTGGCCTAGCCTGTAGCTGCTGGTTTCAGCGCACTGCGTCATCGTTGGTGGTCTCATATCTGGTCATTTTGCCCATGGTGATTGTAGGGGCTATTTTTTGGCGCGGACTGGAGAGCTCGGGTACCATTCGCTTATGGATTGCCGTCTTTGTGTTGCCACCCCTCTATCTTCTAATCAGTGGTGTGCTCTGTCGCTGGACCGCGCAACGCTTGCTCTATCCGCCTGACGTGGGGAGCGAAGGGAAAGATGTCGTCGACTTGGAAGAGGAATCCAAGAACGCGATTGGTATGGTCATTCAACGCGATCAATTCCCGGACAAGTTATTTGCTCCACCGCGGCGTACCGCCTTGATGCGCGACGATGCCAATCCAGTTTACGACAAAGAGATTCACGCGGAGCTGTTCAGCCAAGGGACATTGATGCTACGGCTGGTAATTCAGATCAGCATGTTGTTGGCAATTCCGTTAATGGCCGCTTTCCTGTTCATTCGTCCAATGTACTGCGCGTGGTATATCTCGTACGTGCTGGTATTCAATATTCTGGTCGCTCCTGTTTTTTCCGCCGGAGCGCTGACCAGCGAGCGCGAACGACAGACGCTTGAGCTACTACTGACAACGATCTTGCAACCGTGGCAGATCTTGTGGGGAAAACTGCTGGCAGGCTTCCGCGTCTCTTATGTGCTGACCATGTTCTTGATGTGGCCCATGGTCTTGGCATTCCTGCTGGCCTTTCAAATGTACTACAGCAATTGGCTAGCGGTACTGGCATTTTTCGCCATCGTCTTCATGGCGGCTGTGTTCAATTCAGTAAGCGCGCTCCTGTGCTCGGCCATCTGCCGCAAGTCATCAGTGGCCATGCTGCTCAGCTATTCGATCTTGATTGTCGTTTACTTTTTACCGGTTGCCGCTTGGTACGTTGCCAGCAATGTCAGCAACCTGGAGTCGTCGGTCGCTACGATGGGGATACTCAAGAAAGTGGGTGTGGCCAGTCCACTCATGGCCAGCTTTTGGGTACCACTCGACGGAAACATTCTCGACGTTCAAGTCGGAGGTGCAACCTCGGCAGTCGCTCAGTCAGGAGATTGGGCAATGGTCGTCGCTTACTTTGCCGTAGCCTCGATCGGTGTGCTACTGATGTTCGCAGTCATTTCCGCTTGCTTACGCAATCGCTGGGGAATGACCGGTCGCTAGCATTTGTAATATCAGCTCGAAGCGCCAGTTTTGAAGTTGCACGTTCTGAAACTAACCCTCCCGTATCCGGGGGGGTCGGCCGTAATGCGGCCGGGGAGGGCTGGACTTGCCCCTCTCCGCTCGCATTACTCGCGACTCTCCCCAAGGAGAGTAAGTTCGTTTGCTCAACCAATTGAATGGTCAAACCTACTTTCTCGGTTAAAAAGTGCTCCTTCAAAACTGGCGCGTCGAGCTGATATTTCGATTGAGTCTCGCGACGGCGGCTTGACCGATTAGGCAAAATATTCCAGCGCGCGGTTAATTTCTCAAGTCGATTTGCCGATAACGATGATGTGGTGATTCACTGAGAAGTTACATGCCGGAGAGTCAAGAATGTCGATTGCCAAACGAGTGGGAATGCTGGCCGCGTTGGGTTGTTGCATACTATCCCAAAGTGGCTGCCTCACCCTGAGCATGCTCATGGGCAAATCAAAGTCGAGCACTCTGGACACCAGCTATTTAGAAGCTCAAGGTTATTCCATTCCTACTGGCGGCATGCCATCGCCGGTGGCTGCAGATCCCAATGGCGCGCCGCGTGTGATATTGGAAGTTCGCGATGGCGAGCGGCATTTGGAAGCGATTCCACTGCCGATGGACCAACCCCTGTTCATCGAAGATCTCGTGCAGCAAGCTCGGCTGCATGATCGTTTTGGACAATTGGTGATTTCGATCATGCGCCCCAATGGTGACGGCGGTCCTCCCGTCCGCCTGGAAACTCGCACCGACGATTCGGGGAAGGCTAGCAGTGTTGGACAGAACTACGCTTTGATGCCCGGCGATCACATCGTCGTCAACTCAGACAATCGCAGCGCCCTCGAACGCATGATCGACACACAGTTTCGCAAGCGTTAACCCCCGTACGTCAGGCTTTCCTGCCTGACATCCCGTACAGCCACACCACCCAAATTTTGCCCGCTAATAGCGCAAATCAACCCGAATTGAATACATAACGCATAAGTACGCAGCGGGTGGCACTGGCATGGCCAGTGGAGACCGAAGGAGTTCGCTCTTTGCCACCAATCGATCCTCCAACACCTCGAAGTAACCGTAGCCGGAACCAGGGCAGAGCGCCCACCACTCCACTGGGATGGCACTGGGTAGAGCCGTGGTAGGCCGAATTCATTTACTGCGAGCGCTCAACGCCTCACTTGGTTCGTCCAGCTCGCACCCTTCGACTCCACTGGCCCTGCCAGTGCCACCCACTCCACTACTCCACTACTCCACTACTCCACTACTCCACTACTCCACCCACTCCACTACTCCACTACTCCACTACTCCACTACTCCACTACTCCTGCCCACTCCGCCGATCCACCGACGCATCAACTCCACCGCTGCAGTGTCAACCCGAAAGCTGGCCAAGGGAGGCATTTGCCCTTCACCACGCCGAGACATGCGCAGGAACAAGACCGATTGATCGGGAGCAGTGGGCCTTACCAACTTCGCCGCTGCCACACCAAAATTGGTATGTAGTGGATCGGCTTCGAACAAATTCATCTTCTCGGTCGTCGTAAAATAGTCGAGCACTATTTTTGAATTACCCCCGCCTGCATTCACATGGCAGCTAGCACAGTTGACATGCAGATAAGACCGAGCACGGGGGTCGATGTCTTGTGACTCGTCGTAGGGATCGACCAACTTTGCCAGCTCGCTCGACGTATCAGTTTTCCATGTCTCGCCGAACAGGCCGATATGGGCCAGCGTGTCGATTTGTCCAGCCTCGGTCAGTGTTCGATCTTCGTGGTAGTACTCGTGCTGCCGATTCATTTGTTCCGTCGATAACCCCAGCACGTACTTGGCAGCGCGTGAGTGACAGACCATGCACTCGGAACGACTCGGATACCTCCAGCGAACATCGATCGCTTGGCCATCCTCGATGACCCAATCGAGCGTCTCTTCACTCCCCGCATCCTCGACCAAGTAAGCATCGCTCTGCTCGGCATTCCAACGATAGCTGTAACCGTACCATTCCCCCTGTTGCTTGGCGAGCAACCGAGTTTCGACCAACTTGTTGACGTCGGCCTGTAGTGTGGCAAAGGCGAACGACTTGACCAACACGCTCCCTTCGGGAAAATCCCACGCACCCTGGGCTGCAAAACCAATGGTCTGGTCGTTGGGAACTGCCAGCCACCGCTTCTTTATTGCTCCATCGGACCAGAGTGGCGAATTGACACTGTAGGGGATAACACCTGGCGCGGGTCCTTCACTGACTACGTCCTCGAACAAGCCAGTTTGACTGAGCCGCTTCGGAAAATCTGCGGTCACTTTCATGTCGTTGGCAGCGAAGCGATAGATGCCACCCTCATGATCGGCGATCAAAAGTTCGCCGCGCGAGTCGAAACCGTAGTCGATGATCTGCACGCGAGATCTTGCGAGCAAACGTTGCTCGATCACTCGCTCACCATCATGGCGGACCATCCAAATGTTTCCTGTCGAATAGTCACCGTAAACGTAAGCACCAACTAGCTTCGGAAATTGCGAACCGCGATAAACATGTCCGCCGGTTAGTGAGCGAGATTCGCTGTGATGATGCTCCACCGTTGCCGCAGAAATAGCGACCGGCCCGTGGTCTTGTTGCGTATGGAAGGGATGATTCGATTCATTGATACTCCAACCGTAGTTCGCTCCCCGTTCGACCAAATAAGCCGACTCCCACAAGTCTTGGCCGTTGTTCCCCACCCACAATTGATTCGATTCTGAATCAAAGCTAATCCGCCATGGATTACGCAAGCCATACGCCCAGATTTCACCCCGCGCGCCTGCCACATCAACAAACGGATTGTCCGCCGGTATGCGATATTCAGCCGTTTGTCGTGGATCGCTCCGTCGGTCCATGTCCACATCAATACGCAGCAAGCTACCGGCCAGCGTCGACAAATCCTGACCATTGCGATCGGTATCCGAATCGGAAGTACCATCACCGGCGGAGACGTAGAGCAGCCCATCATTGCCAAAAACAAGATCACCGCCATTGTGCCCATTTGAAGGCCACTCGATGATCAACGTTCGCGACTCTGGATCACAGCGATAGGGCCCCTCCCCGTCAACTTTGAAGCGTAGAACTTTGGTAGCCACCGCCTCGAGTTGCTGTGAGTGGCCATTGCAACCGACGTACACCCAATGATTGGTTTCAAACTGTGGATGCCAAGCGAATCCGTAAATGATCTCTGGGGTATCTAAAAACAATTCTGTAGTCGCGACATCGGCTTGATCGCGGAATTGCCGAGCTCGGCTACCACCGGCGTAGTCGTTCTCATGGTCGACGGCCAACAACCAATCAGTCTTGGGAATACTCCCCAACGTGATCAGTTTGGGGATTTTGAGCTGCGGGTACGCATCGACCAGCTTCAATGGCGGAGGCGGATCGGGAAAGCCGTGAATCGCCGATGTGGTCCAAGGAGTCCTCACATCGAAACCAGAAACACTCGCCTGTGCGGTCTTGCCTGTCTCTTGACTCCAACTCGCTTCAGACTGGCACAGCATTATCAAGCCAAGGGTAGCAACCGGCAGCAACCTGAGACAATTGAAAGCAAGAAACGACACTTCTCGCTCAACGCCGCCATGCACACGCTCGTTCCCAGGCTCCTGCCTGGGAACGCACTGTCTTGGAGGCTCCGCCTCCCGCGTTCTCGGAACCAATGACGCTTCGGCAGGCGGAGCCTGCAATGCATTGGGTTCCCAGGCGGAGCCTGGGAACCAGATGGTGGCGATCAGCGAGAAGTGTCCATAAAACGTACGCATAATGACAACTTTCACTTGCAACTTCCGTAGAGGAACACACGACAGGCGGGGAAAAGGCAATCGTAGCCGTTCACGCAATTGTCGCTGACCGCTCCGCCGGTCAGTCTTTTTTGAATCGCCCGGTTGCTTGACGCTACCGAAAGCGAGTCGTGGAAACTGTTGATCGACGGGGGCGACAGCGACTGATCAGCGACTATCCAGTTAGACGCGTGAACGATCTCCTTTGCTCCACCTCTGTTCCCTGCGTTACCTCCTGTTAATAGCTAATAGCGATCTTCAGAATTCGCCAATTGTCTTATGATAGTACTACCGGCGAGCACTCTACCACAGACCTAACCGCGTCCCAGTTCGTCTATGGTAACATGGATGCCTGGGAAAACCTGTTCACAGCCTAGAAATCACCACTTGTCCACGTCCCATTCAGCGACCACTATCGAAAACGTGCTGGTGCTCCACGGAGTCACCAAGCGCTACGGTCGTCGCACGGCTCTCAACAATGTTACGCTCAAGGTTGGTGCGGGAGTAACGGGGCTACTGGGTCCCAATGGTTCCGGCAAAAGCACGCTGATCAAATCGCTACTGGGACTGCTCAGTATTCAAGCTGGCTCGGCTGAGGTGCTCGGCTTCAAACTCCCCAAACAATTGCGAGCGATTCGAGATTTGGTGGGCTACTTGCCCGAGGACGATTGTTTCATCTCCGGACTGACAGGTATCGAATCGGTACAGTTCATGGCGCGACTCTCGGGACTCAATGCGGTCGAAGGTCTGCGTCGCTCCCACGAAGTGCTCGACTTTGCCGATATCGGGCAAGAGCGTTACCGTAACGTGGAGACCTACTCGACCGGCATGAGACAAAAACTAAAATTCGCTCAGGCCATCGTGCATGACCCACAATTGTTGATCCTCGACGAACCCACCACGGGACTCGATCCCGAGCAGCGAAACGCCATGCTTCGCAAGATTCGAACACTCGCCCGCGAGCATGGTAAATCAATTGTAATTAGTACTCACATTCTGCACGATGTGCGCGCCGTGTGCCAGCAAGTAATCATCATGGCTGCGGGCGAAGTGCGATTGGTGGATAGCCTAGAGAATCTCAGCCAGCCTGCTCAACACGGCCTCGCCTTGCAAGTTGAACGCAGGAGCCAAGCCAGCCTCGATGAACCCTATCCAGACGCGCGGCGATTGGTTGACCTGCTGCAACAACGCGGCATGGCGGGCGAACTGCGACGCGACGGAAGTGTGTGGGTGGCTGGACTAGACCAGCCAGTATGTCGCCCAGTCTGGGAGGCGGCCCGCGATTGCGATGTGCAGATTCGACAGTTGGGTAGCGCTCGCAATTCGTTGGAACAAGTCTTCTTTCAAGCGGTGCGGGAGACGCAACATGCCTCTGCATGATGTCGGTTATCGTAGCTGGAGTGGCGTTAAGAGCTGGCGATGGACGCGGTGGTGGGTCGTGGCCCTGGTCGGTATTCAGCTCGCCCTACGCACCAGTTGGCTCAGTCGCGCGTTGGCCTTTTCGTGGATCCCGGCTGTTGTAATCGGAGTAGGCTTTTTCGCTTACGAACAATCGATCGTCAATCCACAACTGCGGACCGGAATCGCCAACTTGGTGCTCCTAGCCAGCGGCGATCGCGAACTGGCGCAGACGGTGATGCTGACTCCAGAAGCGGTGCGACACGAAGTCTGGTCGTCGCTGGTCCTCTCCTTTTTTCGCTATCCACAAGCCATCATGATGCTGATCACCGTCGGTATCGTGGCACCCAAACTGATCTCCTATGATCTGCGCAATCGCGGCTATCTACTCTATTTTTCGCGCCCCATTCGTGTTTGGGAGTACATGCTCGGCAAGTCATTGATCTTGTGGTTCTTCCTAGCCTTGATCACGACGATTCCTGCGTTGAGTCTGTATGTGGTCGGCGTATTGCTTTCTCCACAACTCGATGTCATTGGGCTGACATGGGACATACCACCGCGGATTCTCGCAGCTTCGTGCGTGCTGATGCTCCCTACCGCGTCGGTCGCCCTCGCTTGTTCGGCCATGACCATCGAAAGCCGGTACGCCGCCTTCAGTTGGTTCGCGCTGTGGATCATCGGCTGGGTTTCGTACTCGGTCCTATCGTTTGGCGAACGACTGGAGAATACGCCGATCCGCGTGCCGCGTCCACGGCGGCGCGGTGGATTGATCGAAGTACTCGATTTCCAAAGTCGCTGGGAACTCGTCTCCCCCTATCACTTGTTGGGACGCGTGCAGCAATGGGTCTTTGGGATGTACCCCGAGGATAAAGAGATCTGGCCTTATCTGTTGGTGTTAGGCACAGTCACGCTGGTGTCGCTCTGGTTCGTGCATCGCAAACTCCGCGCGAGGCTCCAAGCATGAGCGACTTACTGTTGGAACTGCAACACGTCTCGCGCTTTTACAAGACGGTCATCGGTGTCGGTGATTTGAATCTTGAATTGCCGCGTGGCGCGTATGGCTTAATCGGTCCCAACGGTTCAGGTAAGACGACTTTCATTAACCTGATTACCGGACTATTGCGACCATCCATTGGTCGCGTGCGCGTGTTAGGAAAAAACCCGGCGCGCGGGGGCGGAGTCCTTCGGAAGATTGGACTCTGCCCAGCCAGCGACATCCTCTATCCCAATATCAGCGGTCTGCGGTGGGTCGAGTACATGATCGGCCTCCATGGTTTTTCTCGGACCGATGCGCGGCAGCGATCCATCGACAGCCTGACGCGCGTCGGGATGAGTGACAGCATGGAGCGTCCTATCGGTTCCTATTCCCTCGGGATGCGACAGCGAACCAAACTGGCACAAGCCATTGCGCACGAACCGGAGCTACTGATCTTAGACGAACCCTTCAATGGACTCGACCCGATCGGTCGCCATGAGCTCTCCGAATTTCTGCGGGAGTGGATCGCGCAGAGTCGCCATTTGATTTTGGCCAGTCACATTCTGCACGAAGTCGAAGCCATCACCACATCTTTTCTGTTGATCCACGGCGGCCGCGTGCTGGCCAGTGGCGATGCGCGCGAAGTGCGCTCGATGCTCAGTGGGTTTCCTGTCGAGGTGGAATTGCATGGGACCGGTTTGACTCAGTTAGCACAGCAGTTCAGCACTCAAAATTGGTTTCGCGGTTTAACATTGAGCGACGATCGGCAGACGATGAAGGTCAGCGTCACTGACCAATCTCAATTCCTGGCTACGCTAGCACAGGCCGCCTGCGACCCAGGGGTGAATCTCAGTTCCGTCGACTCACCTGATGGCAGCCTGGAAGGTGCTTTTGATTTGTTGCTTCGCGCCCATCGTGGGGAGAGCTAGCTGATGTGGCGGGCCATACTGCAAGTGATCAGCTTTGAAGGTCGTCGCACGCGAACTCGCGGTCGCATCGCGATTTGGTTGGCCTTAGCAACGCTACCATCGCTGCTGATGATTTTATTGCAAACGCAAGCCACGCAAAGCGTTCCCGAAGAAACGCTAGCCGTGATGTGTTTTTACTTGGTCGCGCAAGTCGGCTGCATGTTGGGACTGCTGCTCTGGGCCACACCTGCCATAGGCTCGGAGTTGGAAGCCCAAACATGGATTTACGTGGCCCTGCGTCCGCATGGAAAAACCGCCATCCTGATTGGCAAATACATCGTGGCCGCCGCTTGGACCGCGTCGGCTGGGATGGTATCTGCCATCGGCATTGCGTTTGCCAGTCGCTATTCCGAACCTTGGACACTAGCCACCGCACTATTGTTGTTGGTGCTCATGTCGAGTTTCTGTTATGCGGCGCTGTATGTCTTAATTGGCGTCGCCTTCTCCGCCCGCGCCACCGTCGTAGCTGTAGTCTATACGTTATTGTTTGAAGGAGTCCTGTCCACCATCCCTGCCACCATCAACAAGTTCACAGTCTGTTACCGACTGCGCGCTTTATTAGCCGAGTGGGTCGACCTCCCCGCCGTTCGCACCGCCGCTGAAGAACTTTTTGGCTATGAACCCGCCTGGCAGCATGTTGCTTGTTTGGCACTGTATACCATCGTCGTGCTGCTCATCGCGTTATATCTGGTTCGCACCAAAGAGTTTCCAGTCAACACCGACGCATGATGTCGTCAGAATAGCGACGGCACAGTAGCTCTTGTGGGTAATGCATGACAATTCCCCTTATCATGCATTAAATGGCTGTCGGGCGAAAGCGTAGTTTTCTCAACGTGGAGCCATCAAAACGGAGCGGCACCGTTCAGATCTACCAAAGTACGTCGCGGGCAAGCGGCAGATAGCCACAAACCGCTTGCGCGCTCAGGACACGCCCACCTGTGCGCGCTAGCCAAATCGCGGTTGTATCAATTTGACTACGCACGCCGGTGGATTTTTGGGGACTGTAATCAAAGTCTTAATTTGCTTCGGTGTGCTCTCCGTCACATCCACAGACGCAGGTTGAATTTTTCCCTTCTGCGTTCGGTCGATGTAAACGACAAGTTGATCTGCCGCGCTAAGCAACTACTGAGCCGCGTTTGTAAGCAGGAGATGGATTGTGTGCTGGGGATGGCGTTGATCCAGCATACTTGGGGTCAGAGGGCGAATGCTCACATTGAGTCGGAGGCTTGTCCGTTTCCAAGCCGGAGGCTTTACAGCCATTAGCTGGTGGTTGCGCGGAGCGATACCACCGGTTACGATACGCCCGACTACGTGATCCTGGAAGTATCGAAGCGAGTGTGGCTCACCAGCACAAAAGAGCATTAGCTTGGCACGAGGGTTATGGTGCGATCCGCATTCAATTTAACATGGCGCCGGTGGGTGCTTTATTGCTGGCGGCGAGCTTTTCGCTCCGCCAGCAAAAACGAACGAAATATTCCGACCAAAGTCTCTTCCTTCAGCCGTATACGTCCCTTCCAGACTTGCGCACTTTGCGGGGAAATTCGATGGGCTTGCACAAGTTAACGGGAAAAGCAAACAGGGGCGCTAAATGTCGGACATTATCACTAAAGCCCTAAGATCATCGAACGTCACAGAGAATCATTGGCTTCCCCCTTGGCAAAGAGTGTGGCAAGCCCTTGAGACACTGTCTGGTCTGATTCTCACTGACCTCAACGACGACGCCCGTCTGGGAATTGGAGCTGAGCTGGTCACCACCAATCAGATTTCCACTAGCCACGCTATTGAATCGGAGACCGACTACAAAAACTTGACCGACGCGGAGTCTGAGGAGATCTTAAGTCGCATCGGTACCGTGAACCAGCTTTGCGTTGACTCTGAAGCAGAGCGCGTTATGCGTGAACTCGACACGGCCGGTCGAAAACTACTTGTAGCCTGTACGCTTGGTGATTAGGCAGCGGAGCCTGCGTTGGAGACGATTCGATCGGCATATTAAAGAAATCAGATCAACGACGAAACAGTTGATTTCAGGCAGCGGGAAAAAATAAACGTACCAACGAACCCACAAAATTGCAGAGAGTAGGCAAGTCGCAGTGGATGGCCATGTGTGGCAAAATAGCTTGAGGCGAATTTGGTTTCGCCAGCCACTGCGACTTGCCTACTCGACGCAATTTTCGACCGCAGGAGTGCGGTTGGAACTACCCAGACGCGTTTTATCAGACAATTGCATTGGTGGGCGTCCAGGTTGGGCTTGCCGTGGACAAACTACGTCATTGGCAAGACGTCGGGCGTGATTACAACGCTCCACTTACCAAGTGACTGCGACCTCTGCAAACGCTCCGAGCTAGGCGCGAATTCTTCTTTGGTGAGCTTGACTCCTCGTCGATAAATACCGTCCAAGAGTCGCACTATCGGATGGATCTTTTTCCAGGTCATGCTGCGTGCCCAATTCAATGTCGTTGAGATCGAAGTCAGCAACGTTCCATTCCAGTGTTGCTCCAACACTCCCCAGCAGCGCTCGACCGCATTGTATTTGCTGTGGTACGGCGGGTAATAAACCAACTCGATCTTCAAGCTGTGTTTGTCGGCGAAAGCGACCAAGCGTTTCATAAACTGAGTTCGACGACTGGCAACCTCAGGGCCATTGTCCAGATCGATCATCAGGGTACGGATGTGTGGATAGAGTACTTTGCGTTCCTTCCACCACTGCTCAAGATTGTCTGCTACGGTATCGCTGGTGGAAGTATTCATCGCAAAGCCGATCGTGAGTTGGCCCGATTCAATCTCCAGGATTCCACTGGGGACTAGTTTCTCGCAATCCCCCATGTCATGATCGGCGGCATCTAGGTCGCAGGCGCGCCGCGTCAATCCGCCACGCGAAAAATCTCCAATTTTGACTTTGGCTTTGTCATCAATCGAAATGCGTAAGATGCTGTGGTCGGTGGCGGCCCGCTGATGCGCGGCCTTGACATTATCGAAGATCTCATTGGTCTCGGGGATCTTCTTGAGCGGTTTAGTTTTGCGCACTTTACGTAGTGAGTAGCCTCTGCGGTTCATGAGTCGACGCAGACTTCGCGGCACCGGTAAGCTGGAGATCGCTACATTCAAACTAGTCGCTAGCGCTTCACGCAGTTCATTTCCGGTCACTCGCGTAAAGGCCAGAGTCGTTTGAAACTTGGGGTCCACCTGCGAATTTTCGCTGAGCACCGCGTCGGTGAAGCTCGCAATATCTGGTTGCTGCTGTTCGATCCTTGGGCGTCCACGATTCTCTGGTAGGGTGCGAATTGGTTTTCCCAATTCCAACTCTTGCAGACCGCGCGCTACTGCGCGACGATTAAAACCCAAAATCGATTCCGTCTGACGCGGGCTAGCTTGACAATATTCGATGGCCACTTCTGCCATAAACAATCGCCGCTTGAAACCGGTCAAGCGTGAGGCCGCTTTACGAATGACAGCTCGCACCTCAAACGACAATGGGGATGCCATCATAGCCCATTCCATCGGACCCAAAACTGGTTACTGGTACACGCACTACCAGCATATTACGAAGAGAGAAGACCAACCAGTCACTCCCCTGCCAGAGCTCGCCCAGGTGCGCGTTTTTTGGGCCGAAGTTGGCTCGGCGGAGTTTGAATGCGGTTAAATCTGTTCGTGTAAGCTAGCATTCGCGCGCATTCAAACGCCGCCGATCCAACTTCACCCCAAAAAATAGTGGGTTCGTTGATACGTTTATTTTGTCCCGCTGCCTCAAGTTCATCGAATCACAGATTGAAGCAGGCGAGGACACCTTCAAGAAAACACTTGAACACAGTTTTCGAATCTACTTCGCCTTTCGATAAAACAGAACACGCTTTCGATAGAATGCGGATTCACTGCAAATGACAAGCCACTATAATCTGACCCAAAGTACGCGTTTTTGTTGATGTTGTCCGTGAACATAATTTGTGGAAGGTATGATTGATGAGGAACCGGATAAATACGCGAGCGTTCACTCTGGTTGAATTGCTCGTTGTGATTGCAATCATTGGCATTTTGGTAGGGCTTTTGCTCCCAGCTGTTCAAGCTGCCCGCGAGGCTGCACGACGCATGCAATGTTCGAACAATATGAAACAAATTGGTTTGGCTTTGCATAATTATGCGAGTACCCACAATAAATTCCCGCCTGGCAACGTTTCTCCACTTACGGTTACTAATGGATGCTTCTTTGGCGGAACAGGTGGTGCCTTTTTCCCAGGTGCACCCTGGTCCGTTCAGATCCTACCCTACATTGAGCAGGGTAACGCCTACAACCAACTCAATATGGCCGGTTCGTTTCCAAGCGCTTATGGCGATGTCGCCTCAACTAATTTAGCTGCTTGGACACCGGTGACCAACAGCCCACTTTATTCTAAGATTCCAGGCTTTCAGTGCCCATCGACGCCCACAGGCATGTTGGGGTGGGTGATTCAGGCGACGGTCGGAGCGCCGATGCCAGGTGTCGATGCGACCACCATGAACTATTTCGCTTGTATGGGCGGTGGGCTCGACGATCCAGCCACTGGAAATAAGGCCGTGTCACCGGCCATTCCCGGAAGATCTCCTGGAGGACAGAACTGCACCTGTGGAACCGTGCAAGCCGCTGTACCCGGTTCCCGTCGACTTGTGCATTGGACAAATGGATTCATGCACGTCAATTCCAGTAAGGGATTTCGCGATGCTACGGACGGAACGTCCAATTCAGTCATGGTAGGGGAAACGATTTACCAGAATATGCAAATCAATCGTGGCTGGGGAAGTGGTCAACGAGTCAATCATACCGCGAACAATGGTCCGGGAAATATCACAGGAACGCATCGAGCCATCAACTCAGGCGAAAAAATCTACCGCGCCTACTACAGTACGGTCGCGACGCCAGGGGACCAAAACTTGCATAATCATCTGATGAATACATGTTACGGCAGTCAACACGTAGGTGGGGCGCAATTTACGTACGGCGATGGTTCAGTACATTTCCTAAGTGAGAACATCAATTTAGATACCTACAGGACTCTCGGCGCGATCAACGACGGTTTGCCGCTCGGAGGCACTGGTGAATAGTCAGATGTATTCATGGTTCCAATCCTACATTGAGAGCAAGCCGACTTACTCAGCGACGGTATGCTTGCTACTTGTAGCTTGTGGCGGTTGTGGCGGGGATGGTTTGCAGCGTTATCCTGTCCATGGGACAGTCACCTACAAGGATCAACCCGTAGAAGCAGGGATGATCATCTTCGAGCCCACAGAGTCAGCGGGAAGCGTGGCACCATCGGCCTACCTTCCTATCAACGGCGGTCGTTACGACGCTCTCCGCGAGGGGCCTACCAAAGGCAAGTACCGCGTGACGGTGGGTGGATATGACAGAGCCAACGAGAAGAAAGATGCTGATGGAGCGCTTTATACGCCTTCATTATTTCCTGATTACAAATTCGAGACTGACATACCGCCTGAAAACAATGAACTGGATATCACAGTTCCCGTTACAAAGAAAAAATAATCTAGGATCCCAAGGCGTTCCAACTCCAGCGATGTCAGGATCAATGGAGCGGTTCACGCGTTGCAAGACATTCGCACGTAATTTGAAAACACATGATACTTTTCGATTACATCTTGTTGTAATGATCAAGGATTTTTGGCTTGAAATTTGCCTTCACTACGATCTTAAAAGCCCCTCGCTTTGGCTGGCAAGTTAATCCGAGCCGCCAGCAGCGTACAGCGCTTTATGGTCAAGTCCGGGAAATCGGTTTTGACGGAATCGAGTGGTCTCCGCGCTGGTGCGACTACCATTGGAAAACCGAAACGCAGCTAGCCGACTGGGGTAGTGAAGTTCGCGACTCGGGGCTGGTTGTCAGCGCCATCAATCTCAATCGATTCCTGTTAACTGGCTGCCCGGAGGCTCAATCCCATATCAATCGTTTGTTCCGTACGATCGAGATTTCGCCTCTACTCGGATGTTCCATGGTGATTGTTTCGCTAAGCCTGCCTCAACCTCCGACCCCCGATCGCTTGCTGGTCTTCGGGGAAACATTCGAGCCAAGTACGTTTCTTGAGCATGTGAAAGTTTTACGTGCGGCAGTTCGAGAAGCCGCCGATCAGGGAGTGCGTCTGGTTCTCGAGCTTCACGACGACGGACTATTGGATACTCCGCAGCTGTGCTTAAAGATGCTATCGGAGATCGACCACCCCAATGTTGGCATCAATCTAGATTTGGGAAACCTAGTGCGGAATCAAGGCTCGCGCAGCGCCTCATGGCGGGAAGCGTTAAGTCAGCTTGGGCCGCGGACAAGCTATTGGCATTTGAAAAACTATCGCCAAGGAGAGCCCTCCGCAATTTGGGACGGCGATATCGACTACGTCGAAGCCTTAGGAAATATGCGAAGTTACAAATATGATGAGTGGCTGAGCGTCGAGAGCTATTTTGGCGACGATGTGATGAGATTGCAACGCCAAAGTCTAGATTGGTTGAAAGCGCAAAGGGAACTATGAGCTATACGGTTTTTTACATGAACCCTGACGCTACGCCCGGCGTCATCGAAATTGTGCGACGGCATTTGCCCGATGGTTGGGGTTTGACAACGCCCACGACTCCATTTGATTTTAGCCAGGAGTTGGCGGAAGCTGACTTCGTCATTGTTGCAACTGAACCGATCACTTATGATCACCTTTCAATTGCGGGTCACCTAAAAATGATTCAACACCAGGGCGTAGGTTACGAAAAAATTGATCTCGATGCTTGTCGCCATTTCGGGATACTTGTTGGTATAACACCCGAAGGAACTTCGGTCGGAGTTGCCGAACACACGCTGTTGCTAATCCTGGCAGTCTACAAGCGACTAGTGACAGCCATGAATGGCATTGCTCATGGCAATTGGATGCAGTGGTCGCTGCGGGAGGACTCGTTCGAACTTAGCGGTAAGACATTGGGCCTAGTTGGCTTCGGCCGCATCGGTCGGGCAGTCGCGAAGCGTGTACTTGCTTTTGACGCGCGAGTCATCTACTTCGATGCTTGCACGAACAATGACCATGGACTGGATGCTGCCCGACGGTCTTCATTAGAAGCACTACTACGAGAGTCTGATATTGTGAGTTTGCATCTGCCTGAAACTATTGATACTCGCCATCTCATCAATTCGGTGACGTTGGCACAAATGAAGCCTGGTGCCGTATTAATCAATGCCTCTCGGGGAGGTTTGGTTGAAGAGAATGCTTTGCTAGAGGCTCTGCAGAGCGGACATTTGGGTGGTGCTGGGTTGGATGTTTTTTCCGTGGAACCGGTTCCCTGGGATCATCCGCTGCTTGCGCTTCCCAATGTTATCGCGACTCCACATATCGCGGCCGGCACGAGTGACGCCCTGAACGCCAAGATGAAGGCTGTGTTTGCCAATCTCCTGCGATTTACCAACTGCGAACTACCACAAAACATAGTTCCGGAACTGTCTGAACTTGTCAACGAGACCTCCCCTCGAAAAAAAGACTATGCAACAGAATCGTCAAGAGCTCATATCTAGGTTTCTCCTTATTTCCTCTCCTACAGCCTACGATGTGCTGTTGAAGATGGGATTTCCGAATCAGGCAGTACATTCGTTGATTCGGCCGCTCACGAACGGGAAGCGAATAGCTGGACCTGCGCGGACAATTCGGGGAATTTCACTAGCACAAGATCAAGGTAACTGGGGGACAGCGTTTAGCTATGAGTTTTTCCGCCAGATCGAATCAGGAGACGTGATAGTTTTTGACTGTGGCGGTCATGCATGCGGAGGTCCATGGGGAGGAAATACTGCTAGCACTGCACGGGTACAAGGGGCTCAGGGAATCGTTATCGACGGAGGCACGCGTGATTTTGCGGACTTGACCAAGATGGGCTTTCCCACGTTCTGCAGGTTTGTTACGCCGGTACTGGCACACGGCATCTTTCAAATCGTCGAAACCAATGGAACTGTTTTTCTAAGTGGACAAGTTCAGGAAAAAGTTAGGGTTGATCCACAAGACTTTGTTCTTGCTGACGATGACGGCGTGGTTGTAATTCCGCATGATTATTTGGAGGAAGTCCTTGAATTTTCCGAATATGCTGAGCAAATTGAAATGCAGATTCGCAGCGCAATCGAGTCGGGTGAAGACCGTCAGACCATTGATCAGCGTTTGGACCGCTGGGCCTTGCTCAAACAAAGGCTTGGCAAATGACGGACAAGATCGGCGACTTGTTGCGCGGTTCAATTGATACACATGTCCACAGTTTCCCAGACGCTATTGAGAGAAAGTTGGACGATGTGACATTGGTCGAACAAGCCAAAGAAGTTGGGATCGAAGGGCTGGTACTGAAATGCCACCACGGCTGCACAGCCGCACGCGCTTGGCTGCTGAATCGATTTCAAGGCGACGTCCAAGTGATGGGGGGGATTGTTCTAAATCATGCGGTTGGCGGACTGAACCCTTACGCGGTCGAGTCTGCGTTGAAAATGGGCGCTACCCAAGTATGGATGCCGACCAAATCAGCGGCGAATCACCAGCGATACCTTGGTGGCAACCACGGAATTGGCATACTCGATGAGAACAAGCCACTTCCCGTTGTCATGGATATTTTGAAGCAGATAGCTGACGCAGACGCGGTTTTGGCGACAGGACATCTCTCGCCCCATGAATCCCGTATCTTAATTTTGGAAGCATTAGCTCACGGGGTACGCAGGATCAGCGTTACTCATCCAGAATGGGGTGTGACCGCTATGTCTGAAAAAACTCAACGGGAACTAGCGCTTGAAGGTTGTGTCTTTTTTGAGCGCTGCTTTGTATCCGTCCAGCCAGATATACCTCACCGAGTTGAATTCTCAACGATCGTCAATCAGATCCGGGCAGTGGGAGTCGCCACGACCATAGCGGCCACTGACTTTGGGATGCCTCACTACGATCCACCTGCTGTGGGTCTTCAAGTCTACATTCTGCAGTTGATACAAGCGGGATTTGAATTCAACGAGGTTCGCAGGATGACCAGCGGAAACCCACGGGCGCTGCTCAACTTGGCTCCAGCGCAAACGAATCCTGCATGACGATTTCCCTTTTGCCACAGACGTACTCATCGTTTTACGAACGCCACTGGCGTTGGTTTGTGTTGGCTACCCTATTTTTCGCCACTTTTCTCAACTACTTTGACCGGCAGACGCTGGGGGCTGCGATGCCACCCATCGTCGCGGAATTCGGATTTGACGAAGAACAGCGTGGACACTTACTTGCGGCCTTTGTGTTTGTCTATGCCCTGTCCCAGCCATTGCTTGGATTCATTGCGGACCGCATACGGAATATCCGTTGGTTTTTTGCAGTAATGGTCGCGGGGTGGTCCGTGAGCACGATGCTCGTTGGTGCAGCAGAAGACTACGCGACAATTCTTTGGTTGCGGCGTCTGCTCGGGTTTTGGGAGGCCGTGAACTTTCCGATCTGTATCATGATTATCGCCAGACTATTTCCATCCCACGAACGAAGCCTGGCCTGTGGTATTTTTGGAAGTGGCGCTTTTGTGGCAACACTGGTTGCACCCAAATTAGTAATTTTTCTTTCAAATAACTACGATTGGAGAATGAGCTTTGTATGTGCGGGGGCAATGGGGCTGCTATGGCTTTTACCGTGGTTTCTCATTTTTCGGAAACCGGAAGAAAGGGCTCTTTATTGGGATCGCCGCCTGGCTGGCGGCCGACTGAAATTGCGCACTGAATGGACTCACCTTAGAGCAATCTTTGGTAGCCCCGGCTTTTGGGGCGTGACACTCATGGGGATGGGCTTGGTGCCTATTTTGTACTTTGCTACGCAATGGTTGCCGTCCTATTTCGAGCTGGCAATGGGACAGGCGTACGATCAGGCACTTGGTAACAAGTTAACCGTCATCTATCTGATGCTTGATATTGGCCTGTGGACTGGTGGCGGCGTTATCTTATGGACCAGCCGTTGCGGTTGGGACCTACTTAGGGCTCGGAAAATAGTAATCACTATCGGTTGCCTTTTAGTACTGGCGCTCATTATCTTGCCGTCGGTCCAGTCCGTGACATTGACAGTGCTGATCCTCTGTCTTTCGCTTGCGGGAATCGGCGCGTTCTTGGCCAATCAACATGCGTTAAAGCAAGATGTGTTGCGAGAACAGGTTGCAAGTCTGTCGGCTTGGGTAGGCTGCATCGAAACATTATTCGCGGCCATCGTCGTGGAACGCGTCGGAAAAATCGTAAAAGGCTCAAATGATTTTACGCCAGTCTTCTACATGCTTGGCGGCCTGTCCGTGTTCGCAATTGCAATCGTCATGATTTTCGTAAAGCCGGAATGGTATCAAGTAGAAAGTGAATTATGAATAATTCAACATGTTGGCAGCCCCTTTTATGGGTAGTTACGATTGCTAATGTCTTGACGAGTTCGTCTCGCGCTGAATCTGAGATGATTCCGCGATTCGGGATCTACGAGGCTGTCTTTAAACCCTCCGGCAGCTACAACAATCCATACACAGATGTGATGGCTGAAGCGCTATTGAATCGACCTGACCATTCGTCACGGGCAGTGCCGTTGTTCTGGGATGGCGATGTGTGGAAATTGCGAATCTGCCCCGACCTAACAGGCAGTTTTTCGTACGAAATCCGCTCAAACGACGGCGGTCTCGATGGGAATACCGGATGGTTTTCTTGCGTTGATTCAGACAAACGTGGCAGCATTCAACCGATGGTTGGTGCACCGCATCATTTTCAATTCCAGAACGGCAAACCAATGTGGTATTTTGGGGACACCGCCTGGTCGTTGTTTCAAGACGACGCCGAGGAGAATCTTGATAGAGAAGCGACCTTCGAGTACATTCGCACGCGCTCAGACCAAGGATTCAACGTCGTGCATGCGACGATTGTGAGTGAAAATGGACTCGGCAATTCGGGAGGGCTCCCATTCGAAGATCTGAACTTGGAACGGATCAACATAGACTATTTTCAGGAGATCGACCGGCGATTGGCTTTCGCAAACAGTCAAGGAATTGTCGTTGGGATGGTCTTGGATTGGGCTGACAAGAGCAAGACGGGACGGTTCCCATGGCGCAATTTCCCCGGTCCCGTATCTCGAAAACGTTTCGCACGCTACGTGGCCTCGCGTTACAGCGCCTACGATGTCTATTTCATTGTCTCGGGTGAATGGCAAGGAGAAATCGGTACTCGAGAATCATCTTACGAAGAAGTGAAACAGGAATTCATGGGAATCGGCGACGTGCTGGCAGCATCGGACCCACATGGGCGAATGATCGGAATTCATCCGATCGCGGGTAATCGCGTCTTTGGCCGGAGCGATGCGCCGAGTTGGAGCGTGCGTGACTACCAGGATGCCAATTGGATGAGTTTTGGCGACTATCAGCAGAACTATGAAGAGCTGCATGGGCGCGTACTCGAAGCGATGAAGTATGCTAAACCAGTTGTCAATTCCGAGTACGGCTATCATCTTCGCGATCGAGACGGCGATGGTGTGCCCGACAAGGACAATTCCACTTGCTTGGAATCGATTCGTCACGCGAGTTGGGACATTGTTATGGCAGGTGGCTACTTGGTTACTGGGTTCGGAACGACTTATATGGGCGGTCGTCGTGATCCCAGTCCCTTCGACATCCATGCGATGCAGAACGATGAATGGGAACGACAGGTCAGTTTGATGGGGCGTTTATTCAACGAGTTCGACTGGTGGAAATTAACATCGCACGATCGCTGGATTACTTGCGCAACATTGCGAGATCCAGACAGTCGACATCTCGGACGCGTCGCGCCGCCAGAAAAAACTTATTGGTTGCTCGCAGACCCAGGACATCAGTACGTCGCTTACACTCGCGGGCTGAACGACAAGCTGACAATTCAGCTTGGTCCAAACGCGTCGGGGATCTACAGTGCGAGCCTTCTTAACCCCCGTACTGGAGAACGGCAGACCGAGAAAAACAGCGTAGATATCGACCAGGAATTTGCGTGGACACCCCATGATACTGGCGACTGGGTGATGATCCTGACTAAATCACGCGAATTAACTGGCATTGACGTCGACTCTGGACCTGGGGGTGAGAAATGAATCGGTCGGTATGGCATCGAACACGCCCTGTATTTCCAATGCTCATTCTCCTGGCCCATGCGCGATTCGCGCTTTTCGCGACGATGCAGCTTGTGATCCAGCTCTTTGTCGTACCGATGTTCGCCGCCGACGTGGTCGCTCAACCGGACAATGCTGCGCACACGCGGGTCGCCATTGTCGACGGTTCTTGGCACATCAATGACGAAATCACGTATCGCGGATCATCGGCCGAAGGCTTGCTGTTGAACGTCCGGATGGTGAATGCGACATTCGAAGACACGAACCCGAAAACTTGCCCCGATGGTTTTAATCCCAATCAGAACACGGATCATTTTCTGAGGCAGATTCCGGATTACATCGACCACGGCATCCGTGCGTTTACGTTGTGTCTGCAGGGTGGACTGCCTGGATACGAAGGCGCAGTGAACTCTGCTTTCAACGCCGACGGATGGCTGCAGGATTCGTATCTGCACCGTGTCCGTAGGGTGATCCAAGCGTGCGATTTGCGGGGCGTAGTCGTTATTCTTGGTTGCTACTACCAACGTCAGGATCAGATTCTCAAGGATGAGCAGGCCGTCCGCGCCGGCGTCGTCAACGTTGCACGATGGATCGCTGACAATGGCTTTACGAACGTCATGTTGGAGGTTGCCAATGAATACGCCCATCCCGGATTCGACCACTCGATCCTTAAGAGTCACCAGGGTGAAGCTGAACTAATCACGCTCGCCCAACACGCTGCACCAGGGTTGCTCGTTTCCGCCAGCGGCATGGGGAACGGGAAGCTAGCCGACGAGGTCGCTGCGGCGAGCGACTTTCTGCTCATTCATTTCAATGGCACGAAAGTCGATGACATTCCCGAGCGTATTGCTGATCTGCGGAAACACGGCAAGCCGATCGTCTGCAACGAAGATGACAAGGTCGCCGATGCCGGAGAGAAGGCGGCTCGGACTTGTATCGCCAACGGCGCGTCGTGGGGATTTATGCAAAACCAAGTCAATCAGTATTTTCCACTTGAGTTCAACGGTGTGGCCGATGACGTGATCGTTTATCGACAACTGAAAAGTCTCGCCGCGCCTAACGAAAACGCTGCAGCTATCACGCCCTTCGATGGACTTGGCGTCCTCCGGCACGGCAGCCTACCAGGTCAGTATCTGCGCTGGCGCGGTGTGGTTTTCGATCCATCCGGCGGTGCATTCACGATTGATGTCTCTGAGTCAAGAGGTAAGTCACGATCCGTTCGCTGGCTCGACGTGGGCGAAGGAATATTCCGCGTTGCTGGGCTGGTTTCTGGAGGAGACTTGGCGAAACACTTTGTATCACCGTTCGCGTCCCCCGCCGTGATTCATCTCATAGATGTCGACAACTCCTCGGAATTCGGAATCGTCCGATGATCTTCCCCTTTTTATTCACACGGTTGGTTGGCAGCATGAGCATCATGTCACAAGATCGGTCTGACAAAATGACGATGCAAAGCATCGCCAAGGATTTCGCGTGGACGCTCGGTATCACAAGCTTCCGCCCATTCGTCGCAACGCTGCTTGCGATAATCGTTCCGCAAGTTCTGCAAGCATTCGACAGAGGAACTCGTCCCAATGTGTTGATGATCGTCTTGGATGATCTCAACGACTATGTCGGTTGCCTGGGAGGATACGACGGTGAATCTCCGACACCGAATATTGACGCACTCGCGACGCGCGGGATGCTCTTTACGAACGCCCACTGCAATTCGCCGTTGTGCAACCCATCGCGAACCTCGGCCATGACCGGACTGCACCCGGCAACCACCGGCGTGCATAGCAACGGTCCCAAATGGTTCGAAGCGGTACCGCAGGCGATGTCACTGCCTGCGGCATTTCGCCTACATGGATACTTTGCTGCTGGTTGCGGAAAGATCTTTCATAGTGGAAAGCAGCACCATCCTGAACACATCTGGGACGCGTTTTTTCAACAAGTGGTCGATTCGCCAAAAGTCCCTCCGATGCATAGAGTGACCGCCTTGGCGAATTCCACCACGAGTGACGATTTCGACTGGGGCCGTCAACGGGTCAATGATATGCAGACAGGCGACGGTCAAGCCGTACGTTGGGCAATCGATCAGTTGTCAAAAGAGCGCTCCGTTCCTTTGTTTCTCGCTGTTGGCATTTTTCGCCCGCACTTGCCGCTTTATGCTCCAGAGCAACACTTCGATCGATTTCCACTGTCTCAAGTAAAGACTCCGGTACGAACTAAAGACGACTTTGAAGACATTCCGGTTATTGGCCGCGCGCTGCGGGCGTACGAGTGCGAGTACTTCGATGAGACAAGACGAGCAGGGAAGGAAAGCGAAGTCGTGCAAGCGTATCTTGCCTGTTGTTCCTTAGCAGACTCGCTGGTAGGCCAATTGCTCAGCGCATTTGGCTCAAGCCGCTTTGAGAGTAACTCCATCATATTGCTCTGGTCAGATCACGGTTGGCACTTGGGTGAAAAGGATAAGTTCCAGAAGCACGCGCTTTGGGAACCTTCGACGCACGTACCGCTGATTGTCGTTGCTCCCGGCGTGACCAAGCCGGGGAGTCGTAGCGCAGAAGCTGTCACACTACTTGATATTTATCCAACTCTTATGGACTTATGCAGTCTGCCTTCACCTGGGCACCTTGAAGGGGAATCCTTGCGTCCAATTCTGGTGAATCCCGACCTTTCGCGCGAACGCCCTGCCGTCACAACGTTCGGTGTCAACAATCATGCTGTTCGCGATGAGCATTGGAGATACATCCGTTATCGTGATGCCACCGAGGAACTCTACGATTTGCGGAATGACCCCGAGGAATGGAAGAATCTCGCCAGTGTTGTGGAGTTGCAGCCGATCCGTGACAAACTATCGACTTGGCTTCCAACAACAAACGCAGCGGCAAAAGGTCCGCCAAAATTCCCCGATGTTCTCCCGGAAATCGCGAGGTCGGACAGAAAGGACTGAATCGTTTATGAGCAAACTACGAGGCGCCGTCGTTGGCTGCGGAATGATATCGGAATATCATCTACGGGCTTGGCAGAGGATTGACGGTGTGGACATTGTGGCGGTGGCCGACCAGGCAATCACACGCGCCACGGCTCGCCGCGATGAATTCGCGCCGCAAGCTTTGGTTTACGAACACCTGCAAGATTTGCTCCAGCACGAGCGACTTGATTTTCTCGACATAGTTACTCCTCCAGCCAAGCATCGAGCAGACTGCCTCGAGGCTCTGGAGTCGGGGCTGCATGTTATCTGTCAGAAACCGATGGCCGAAAATATCAACGATGCCCGCAGTATGGTCGACGCCTTCAGCCGATCAAACCGCATGTTGACTATCCATGAGAATCATCGCTATCGCCCCTGGTTCCGTGAGATTCTACGGTACGCCAGCGAGGGTATGTTCGGGCGTATTCGGTTCATCCGATTTGAACAGTTTGATCCGCAGGAACCACCTGAAGAATTCAAGTTGAATTCGTCCACTGGCATTCTGCTGGACTATGGCATACACATCATCGACATGATTCATGCCCTGCTTGGCCCACCTTGTCGTCTTCACGGGCGTGCCTTTTCGCTAAATCCGAGGGTCAAGGGTGAGAGCTTGGTTCACATCGTGCTCGAACACGCTGATTCCGTGTCATGCATAGACATCGCCTGGAAGCCCAACGGCCCAGCCCGAGGATCGGTCCATCTGCTCGGCGATGCCGGGGAAGCCATTTATGACGGAACGTTGACACGTGGCGATTCAAGTAGGTTCCGGTTGATACGAAACGGTCACGTTGTCGTCGATGAGCAGCGGTCGCCAACCAATGATTACATCGAGAGCTTCCACGCGATCCAGCAAGAGTTTATCCTCGCTCTTAGAGGACAGGGACCACAGCCACAACCAGCCGCAAAGAATCTGCAAGTCATGGAAACCACCTTCGCTGTTTATGACACCTTTGTATCTGAAAACTCGCAACTTGGAGTTTGTAGTTAAGGTTTCGATCAACCTCGTCCTTCGTACTCACAACTGCGGTGCTAGTGAATGCTCTCCGCGTTCGTTTTGTCCGGTCGCCCACGGCAACGATCTGAGGTCAATGATCCTGATCAGCATCCCAAATCGCTAATGACACAGCCTGCGTTCAGAAACGACGTCCCGGTAGCTGCACATGCAACCGAACAAAGTCAATTGACAACCGTATCGCGAATTGCATCTGCCAGCATGCGCGTCGCGGGAGGAATGTAAGCGCCTTTGAGCCAGACGAAATCATGGTGCGCCTCGCCAAGCCAATGTGTCAGTGATCGCGTTCCAAGACAAACTCCGAGCAATCCCTGTGGGTAGCTCGGTGCTATGCCGATGCCGACTCCAGCGCGCACATATGCAAATGTCATCGCCGCCGAATTGGTTTCCACCGCTATTTTCAACTGTTCGCTTCGCCCTTCCTTATGTAGCATCTCGTCGATACGGCTTCGCGAACTTGTTCCCTTAGCTCCAATGATTAACGGGAAACGAAACAGATCTTTTAAGCTTAGTGTCCGCTTCTTGAGTAAGGCATGCTCTTGGGGAGCTACAAGTTCAAAACTGAGCGAGTAGGCCGCTTCATGAACGAGCATTGATCTTCGCCGCCTGCTGGGCCCAGGTTTCAACATCAAGCCAAAATCGGCCTCGCCGCGTTCGACCATCGACTCGATCGCGCTATCCTCAGCGTACATGCACTTTACGCGTACATCTGGATAATGTTCGCGAAACACCGGCAAAGCAGCCGCGACTTCTTCGAGCAACATTCGCATGCCAGCAACCAGCAAAATCGACTCGGGCGGACGTCCGCGATGCTGATGCAGGACTTCTTTCGCTGATTCCAAACCCGCGAGTAGCGGCATGATCAATTCCAATAACTGGCGGCCCTCCGCAGTGGTCTGCAGTCTTCCAGCGTTTGACTCCAGCAATGTGGATTCGAAGTACTGTTCCAGACCTCGCATCTGCTCCCATATCGTTGATGTCGAAACCAACAACTCACGTGCTGCCGCCGCATATCCACCGACAATACAAACCGTGCGAAAGGTTCGTAGTTGATTCAGACTGAGGTCCTTGTATGGCTTCCGCATAGAACACCTCCTTTCGATAAAATAGTAACCTCCTTCAACGAAACGCGTATTTATCGTACGTCGCAAAGGTCTAACATACTCCAAAGATCCGCCGCAGTGGGTGATAATGTTGATCTTCTGTTCACCAGAAAAGAAGATCACCGGCGGCCTCGTGAACGACTCTGAGTCGCTGCTAGACAACGACGCTACTACGGCATGATCCGCAGGTTGGTGCACTTTCCGGTTTTTCTAACGTCGGACGCGAAGTGATCAGCGACATCGCTGAATCATTCGGTCCGCGCGCGGGTTAGCAGTGACAGCGATGCAAGCTCAGTGGACGAAGTATTTGGCGACTGGGGTTTAAACTTCTCGGCATTGCCGAATCCGGGCTATAAATTTCTGAGAGCTTTTCGATACGATCCGTATCCAAAGCCACCGATCATCGCGATCCGGCGACTCCCTCGGTTCAAATACAAAGTGCAAGTATCTGTATGATTGCCGGCCTCGCGCCCCCTGAAACGCTTGAAGCCAAGCCATATATGCAGAGGAGAAAAATGGGCTCGAACGCGAGGAGACACCGTCATCTCACCAGCGGAAAGTTAACGGGGACGGAAAGTTAACGGGGACAGGGAAAGTTAACGGGGACAGTGCATTCCAGTGGGGGGCTGCTTGGCCACCAAATGACCGTCGTAGGTCCGCTGAGTTTCTAGCCATACCAGCGACCCAGCCGAAAGCCCGGCATAGAGCTCTATCCCCCTTTACTTCTTCAGACCATTGCGGCCGGTCAAACCTGGAGAAACGGAAACTCACAAGTTGTTTACAAATCGGCGTTTACAAATGATGTCCCGCTGTTGGCCTTCCATGTAGAGGTACCGTTCGGGGAGGATCAGCTTGACTTTTGTATCATGCGTGCAACACTTTAGCTGGGCAGTGGAGCGGTAGATGTCGCAAGCGAAATGTAAACGGGCTTCCCTAGGCAGGAATCATGGTCCAATCCGAGCTACTTAAAAAAATTCAATTTCGCAAGCAAGTACTCGACATATCTGGCTCGTAGAAGTGGTGTGTCTCGCGGTACGGTCATTCGAATATTGGGTGATGAGGACCATGATTACTCGTTCGCCAAGTTGCATGCAGTCTTAGGCGCCTTGGGAATGACCATCGATCTTGATGAGACACCAGCCGAAGAATTTCGAGATCAGATCGCAACGGAAAAAGCCGAACGCATAGTAGCCTTGACGCAGGGCAACGTGGCGCTCGAGGCGCAAGCCATCCCTCAACAGTCAGCAAGAGCGCAAGTCGAAAAAGCCAAATTGCGGATCGTGGCCTCCAACAGAAAGCTATGGGCACCATGAACCGTAAGTCTGGCGGCGACGATGGCCATGGGAGTCCGTTCTTTGGCTCGACGGGTGAGGATGACGACACACTTTTTGACGGATCTGGCTTGAAGATCAAGTCGATCACAACGCGACGCCAACTTAACGAAGTTGAGTTTGAGTCGATTCTGAAAGTCACTGAGAAGTACTTGCTCACCAAGCCTACGTTGAGGTTGGCTCCCTTTACCTTCGATTGGTTACTGGGACTGCACCATGAAACGAGCGGACTGCCGCGATCTCGGACCGCTGATTTACCTACACGAACGTTATAGCGAATAGGCTGCCCCCCTAAATACTATTACAATGGCGGGTTTGCGTACGATTTCTACTCTTGAACAAACCAACCAGGGCTGGAATGACCAATTCGTGGTCGCCTTGAATTCGTGGTCGCCTTGAATTCGTGGGGGGAGCTATTCGCGGAGTGGGACTATGAGTCAAGATGGATGCGACAATTTCGAGAAGCCAATTGAACCCGATACTCCCGTGGCGTTTATTCACTGCAGTGAAATTGAGTTTCAGCGCTGATGGAACGAACGGGGGAACGAACCGGTTGTACGTGGACGCTCAACTTCCCCGGGTGGTTTGTTGTCTCCTTGGAAAAGAACTGTGTCTCCGAGCGTATTTTCCTGATTGGCAAGTACATTGTGGCCGCAGCGTGAACCACGTCGGCGGGCATGGTATCCGCCCATCGGCCTTGCGTTTGCCAGTCGCTATTCCGAACCTTGGACACTAGCCACCGCACTATTGTTGTTGGTGCTCATGTCGAGTCTCTGTTATGTGGCGCTGTATGTCTTAATTGGCATCGCCTTCTCCGCCCGCGCCACCGTAGTAGCTGTAGTCTATACGTTATTGTTTGAAGGAGTCCTGTCCACCATCCCTGCCACGATTAACAAGTTCACAGTCTGTTACACACTGCGCGCTTTATTAGCCGAGGGGGTCGCCATCAAAACGGAGCGGCACCGTTCAGAGCTACCAAAGTACGTCGCGGGCAAGCGGCAGATAGCCACAAACCGCTTGCGCGCTCAGGACACGCCCTCCTGAGCGCGCTGGCGAAATCTCGCGCATGTCAATTTGACTACGCCTGGCGGTTGTGCTTTTGGGAAATCGCAAATCGGAATGGGTTTAGCCCTAAGCTGCTTCGGTGTGGGAGTTCGGATGTGCTTGCTGTCCGCGCCATCGCAGTTGCACTACCGTAACCGAGGTCATCGGCCAGAATGATGACGATGTTCGAGGATTCCTGAGCTTGACTCGAACTCCGATAGCGGGAAGTGCTAAAAGGATAAAGAAACCGAGGGAGCATTTTTCACGATTCACTGAAGACCTATTGTGTAATGCCGTTTGTGATGCTCAAACTTCCCCTTCAACTCAAACCTGATTTCTGGTTTGTGATGGGCTAACCATCAAGCGCAAGGAGTGAGTTGAAGTTTAGGTTTAAATGCTGTTGCTAAATCCGCTTGGCGGTGACACTCGCTATCAACGATTTAGCTGGGCCCGTCATACAACGTGCAAGAGCCAATCGTCTTGCGTGCGTGGAGCTTGGAATTGAATCGTCGTCGGAGCGCTCACCGAGAAAACAATTCGAAACCCTAGTTCGGCTTTGGTTTGTTCAACCATGCCTCCGATTGTTCCAAGCGTTTTTCGACTTCGCATATCGAAGTGAAGTAATCATCGAGTTTTGTCGAGTCACCGAGACTGATTCGCTTTTTCAACGCCGCCACATCCTCACCAACGATGTCCAGGATGCTTCGGTTGACGGCAAACGCGCCGGCCTGCCGCTTCCGTTTCGACTCAGGTGTTTCCATAAACACCGCGTCGAACATGGTTTGCAGTCGCGTAATCGTTGGGATCTCGACACCGTTCCGCGTCCACGAAACGCCGCCACCGCCCAGTCCCAGTTGCATGGATTGATAACGCGTCTCTGCATCGACAAACTCAGCCGCCCTTTGATCGACGGTGACGTTGCCTTCCGGATACTGCTTCGCTTGATCCGATCGAATGCCAGACAAAAACGTATGCGTCGACTGGTGACCGCCCACTGAACCCACTACAACTCCAGTCGAGACAACTCGGTCGTGTGGTGTGTGCCCACGATCAGATTTGTCAGGAACTGACGGCGCATCGCTCCAACACCTCCACCCCCGCAAATGAGGCCCAAACGGCACTGGTGTGACTGACCGGAGCGACATTGTGCCTGACAGTAACCTGCTACGGCCACGCCCTCCTTATGTACTTCGGTACCGGCATTTCGAACGCTGTTTGGCGTGCGGTTGGAGTCATCGACGTGATATTGTAACTGCGGATGTCGTTCTGACCGCCGACTCTTTGGCGGATCAGTCTGAGTAGCGGTTTGTCAATTTCAGCGAAGTAGCTTCGAAGCCCACTTACACCGGTCGGGGGTAACCGGTGCGAGTTGGCGGTGAATTTTTTGGCTTCGATACGCTTAGGCCGTTGCAACCTCTTGCCGGTCTCCAGCGACACGGATCGCGTCGGATATTTGGCCGATATCGCAAGACGCAATGGATTGATGCTGGAAAACAAGATGCCAGAAACTCCCTTTATCATGCATTAAATACGGATGTGGCGAAAGCGGGCATTTCGAGGGAGGCTCAAACGCACGAGTTGTTGAAAAACTACTTTGGGAGATACCGCCAAGTCCAGTCTTCCGGAAATTTGCGGTTTATTTTGGCGTTGGTTTTTACAAACAGCTTATTTGCGACCTATAAAACTTTGGTCGACTTCCCACCGTCTTGTGTAAAAAAATCGTCAGTTCCATGCTAACAGCCGAAAAACAGACTGACTCCAAAAGCGGAGTCGAATACGCAGCTGCCTTTGCATTGGCAAAGGAAGCTCTGACGTATATTGGAACCTTCAAAACGCCACCGACGCCAGAAGTCTACGAGGTGTGGTACCGGTTCGTAGAGGGAGGCAACGAAGCGATAAACGAACAGCTTAGGCATGCCGTCAACGTCGCCAAGTCTGTTTCAAAAAATCAATTGGAACAACTCAAACAGCAATTTCTAAACGAATCTGCCGGTGCTATAGCAAACGAGCTGATTTCCGAAAGTCTCTCCGTTCAGATGGAAGGCTTACAAGCACTCTTAAGTTCGCAATTGGGTGCCAATGTGGAGTTTGGAGAGTCTATTGTAAACGCGAGCAGCACACTTGGTGAAACCGTCGTACCTGATGAGATTCAGAGCTGTCTTAGAATGGTGCTGGAAAAAAACAAGAGCATGCAACAAAGACTCGCATGCATGGATGAAAAACTGATTGAATCACTGTCCCAGATTGAGGGCCTCAGAGAGGGACTAACTGAATCGCAAAAGGCTTTGGTCATCGACCCGCTAACTGGAATCGGCAATCGCCGTTTCTTTGACACGATGATGGGTAAAGCGTTTGCCGGTCCACGAGAACGTGAATCAATCCCATATCTGATGCTTGTGGACTTGGACAACTTCAAGGACGTCAATGACACATACGGCCACGCGGTCGGTGATAGCGTTCTGAGATTTGCAGCAAATGGGATGCAAAGGCTTGCGGCTGACGCATCGATTGCACGTTATGGCGGTGACGAGTTTGCAGTGTTTGGAAATGCCGACTCAGCCGATAGCGTGCAAACACTGGCCAACTGTTTTTGTGAGTTTTTTTCCGGTAAGACGATGGTTTTGGAACGAACAGGGGAGCGCATATCTGGAATTGCGGTATCGATTGGTGCGGCTCTACTGAGGTCCGACGACACTAGTAAAAGCTGGTTCGAACGAGCCGATAAGTTGCTCTATTCTGCCAAAGATGGCGGGAGGAATAGGGCCAGCATCGAACGGAACTTTCTAGGTTGATTATGCTAGAATGAGCAACCTCAAAAGGGGACGTTGACCATGGGACTCGGGCGTATCTTTGGCCAACCTCCAGCCGCGAGACGAATAGTTTCGCGGCTCCACCTTTCCTGTTGCACGTAGCAAACGCGGCCCCCCCAGAGGCCGATGCAAACTGTTACGAACGGTATACGTGCGGAGCCTACGGTCTTTCAGGCCTCTACAACTTAGGCGTGGCAGGTTGCACTCTGGCTATCGTGGCTAGAACTGTATTAATGTGCGCGACAAATGAACACGAGCTGTATTGATTTTAAGCCAGAGTTCCGAAGCTCAGTTGAATCTATCAGGCCTCCGTCGCCGAGTGGGAAATTCATGTTGTGCGGATTTGTTGTAAAAAACATCTTCCAAATGATCTGCTCTGCCTTGGTACCGGTTCTGAATCCGATGCTGTACCCCTGGGAATCGAAGAAGCTGCTCGATAACTGCTTCACAGGATAATCCGGGAATCCAAGTGGAATGGAATATGCCCAGCGAATCAGTCGTTCCGCTGTAGGCTGTGCCTTCACTAGCCGCAGACGGCGTCGTTCAACAGCAGTGTAGGCCAAATGGTCTGTCATAGCCCCTCCGAAATTATTGTCGTGGCAAGCTTCCCAACTCTCGTGTTCGGATTCTGATGGTCTGTCCAATTTTTCGGCCCGCTACAGCAGTACTCGACACAATCGAAACGAACTGTGGGGAAATTCGTTTATTAGACGCCCTTATTTCCAACTGCGCCCTAAGTTTTCCCTGACTGCGTTTTGGCGCGATCAATGCCTACCAAATGCAGGGGATGAAGTCGCTTCCTACGAGCGCTTCCCTATGGCCCTAATAAACGACAGAATTTGGGGTGGTATTGTTATGACGGCTGAACATTCATTGCCAGACACCCTTTGGATACTGATCTGTGCGGCACTAGTCATGCTGATGCAGGGAGGCTTTTGCTGTTTGGAAACGGGGATGGCTCGCTCCAAAAACAGCATCAACGTTGCTATCAAGAATATCATCGACTTTTGCATTGCTGCCGCGGTCTTTTGGGTCTTTGGTTTTGGCCTGATGTTCGGTGCATCCTATAGCGGCTTTTTTGGTACAACTCATTTCCTGCTGGGACAGGAAGCGGGACCATGGCTGCTGGGTTTCTTTCTTTTTCAGATGGTCTTCTGCGGAACGGCTACCACGATTATCTCAGGCGCGGTCGCCGAACGGATGCGGTTTCGTTCCTATCTTGTGATTAGCTTTCTTGTTTCCGGCATTATTTATCCGATCTTTGGGCATTGGGCTTGGGCGGGAGCGGAGCAAGGTATTGTTGCAGGTTGGCTGGGTCAGCTAGGCTTCGTCGACTTTGCCGGTTCCACCGTCGTTCACTCTGTCGGAGGCTGGGTCGCGCTGGCTGCCGTGCTGATTCTA
>JBGSJT010000273.1:0-3832 GCA_041741715.1 Pirellulaceae bacterium | reverse complement strand
GTAGCGTCAGTGTCGCCTGCAGCCTTGATGTAAGCCTTCACTGCCTGGACATCGACTTCTTGGATGCGAGTTTCATCGGCACCCAGCATCAGCAAACGAAACTGGCCATCTTTCTCGATGACGGCTTCGGCATGATAGCTATCCGAGCCGATAGGAATCACAATCCCACCATGAGCGCCAGCTATATGCGGATGTTCCTCTTCTGAAGCATTATTCTTCTCCGACTTCGGAGTTGTTGCAGCGCCATCAACCATTGTTGCAGGCGTCTTCGTAGAAGATGACGGTTGGTTGCATCCGACCAAGGCCATCGTTCCTAATGCAGAAAATGTCGAAATCGCGACAATGAGACGAAGGGTTCGCGACATGTTGGCATCCGGGTACGAGTAGTAGGAATGTTTGAAGTAAGTGAAAATTGGTCGGATGACCGTAGCACTTAACGCGTGATTCTGGAACATCAGCCTATTTGGATGCAACTCCAATACGAATCCTTCACGGATTTCTAGCATAATCGCACACTTCGTAGCAGTTCGACTAGCACACTGGGATCAACATCGCTATCCGCAGGAATTCAAAAGAAAATGCTAACTAAAGTGTTGCCTACTGCAAGTTTCCGAGACAACTCCCATTTTGGAAATTTTGGAAATTCTGCGAAGGATCGCTTCCTTCCGAGCATCCAAGTGAAAAACATGTCGCTTGTTTTGCTCGTTTTGGAGAGGCAGGAATGCGGTTTTTCATTATTGCCTTTTGTTTGATCTGTGCTTCTACCTCCAAGCTCAGTCTCATTGTGGGTACTCGGATGGTCCGACTTCAAGCTGGCTTTAAGCCATTCAGTTAGGCAAATCGCCACAGGTGCGGACTAAAGATGCGATTTTCAATTGGTTTAGCTGGGAATTTAGATCGCATTGCTTATTCAGTCTTGAGAAGGGTTGGAATTGCCGACAGGAGTCTTTTGTTTTGTTGTGATACCGAAACTTTGGCTCGAGTCCCTCTCCATCTTCCCGACCGCTTTGAATTCATTGAACTACCACTTGAGACATCAAGAACTCTTATTGACTGCAATCCGAATTTTGATTGGGCTACGTTTCAAAACGTCTCCTCCGATCGTTTCCGTTGTTTTGCGATGCGAGACGAGGAGGGTACAAAGGCCTATGCATGGATTGGAACAGGCGAAATTCCTCCACAGCATAACAGTAATGGTCACACGTGGACGGGATTGCCTATCTACCTAGACGGAGAAACTGCCTATCTATTCGCCGCATTCGTAACGCCTTCAAGCAGGGGGCAACGTTTGTACTCATCCCTAATCTCTCATATCGCCAGCACGTTGCAGCAGGATGGCATTCGTAGAATCTCGCTTACGACAGACTTAGGGAATTCACCAGCGATTAAAGCGATCCAACGAATGGGCTTCACGTTTTGTGGTGAAACACGCTTCACGGCCATAGCGGGATGGAAGCGAGTAAGTTACAAGGTCGACCCGAGTTTTTTGCCATGCCGATTCGGCAAGTACGTTGCGGAAGAATAGCGGATGGATGTTGCGACCTGCAGTCCGTCATTACGGCTGCCCAATATATGCAACGAGATACGTTGAAAAGTGACTCTCTTCCGGAGAGTGATCTTGCGAAGAAATCAAGCGGAAGCTGTTCTTCCAGATGCTGAGAGTGACGTGTCAGTTGCTCCGAATATGACGATAAATCGAGTCATGCCGAAGAATGGTCGCGATAATTCCGGCAATCCAGAGTTGTCGCCACCTTCGATATCCGACAATCGAGATAACCGGAACGACTGTCGCTTCGCGAAAATTGTGGCACGGCAAGCTTCGCCGTGATTCTCGGTCGAGACGAACGAGCCACAATGTGCCGAATTGTCGGACGTTTCATCCAACTAAATCCTTGGTTTGCCATGAAGAAAACCTTTTGCCTTACTCAAGTGGTCTTAGCGCTAGCTACGACGGTAAACCCATTAGGTTGCGCCACGCGCCCAAACGCTAAAAACCCGATCGCGGAGACTGTTCGTAAATCGCAATTCCTTGTGCCAGCCAAGAGTCCAGAAAATCCGGAGATGTCGATTGATCGTTCTCTTCAAACATCTCAGCCAATCGCGAAGGCTTCACATCAATACACTAGCGATGAATCTGCTCAGGCGGCCGTAAGCGTTGCGAGCACCATGCAAACAGCAGGTTCGCAATTCAACGAATTTGAAACGGTGGCAAACTCATCAGGGACTTCGGTAGTGATGTCGTTGGAGGACTTTGAGTCACTTGCATTGGCAAACAATCCAACACTTTGTGAGCTCGCAGCTATAACTCAGAAGGCAGCGGGGTTCCGAACGCAGGTTGGGCTGCGAGCCAATCCCATTGTTGGCTATCAGGGAACACAACTCGCCGACCAAGGAACCGATCAGCATACGGCTTTTGTTCAGCAAGAAATTGTTACCGGCGGAAAACTAGATTTGAACCGTCGCGTTTTGAATGAGGCGCTTCGCGCCCAACTCTTGGAACTGGAGGCACAAAAACTTCGAGTCTCGACAGACATTCGAATTCGCTTCTTTGAGGCACTCGCGTCGCAACGACGCATCGAACTGATCAAAGAGTTTCAATCGGTCACAGCGAAAGGGCTAGAACTCGCAAACTTAAGAAAGAAAGCATCCGAAGGTTCCCAGCTCGAAGTGCTTCAAGCAAAAGTTCAGAAGAACGAGATTGACTTAGCGCTCCAACAAGCTGAGCTGACCTACGCGGCGACTTGGCGAGAATTGGTAGCCTTTTCTGGATCGCCATCGCTGCCAATTTCTCGATTGCAAGGCGAGTTGCCAATGTCACCAGCAGATCAAGACTGGACCGCAATGACGACCTCGGTTTTGGAACTGAGCCCGGAATATGACGCTGCAACAGTGCGTGTCAGGCAAGCACTCGCTAATTTACAGCGACAGGGGGTTCAAGCAATTCCGAACTTGACAGTCTCGTTAGCAGGCGGGGCTGATCGTGGAACAAACTCTGGCCTGATCAACTTGCAAGTCGGAGCTCCCATCCCAGTCTTCAACAAGAATCAAGGGAACATTGCCGCCAGCCAAGCAGAGTATCGTCGAGCTGTTTTGGAAGCAAAACGAGTAGAAGACTCCATCAAAGCAAGAATGGCTGTTGTATCCAGAGACTACGACACATCGTCCGTAGCTGTGACAAAATACGCAACCGAAATACTGCCTAGTGCACAAGAGTCGCTCGTATTAGCCGAGCAAGCTTACAAAGGAGGCGAGACGAGCTTCGTACAAGTCCTTATTGCGCGTCGAACTTACTTCGATGCTAATCTTCAGTATGTCGCCGCTCAATCGCAACACGCGCAAGCCAAGTCAAGAGTGGACGGCCTCGTATTGACGGGGGGGCTCGACGCTGTCATCGACAACAGCGGTGACGATGGCCTTCGCGGGCTTACGTTTAGCCAACAGTAGGCAACAGTGAATGACGGAGATGTATGCCGTATTTTTCCGCTGGAAACTTGACGCCATTGATATGAATGAGAGTTCTTGGCTTGCGTGGACTTTTCGATCTAAAACTTACGAAGTGGATGTCTCGTGGTGCGAAAACTTATCATAGCTATTGCTTTATTTTACCTCACGATCGATCGCGGTCTGTCCCAAGAACCGACCCAGTCACTCAATACCACCTCGATGTCGACGAGTGCAACTGGATTGAATTTGGAGTTACAGCCCGAAACGGTCGGTTGGTCGCTAGCTGATCTTGAGGCAATGGCGATTGACAACAACCCGACCCTTCGGCAAGCACGCGCCCAAGTGCAAGCTTCTCGGGGTGCCGCTCAGCAGGCAGGCCTTCGTCCAA
>JBGSJT010000272.1:0-21049 GCA_041741715.1 Pirellulaceae bacterium | reverse complement strand
TGGTCAGGAGCTAGATCTCCTCCGACCAGTTCCTCAATAGCGTGACGTTGATTGGGAGTAATGTCGCTAACGGTTCGGTCAACGGATGTTTGAATGGATTGGGTCATGAGTTTCGCTCCTACGTGCTATTGTAGCATCTATAAAGACGAGTATGTCAAATGGCTAACAGCCCACTTCAAAACCCCGTCATCGCCGGAGGGGCAAGTCAAATTGATGGTTATCAATGCGGCTCTGGAAGATCACCCGGGTGAAGCGAACTTATTAAACTCCCGAGCCATCTTGTTGTCCACTTCCCAAGATGTGAGCTTACTTGATGGACAGCAAGCGGTTCTGGATGCGACCAAGGCCTGTGAGCAGTGTAATTTTCAATTTCCCAATAGGATCATTGTGCTGGCAGCCGCTTATGCCGAGGTGGGTGATTTCAACAAAGCCATCGAATTGTCTGAAAAAGCCATTTCGATGGTGGGACCAGGTAAAATGTTGAGGGACATTGAGTCACGTCTGGAGCTTTATCGACAAAGACAACCTTACCGAAAAACGACTGGCGATGGGCAGGATAGTGACAACTCCATCACGCGACAAGAACAACCGCTGATCACTTTCGACCAAATCCAGCAGGCGCGTCGCATTTCAGGAGGAGAACCTTGCTGGACACCAGATGGAAAACGGTTGATCTATGCACTACCGGCGTTTGGTTCGGAACACAGTTACTGGGAATTGTTGGATTTGGAGACCGGACAAACGGAGGCGATGTGCGCCGCTGGGCAAAGCCCAACCTGTTCACCGATCGATGGAACGTTGGCTTTCATACGTCGTGTTACGATACCTGCGGAAATCTGGCTATACGATCCGGCAAGTAAAACGGAAAAGAAACTGGCGGATGGATTTCAAGTCCATTGGCTCAGCGATGGAACCCTTTGCTATAGTCCTTATCGGGCATATGAATTGATCTGCGTTCATCCCGAACGAATTGGTTCGCCACTGTGGAGTTTTCCGGGAGCTACCAGTTCGTTCGTTTCGGCCCTGTCACCTGACGGCAAGCGTTATGGACGAATGAGTTTTGGGAAGTGGTTCATTTTCGAGCGAGAGCATACCCAGCAGATTCCAACCGTTGCATACCTTACAACCGATGCAGGTCGCGCGGATTGGTCGCCGGATGGCCGCTTGATCGCTTATGGCACGAAAGTAGATAATCGTCACGGCGTCTGGTTGATCGACACGAACACGCAGGAAACACGTTTACTATCCGACTTGGCTGCGTATCCACGTTGGTCCCCCGATGGCAAGACGCTGGCGCTCGGCCTGCAGTCGTCCAACGAGATCCTGCTGTTGGATGTCTCGTCGCTCGACGCGCTGTGGAAACAGAATCCGGCGGAGACGCTCAAGCAGCCATGATACGTCAGTCGTGAAGTCCATAAGCAATTGAGGACAATTGCTCTACACTTACCTGCGGCCATGCCTATTGTTTCTCCCGCCATTGTTTCGCCAACTCGGGGCGGTTGGTGGCGGTGTAGAGTTTTTCTAAAGCCACAAGGGCAGCCTGGTGAACGGTCGCATCCGCGCCATCCGACAGCTCTTGCTCACTCAGCAGCGACTCAAGAAGCACAGGTTCAGCTTCGTCGAATTTACCTTGCTCAAGCAATACACAACCTAAGCAGTATTTCGCCTGTTTGGTTTGAGTAGGCAATACGAACCGTCCACTCTCTTCGAGGCGTGTGTATTGGGCCACGCATTCTCTCGCCAATCGCTCGGCGTTCGCCCAATCCGCCAGTTCGAGGTGCCGCATGGCGATTTCGCCGTAAATGCCGAGCTGTATAACGTCATCACGAAAGAAGAACTGCTGTGCTTGGGGTAACCTCTCTGATGAGATTCCCTTTCGCACGGACTGTTCAATGCCTACGAGTAATCCTGTCGCATCATCGGTCTGGTTAGACTTGGTGAGTTCATTGACAACCCGCAGCGCAGTCTGCAAGAGAAGTACGTCCGCGATCGGCCCTGCAGCAAGCCAACTGGAAAGTTTCGCCGCAGCATCGGGCAATCGCTGCGTGGCCAGGTAGCCATTAAGCAACTGCTCGCGAATCCGATCGAAATGCCTCTTTTCTACTCCCGTCAGCAGAGTAGGCGGAACATTCTTCTTGCCCTGTTGGAGCGACTCAGTGCGGATCAGAACTTCTTTTTCGAGCAACGGCAACGCACCTTGAAAGTCGTTTAACTTTACAAGCGACTGCGCTAGGCGATAACTGTACACAGAAACGACTGGGTGGTTCTCGCCATAGATTTTCACTAGAGAGGCCAACGTCGCTTTCTGGATCTGGCTTGCACCTTCGCTGTCGCCCGTGAGATACTTGATGTATCCCAGATTGGCTTGTACTTTCAAACTAGCTGGTGTCGTGGAATCGCCGCTTTCTTTGATGATAGCATAAGCTCTCTCTGCCAATTCGTTAGCTTTATCAAAGTAAGAGTAGCCCCCAAATGCGCGAATCCTTGACTCTACGGTTAAGATCCGTGCTTGAAATTCCGGCCAGCCTTCGGGATAAAAATCTGTAACGATGGGGTGACTGGGCAGCTTGGAGGCATCTGCGTCCGCAACTTGAGTGAAAAGTTCGCCGTGTAAAGCAATAAAATCTTGGTCCTTATAAATACCATCGGTTGAATACATCGAATACGCAACCGTCGCCAAGCACATCCAAGTGACGGGATGTGATTGCCCAAAATGGGATCTCGATCTCTCTAACGCCTGCCGGGCAATCGTTTGGGCCAACTCGCGTTGCCGCATCCCTTTATACGTTTGTGACAATACCAATTGAGCATGAATCGCTCGATCGTGTTGCTGACCGTACAACTCTTCGGCCAGCTTGGCTGCGCGCTCAGCGTACGGCAATGCCTTACCAAATTCACTCAGCCGACTATAACATTGCGCGATCGTGTGCAAAACTGTAAATTGAATGTGAGGTTGCTTGGGAAATGATGACTCGATCCGATCTTCTGAAAGTTGGAGAGCCGCGCGGTCCAGCAGTTCGAGGACCGTGGGATTCCGCAAATCAAATTGAGTATCTGCGGTGGTCCCCGAAACGTAGAAATCGCTCTCGGTTGTTGCGTCGTTGTTGCTCGATGGGGTTGACGCTTGTATGTCCAAGAAATTGATGTTGGGAGCTGAATTGGCAAGCAATTTGTTGGTCAAGAAGTTAAGCGTGGCGGTTGCTTCCGCCTGTCGGGCTTCAGCTTCCAATTTCGCCCGGCGGGCCTCTTCGGCTCGCAGTGACTCCGCTTGCTGGGCGACGCGCGCTGCGTGGGCAGAGTCTTCGGCCTGGCTGCGAGCCCGAATGGCCTCCGCAACGCTGGCAAGTGCCTCATTGCGACTGGCCAGCGCCTCGGTGCGAGATCTACTGGCCGTGATTGCGCTCCACGTACTAGCGATAGTGGCTAACAACAATGATGCGGCAACCAAGGAACCGGTCAGCATCGCGCCGCGATTCCGCTGGGCAAACTTCTTGAATCGGTAAGCCGTCGAGGCGGGCTTGGCCAAGATGGCTTCTTGATTGAGAAAACGCCCAATGTCTTCCGCAAAGGCCGATGCAGTGTCATAACGTCGGCCTCGCTCCTTCTCCAAAGCCTTCATCACGATCACATCCAAGTCGCCGCGAATGATCTTGGCGAGGTTCCCGGAATCGCCCCCATGAGTGGCAGCGATCGCTTTTTGAGCGCTGGCCATGGTCGTGACGCGAGCGCTTGGAGATTCGGGCGTCTCTTCGCGGATGATCCGGCGCATTTCGTCCCAGGCAGCCTGCTTGAATCGCTGCTTCTCCACCGGGGTCGATCCGGTCAGCAGTTCATAAAGCAGCACGCCCAGCGAATAGATGTCGGAGCGTGTGTCGACGTCGATGTTGTTGAGCTGAGCCTGTTCGGGAGACATGTACAAGGGCGTCCCGAGCACCATGTCGTGAGCCGTGTGCAAGGTCTTCTCGGTTAACGATTGATTCATCGCCTTGGCCAATCCGAAGTCGATAACTTTGGCAGCAATCCACCCGATTCATCGTGAGCCTTTAATAAGGCTTCGATCTGTTCGCGCAGTCGAGCATCATGACCACAGACCGCGTCCAGAAAAGCGTGGCGTGCGTCACCAGTGAGCTTAATCGCGGCTGCAAAAATTTCGGGTTCGTTCATCGCGCACCTCGGTCACTCGATTGGAAAAAAACTGCAACTATTTCACAATGCGAGAAAGCCGATGATAAACCGGGAGAAATTGCGAAAATAGGACTGTTCTCGCTAATCGCCGGTGCTTTGCTCACCCCAAGTCGGGAATGGACAGCCTTTTCCTACTCGTACTCAGCATCTCGATTCGATCTTCGGAGACGGTTTGGGTTCGTTGAATCAGTCGAGTCAGCATCGATACGATTCGTTTCAAGTCTGATTTTCCACGACAGTTCAATTCATCATCGATTGCGTCGCAGACTCGCAGCACATCATGAATCGCAGCACATTCCAAAGCCGATCCGCGAGCAATTTCGAAGAATCGATTCTTGTCTTTGAGACTTTGCTTTCCATTGCCTTCGGCGATATTTAGCGGGATCGATTGAGCCGCCCGGAGCCATTGCTCGCGGGCGTGTCGGTTGATGCCACCCAGCCTTTTGGCGTTTAGAAACGAAAACGCAACATAATCAATCGACAGACGGTAGACGTCGAGTCGTTCGTGGTCGAAGGTTGGTTCTGCCATTTTGATCCTTTCGAGTACGAGTACGAGTACGAGTGCCGTTTCACTGAGTACGAGTACGATGCACTCAATATCGGCGATTAGCGAGATGTGTCGAGAATAGTGTCTTATCTCCGTTCCCATTCGCGTTTTAGCCAGGCACGCGCAAAACTCCAGTCCGACTCGGCTGTATCGGCTGACAGGTTCGTGACGTCCGCAATCTCGGTAAACTTGAGTTGCAGAAACAACCGCATTTTGGCGACTTCGACCTGGCGTGGATGGGTCTTACCGAGCAGATCGAGCAAGTCGTGGATGATGACCGTCTGTTCGGCGTCACCGTCAGCCACTGGATCGTGCGTGGGTTCCGCGACTCGCTGCCAGTGGCCACCGTGCCGCTCTGTCAATTTGCGGCGGGCCTGATCGACCAGAATTCGGCGCATGGCTTCGGCGGCTGCAGCAAAAAAATGTTGCCGATTGGCGAAACTCGCAGCGCCATCGGGACCAACCAGTCGCAGGTAAGCTTCATGCACCAAGCCAGTGGCCTGCAGCGTCTGGCCCGGTTTCTCCTGACTCAAGCGGACCGCCGCCAATTTGCGCAATTCGTCATAGACCAAAGGCAATAGCAGCTCCGCCGCAGTGGGATCACCGGCTTCGATTTGTTGCAAGATTTGCGTTACGTCAGACATCGTACATGTCCCGGTAAAAGCATGTTGAGTGTGTATCTGGTTGACCGGATTTTCGGTCGCATGTGTTGGCCTGTGGTGAGACATCATATCGCTATTTGGTGTGAGGACAAATTTTGATGGGGAGCCTCAGGAAAGCGCTTGACCTCGTCACAGATTTGGCGAGGTATTCCCAGAATGCCTCGCCAAACGTAGCCTCTTAATGCTAGCTTGGTCGAGGTATACGGTTTATATGCGGCCAAAACTAGGAAGTTAAGTGGTTCACGGGAAGTCGGAAGACCATTGACCTTGATCACCCCGCAGGGCGTCGCACCCAATCGATATTCAGCCGAACTGATTACGAATGAAGTGGCTCTAAACGATCTTTTTGTGAGCAAGCATCAGTAAACCGCGTAGAAGTCCACAAGCATGCGTGGTACGATAAAAGTCTGAAGCATGAGTTCCATTTTTGGGTGTAGGCATCTGACATGTCTGTGATCGATTCACAAACGAATTCTTCATCTCCCGAGGCGGTTGCTTCCTCATCAGTGGCTGTGACACGACACTTGTTTACTATTGAGCAGTACCACGAGATGATTGAGCACGGCATCTTTAGCGAAGATGAGCCGATCGAACTCATACGAGGGGAGATCATTAGAAAATTGCCTATTGGAAATCCGCATGCCGCAACCGTGAATCGCTTGAACCGGCTGCTGTCGAAGCAGCTGCCAGACGATGCTATGCTCAGCATTCAGAATCCGATTTGGTTGGGTGACAGCGAGCCTGAACCGGATGTTGCCGTTCTGATTTATCGAGAAGACCTTTACTCGTCGCGACGTCCCATGGCAGAAGATGTGTTGGTGCTGGTCGAAGTGGCGGATTCGTCGCTGGCCTATGATCGCGAGATCAAAGGAGCTGTGTACGCCGAGGCTGGTATCTCCGAATACTGGATCGTGAATTTGAGTCAGGCGACGATCGAGGTTTATTTAGATCCACAATCCGATGGCCGCTTTGCCACCGTAGTCACGGCGCGGAGCGGCGACACGTTGACGCCACGGAAAGTCGCTGGAGTGAGCATCGAAGTCAGCGCGATCCTTGGTTGATGGCGACTTGCAGCCAGGCGCGCGCGTAAGACCATTTCAAGCGGACTTCGTGGATGGTCAGGCCGGTCATTTCGGCGATGGCTTCGCGACTGATGCCAGCGAAGAACTTTAGGTTGACCACTTCGGCGGCTAACGCGTCTTCTTCAGCTAACCGTCGCAGGGCTTCGTCGAGCGCGAGCAGTTCCTGATCGTCGGGCATGGTGCCGATATCGAACAGTTCGACGCGCGATCGGTCGCCGCCGTGTTTGAGGCTCCCCTTCTTGCGAGCACGATCGACCAGAATGCGGCGCATGGCTTCACCAGCCGCGCCGAAGAAATAGCGTCGATTCTTGTAGCTTGCCCCCGCCTGGCCATCGACTAGCCGAATGTAGGCTTCGTGTACCAGCGCAGTGGCCTGCAACGAGTCGACCGCTTTCTCAAGGTTCAGCTTGCCCTGGGCCATCTGTCGCAGTTCGTCATAGACCAGCGGAAACAGTCGCTCGGCCGCGAACGTATCGCCTTGCTCGAGCGCTGACAGAATTTTTGAGACGTCACTCATGGCTGTTTAGGCGTTTCTGCGTGATTCTCTTTCCACAGCGTGTCGAGCGACGATACATCCAACAGCACGATCTCGTTGGACGATTGCAGGCCGAGCGCCAACGTCTTGCCATCGGGCGACCATCGTGGATA
Source organism: Pirellulaceae bacterium (assembly GCA_041741715.1). Classification (GTDB taxonomy): domain Bacteria; phylum Planctomycetota; class Planctomycetia; order Pirellulales; family Pirellulaceae; genus Aureliella. The sequence continues at coordinate 13,925 of JBGSJT010000272.1, read as the reverse complement.
GGCGGCCAACTCAGCTAACAAACGCGTTTGTTGCGTGTGGGTGTCGATCAACCAAACTCCATACTCGTCGTCGATATGAGTGCTATGCGCGATCCAGCGACCATCGGCAGACCAGTCCGCGCGGCCCGTATCCGTGCTGTCGTAACTTGCAGGCGGCATCTCGAGTGTCTGCTGCAAATCAAAAATCGACCACTTTCCGAAACTCGACTGAGCATAACGCTTTCCGTCGGGCGACACTGCGGCGTTTCGCTCTGGCGAGCGCGCTCCGCGAAGCGTCCAGATCGGTTTATCGAGTTGCTTTGGGTCGACACATACCGCTTGCTCAGAGCGCCAAGGGCGGTAACACAGCATGCCATCGTTGGTCCAACAGTATGGGATACCATTCGTCAACTTACTTTCCGTGTTACTCACCGGATCATACAGCCAGAGTTCGGTCGGCTCGGATCGGAGCGGACGGCGTATAAATGCCAGCGAATTGTCGGCTGGCGAACAGACGATGAAGCGACCTCCCTTGCACAGGATTTTCTTCTCACCAGTCGTCAGGTCGAGCGACTCGAGATAGCTCTTTGTTGCTGCAAAGGCAGTCAGTGCATAGATGAGGTGTTTACCATCAGACGACCAGCATGGTTCTCCGCCGGGTATCCGCTGTGCCTTTTGAATCTGGTCCGCAGTAAACAGCGGCTGCCTAGAAGGATCGTTTCGGGCGTTAATCTCCACACTATCAATGGTATGTCTACGATACGCTTGCTTTTGGTTATATGAATCCAGCATGGCTTTTAAACGATCGCTGCCCGTACCTGTTGGGCCGATCATCGCCATCGCTTTCTCCCCGTATTTAACCGCTTTATCAAAATCGTCTGACTCAGCGTAAGCTGCCGCTAGAGCAGAGATCGCTACTGCGTTTAGGTACTTTGTTATTTGGCAAGCCTGGGTTGCATCTTGCAACGCCTGCTCGCCATTTCGAATCATCTCATCCGGTGACGTGGCCCGGAGAAGAGCTCGTAGCGTAAGCAACCGGGGATCCTCTGCGATTTCGTTGATGGCCAGGTTGAGCGTGAGAAGTTGGATTTCGGAAGTCGGCTGGTCTTTGCCAGTTAGCGCAGAAAGCAGCCAGCCTACAAATTCCTTTTGGAACAGATATTTCTCATATTCTTCAAAAGTCAGGGCGTCGTCCTGATCTTGATCAAAGGCTTTTAATGAGTTCCATGTAGATGCCCCCCATTCATCTGGAGTCACGCGGCCATCCTTGTTTCTGTCAGCCGCTAAGAATGCGTTCGAATTCGTCTTTTGCTTTGATTGAACTTGTCCTTTTGCGTTGTTGCGAATGTGCATAATCAGTAAGTTTGCCCGCCATTCTGCATACGAAATACCGGCAACTTCATCGATGTCAGTGATTTCTACTTGGAATGATGCCCGCTCGCTGGCCGAGAGGATTCCATCACCGTTCGTGTCCAGGCTACGGAATTGCTTTTCCAAAGCACTAATAAAAGTAGAGCTTAGATACACAACAGTAGGCTTACCGCCAGATTTAACGCGATTGGAAATTTGACTTGATGCGAAGTCTGTTCCCTGTGTTAGCAACGCCTCCTGGGATGTTGGAAGCCACTGGATGCCTGTTGTGTTTGTATCTCCGGCGTGTGCGTCATGAACAAAGTCTGCCAAGCCGATCGCGCACCGATGGGCTGCTATCGGGTCTTTCCCTTGATTGTACAGTCCGAGAACTTCCATCGATCGACGAAGCTGTTCCCAGCGAAAGTCCTGATGGTCCGAGGTGAGTTGAATTGGCTTTCGCTGTCGCAGCGTCGCTAGCGCCTCGTCGATTTGCCCTAATCGCAATTGGGCGGCTCCTACCATCGCTATGGTTCGCAAGGAGGCCTGATCCACCTGTTCCAGAGCCTTCGCCCACGACAGGGCGCGCTGGTAGCTGGATGTATCGCTGTCGGGCTGCTCGACGATTGCCAGACATTGATTTGTCACCAATTCAGAGTCGAAAACAATGCGGCCAACCATTTCAAGAGCGACGTCTCGGACGCGTGCCGCACAGAGCTTGTTCTTTTGGATCGTCTCGATCATTTGTTTTGGAATGGGGGTTTGCTGCTTGAGTTGATTGACCCAGTACGACGCAATCAATTGCACATCCTCCTGAGGCGAAAGTGGGGTTGCGTCGAACCGCAGCGAGCGTTCGTCAGCTTCCCGGTTGCCGCCGCTTAGTGCTCTGCCCAACACGCCTCCGGTAAGCAGATTGCCAGTTGAATCAAATTTCAAATCCCAATGAAACACTCGATCGGATGCAACCGACAGATCCAGGATTTCTCGTCCGGATTCACAATCCCACAAGCGCGCATGGGCTGGTCTGCTTACGGCATCGTTGGGAAACTTGCCGTGCAAGGTCAACAAGCGGCGACCGTCGGGACTGAATCGTATCTCGTCTGCCTCATCGCCCGCCAAAGATAATTCGATAAACAGTCGGCCATCTTCCGATGAAACGATTTCGACCCGTTCCGCGGTTGGAGTCCAAGACATAACCGTCAGTAACATTTTCGGACGAGGCGTGGAACGCCCTGCGTGCGTTACGACGATCTGCTGACCGTCGGGGCTGAAGGATGCATAACTGCCGTTCTTCCTGAATACCAATCGGCTGTTGGAAAGATCCCAAAGTTCCACGATATCGTTGAAGACACGAATCAGCTTTTTGCCACTAGGCGATATGCAAATTGGTTTATGTGGCCACAAACCTTTGTACTTACTCAAATCGAATGGAACGGAATACAGCCTTTCTCCCGTTACCGCGTCTCGAGTTTCGATAGCTCGGGCAACACCAGAATTTGTTTGTGTACTTGCCAAGCCAACGACTAGCAATTGACCATCATCACCGCATTTACGCAAATCGTAGGCGAAGAATGAACTCTGTGGTGTACTAGCCACAATCTCTCGTTTCGAGCCGGTTTCGATATCGAATCCAAATACACCACCCATGATTGATGTTGCAATCAGGCTGGACTGATCACTGGTGAATTCGAGAAGCGAAGCTCCGCCCGTCACATCGAATTCACGAACGTATTTAATTCCAGAACCGTTATCCAGCGGAGTTTGCCATCGTACAACGCCTTTCCGAACGTCCATCAACTGCACATCGTGTCTAGTCGTGGCCGCCAAAAGGTTGGCGGCAGAATTGAATCGCAGCTTGAATGGTTTGACGGAAGTTGGAACATCAGCGTAATAGCTCTCATTTCCCTCCGCAGTGCGAATACTAAGAAAACTACCTGGAAACTGCCCTGGATAATAAGCCACCAGCTCGCCGTCGTCGGAGAAATCAAACTTAGCACCAAGCATTTCACTCGCAACTCGCTCCTTAATTGGATTAGGTGTATACGGAAACGACCTACTGCGAATTGCAAAGCGGTTCTGGTCAAGGTTCAACGTTGGCCACTTCACTACATCGCCAGACTCTCCAAACGCAGTCAACTGAGTGCCATCGCTGTTAAACGCAAATGACTCGATCCCGAAGGCTTCATTGTGTAGGGTTCGTTTCAAACGACCTGTTACAGCGTCGATCAATCGGATGCTGTCGTTTCCTAGACTGCCAAGCGCTACCATCTTTCCGTCTGGGCTAATGCACGTCTGAACATGGTTCGGTATCAGTTCGCTGGAAAATCGCTGAAGCTGGTATGAAGCGATATCCCAAGCGAGCAATTCCTTTTCTTGACGGCCACTCATGCCATTTGTCGTTACCAGCAAGCGATCAGCGTTGGGTAGCCATATTGCTGTTTCGATATCATCATCGTGTCGGGCAACTCCGAGTTCTTTGCCCTCAGTTACGTCCCAAGCCACCAAGACATCTCGGATTTCATTCAAATTGAAGTCAGGACCCAGGCAGTAATAAGCCGCGATTCGCGATCCATCATGATTGAAGACAAAGTGATTAAGTCGTCGCATCTGAACTTGATCAAAGACCACTTCCTGGGTGTCGGCATTCCACACAACTAATCGACTGATCGGTTCTTCCAACGTATGGCGTTTGTCATTGCCCAGTGCGCCTACGAAACGGCCGTCTTGGCTGATGTTGAGAAAACTGATATGCGAAAACGAATCCGTTGGGTATCGAAACTCGATAGGCTCATGCCCTTTAGCGTAAATCGTAAAGCCTGACGGAAGAGTGTCACCCTGGGGCTGGTTGTGGCTTGAATTCACGCTCTGCATCGAGATTCCGCCAAACGCATTCTTTGGATCATACTCACCGAATATACATCGCCCGTTCTCGGCAAAACGCGCTCGCGCGTACCAGCCAAACATTTGAAGCATTTCGATTTGCATGTCTTCTAATTTTGGAAATAATGCTCTACGTAGAGATGGCACGACCCATTGCCCGATCGCACGTGGAAATGTGGCCATTTCTTTGCCGGTATCCAGCTCGACGAGCATTGTCTCCGAACCCTTGGGAACCGCGGCCAGTTTGCCGCCGGGCAAGACAACCGGCCGTGAGTATTCGTCGTTTCGGCGGGGTAGATCGATATGACGCACGACCAGGGCTTGATTCAAATAGCGGTACCAGTAGTACCACTCGAATCCGCGGAGGTCGGAGTGGTCGATGGGCAATTGCTGATACAGGATCTCACGCATCCGTTGCAGATTGCCGCGTTGGGCTTCGATGCGTACGAGGTTCATGTCCGACGCATAGATAGCGCGACGTTGTTCTTCGGTCAGTTGTTGCAGTTGCGTACTGCGAGCCACCGCTTCCTGCTGCAGGCGTTGAGCTTCATCGCGCTGCTTGACGGCTTCGACGCGTTGTGACTCCGCTTCGGCCCGTTGTTGCGACTCCGCCAGGCGGGCTCTCTCTTCCGCCATTCTCGCATCGGATTCAGCCGTCCTGGCCGCCATGGCTTGACTTTCGTTTTCAAGTGCTTTGTCCCGTTCCTGTCGGGCGGTCGCTTCTGCTGTGATTGCGATCCGTTCTGCTTTGATCGCTCGGTAGGCCTGCCAGGTACTGACCACAGCCCCGGCACAGAGCAACAGCAGAAAAGCGGCAGCCGTGGAGATGGCCGCACGATGCTTTTGAAATTGCTTTCTCAAGCGATAAACAGTGCTCGGGGGACAGGCTTCGACAGCCTCCTGATTCAGAAAACGTTCCAGATCGCGGGCTAGTCCGTTGGCTGATTCGTAACGACGGTCGCGCTCTTTATCCAGCGCTTTCATCACGATCCAATCGAGATCGCCGCGGATGCTGCGGCCCAGTTGCTCCGATTCTAGACTGCGCTGCGCGGCGATGCTGGCTCGCTGCGCATTGGTGCTTACCCGCGTGCTGGGCTTGGGCGGTTCGACTTCTTTGATCAGTCGCAGGATTTCACCAAACGCCGCTTCCTTGAACTGTGCTCGTTCCAGCGGTGTTGTGCCAGTCAGCAGTTCGTATAACATCACACCCAGCGAGTAGATGTCGGTGCGTGTATCGACATCCAGATTGTTGTGCTCCGCTTGTTCGGGGCTCATGTACAGCGGTGTGCCGATCATCAGCCCATGTCCGGTATGCAGCGTGTGCTCGGTCAACGGTTGGTACATGGCTTTGGCTAGCCCAAAGTCGATCACTTTCGGCACCGGCTTGCCGTCGTAGAGACAAATGAGCACATTGGACGGTTTCAAGTCGCGGTGGATGATGCCCTTTTGATGCGCATGCTGGACAGCTTGGCAGATCGGAATAAACAGCTTCAGTCGTTCTTTCAGGGAGAGTCGCGTTTGGTCGCAGTACTCTGTCAGAGGCATCCCTTTGACGTATTCCATGGCGAAGAAGGGACGCCCTTGTTCCGTGACACCCCCATCGAAGACTTTGGCGATGTTGGGATGATCCATCAATGCCAAGGCTTGGCGTTCGGCATCGAAGCGAGCCAGGACTTGCCGCGAGTCCATGCCCGGTTTGACCAGTTTCAAAGCAACCTTTCGGCGGACCGGAGAAGTTTGTTCGGCGACCCAGACGGTCCCCATGCCCCCTTCACCGATGGCCTCTAGCAGTTTGTAACGCCCGGCAACCACGCTGCCAGGGCGCTGGGCGGCGTCTGTGGACTGGTATGCTGCAGAGGCTGGCAGGTTGCCAAGCTGAGCTGTGGGCTGGTCGAAGAACGGCTTGGGTTCATCGTAAGCCGCCAACAGGACTTCTACGCGCCGCAGTAGTTCCGCATCGTCCGCACATTGTTCACGAACGAACGCTTGTCGTTCTTTGGGATCTGCAATGGCAACGGCCTGGGCGAATAGGTTCTGAACGGCAATGGGATCTGCATTCATCGGCTGTCTCCTTGAGTGTTACAATATCATGCGGAAAGCCGTCAAACGCTGGCGCGCGAAAATGCAGAAACCTTTTAATTTCACAGTTTCGGAATCCTCGCCACTCACCTTCCCCCGTCTATTCCTCTGTCCCCATTCCCCTGTCTATTCTATCGACAGTGGACACTTCCAGACGGCTGTGGTTGAGGTTGAGCTATCCAGATGGGTGCATGGGCAGGGCTTGTATAATGGCTTACGTCGGGAAGGGTAGACAGAGGAATGGGGACAGGGGAATGTGACGGTCACGCATCCGATTTCCGCCAATCATGCTCGCAACCTCGGCGGGGACTTTGAGACATGAACGAAATCACACAAATCCTGGCTAAGATCGAAGGGGGTGATCCTACGGCGGCGGAGCATCTGTTGCCGTTGGTTTACGAGGAGCTGCGCAAACTGGCGACTGCTCGGCTGGCCCAAGAGCAACCTGGACAAACGCTGCAAGCGACCGCGCTGGTGCATGAAGCGTATTTGAGGCTGATTGGACCGGCCAATGCGCAGGGCTTCGACAATCGAGGCCATTTCTTCTCCGCGGCCGCGGAAGCCATGCGGCGGATCTTAATCGAACGGGCCAGACGCCGGGCCACCGCGCGTCATGGCAGAGAACGGATCCGCAAGGATCTCGATACCCTCGATCTGGCCGCGCCGGAGTCAGCCGACGATCTTTTGGCCCTTGATGAAGCGCTCAACCAACTCGCTACAACCGATGAAAAAGCAGCTCAACTCGTGAAACTGCGGTACTTTGCCGGGCTTACCATGGAGCAGGTTGCCCAGGCCCTCAATATCTCTCCGCGCACGGCTGACCGCCTGTGGGCCTATGCTCGCGCCTTTCTCCACGCAGAAATTTACGAAAAATAATCTGAGCCGTGGCGAAGTCTTGGTCAGTCTGTCGCATTGCTTTACAGAAAGGGTTGCCACGAACACCAACTGGGGAAAGATATGATCAACGAACGATCCCTATTCATGCAAGCGCTGGAGATTGACGATTTGGCCCAACGAGAGCGCCTGCTATCGCGCGAGTGTGGCGACGATTTGGAGCTACGCCAGAGAATTGAGCGGCTCCTGTCGGCCCATGCCGCCGCTGGAGGCATTCTCGATAAACCCGCCGTCGAACCGCAAGGCACCGATGCTTTTCAACCGCTCACCGAATCGGTAGGCTCCGTCATCGGCCCGTTCAAGTTGATCCAGCAGATCGGCGAAGGCGGGATGGGGGTCGTCTACATGGCGCAACAAACCGAGCCGATGAAGCGGCTGGTGGCGCTCAAGATTATCAAACCAGGTATGGATACGCGGCAAGTCATCGCGCGCTTCGAGGCGGAACGGCAAACCTTGGCGATGATGGACCATCCCAATATCGCCAAAGTCCTCGATGCCGGAACCACCGACTCGGGACGCCCATTCTTCGTGATGGAGTTGGTCAAGGGCATTCCTATCACTCAATACTGCGACACGAAGAAACTAACAACTCGGCAGCGGCTCGAGTTGCTACTGCCGGTATGTCACGCCGTGCAACACGCCCATCAGAAAGGGGTGATTCACCGCGATATAAAACCCTCGAACGTGTTGATCGCACTTTACGACGGGCAACCCGTCCCCAAGGTGATTGACTTTGGCGTGGCCAAAGCCACCGGTGGCCAGCTCACGGAGAAGACGCTGGTGACAGGCTTCGGCTCGCTGGTTGGTACGCTGGAGTATATGTCGCCCGAACAAGCTGAATTGAATCAATTGGATGTCGATACGCGGAGCGATATCTACTCGCTGGGTGTGCTGATGTACGAGCTACTCACCGGGACGACCCCCATTGATCGCCAACGGCTACGCACAGCCGCCTTCACGGAGATGCTGCGCATCATTCGCGAAGAGGAACCACCGCTCCCCAGCACGCGTTTGAGTACCAGCAATTCGCTCGCATCGGTAGCTGCGAATCGCCAAATTGAACCGGCTAAGTTATCGCGGTTGGTGCGCGGAGAAGTGGACTGGATCGTGATGAAGGCGCTCGAAAAAGACCGCAACCGGCGCTACGAAACAGCCAACGGTCTGGCGCAGGACATTCGGCGTTACCTGAACGATGAAGCCATCATCGCTCGCCCTACGTCCGCATTGTATCGGCTGAAGAAAGTGGTCCACCGCAACCGAGTAGCCGCCGGTTTGATCGGCACGATCGCCACGGTTTTGCTACTGGGATCAACCATTAGTACCTGGCTGGCCATTCGCGAAAGAAGTGCAAACAACCTGGCTCGCCAGAGTCTTATCGAAGCTGACCAGCAGCGGCAACAAGCACTGGCGGCCAAAACAGACGCCGAACGCCAGCGAGATCGAGCGGAAAAGGCAACTCAGGAAGAGGCCGCTCAGCGCAAGCTCGCCCAAGAGCGCGAAGCGGAAGCCGAGGCAGCCAAGATTGCGGAGCTGGAACAACGGCAAGCGGCCGAGCAAGAGCGCGATCGCGCAAACGCCGCTAATATCGAAATTGCGAGGCAGAAAGAGCAGCAACGACGTGCGCTCTACGCAGCTCAAATGAATTTGATCAGTCGAGCCTGGGACTCCAACAACATCGTTCGCGTTCGCGAGTTGCTGAATGCCTCTCGACCGCAGCCCGGTGAGTCTGACCTGCGTGGGTTTGAATGGAATTATTGGATGCGGATGCTGCATGCCAGCGAGCGCGAGTTGCGGCTTCCAGTTGGCAATCTGCGACTGACAACAGGTGCGGCGAGTGCAATTCGTGCTGACGCAAGCTCGAGGACGATGATCAGTCGTGATGGAAAATACCTCGCTACGGCTCACCCAAAGAGGCCTACCTCACAACAAAGCCAACGCTCCGCACTTGGTACGTTGCGTGTCTGGGATGTCGAGTTAGGTAAACAGCTATTCGAAAAGGAACTCGACGGCCTTCACTTGGAGAAACAAGAGACCGATAGTCGTAGTTGGAACTTCGGAATATTCAGTGGTGCAATCTCAATCGCCCTCGTTCACGTCGATAGCCAGCGAGTGGCGGTGGTAATGAGGAACCGTGGTGGGCGTTCTTCCGGACCATTCAGTGACCTCGTTAGGGAACCGTCTGCTGTTTTGCATGTTTTCAAAACCGATTCAGGAGAAGAAGTACTCAATCGAACGGCCGAGAATTACGTAGACGGTCGTGCTCCGTTTGCCTTCAGCCACGACGGATCGAGATTTGCGATACCGCTCAAGGAACCGTTCATACAAGTGTGCGACTCGCAGTCAGGCGAAGAGATTACGCGGGTTGCCATCCCACAGCGTGACGATGATCAGCGTGGTAGCGAAATATTCGCACTGGATGCCAGCGGGAGGCGTTTAGCCGTCAAGCCGGGTATCTCGCTCTTCGATACCACCCTCTCGCGTCAACCTGCGGGCGACTTGCGTCAACCCAGTGTCGAACCCTATGGCATCGCGATCTATGACTTGGAAACCAGTTCACAGGTGACCACGCCACCAGTGCTTGGACAGCATTTGGAGTTCAGCCATGACGGTCAAAAAATGGTGGCCGTGGATCGAAACGAACCACGGAACATTGAGCCGTTGGCGACCGCGTTCGATACTGCCACAGGCCAAGCGCTTATGGGCCTGGCCAAGCCAGATTTCAGAAACAGGCCCGGCCAAGTCGAAGAACCAGGCTTACACAGTCTCAGTCCCACTGGTGAATGGTTCGCGGTGACGTTACCGACTCGTTCCGATCTGGCAACAATACAACTATGGAATACCATCACAGGAAAGCCTGGGCCCAAGTTTCAAGGGCCAACCCAAGCTCTGCTAGCATTAGGCTTCACGTCGGATGGTCGCCAAGTCAGAGCGGTTTACGACGATGGCAAGGTTCTGTTCTGGGGCGTACCCGTACAAGCTTTAGCCATTCAAGCCACCGTACCAACAGTTGGGCCATTTGGTCTTTCCGGTCCGACAGGCGAACGACAATTCAATACATTTTCGCCTGACGGGCGCTGGACCGCGGAGAATTTGGCAACATTTCCCAACTTCGGAAAAAGCACTCTTGTCAAGGACAGTAACGGCACACTCGCGGATCGGACATTTTCGTTTGACTCAGCCTTGGGTTCGGGGCCGCCCAGATTTAGTGCTAACGGAGCGTACTTGGCTTGGATTGGGCTCGATGAATCGGCGGAGCAGAATCAAGCGTGTGAATTAAAGATTTGGGAAGTGAGTACAGGACGCGAGGTGGTCGCCAAACGCATGCCCGCACTGGAATCGACCTCACCGCAATCAAGATTTTCCTCGAGGCTCCTTTCGCCTGGTGCATTCAGCGCAGATAGCCGGCGGTTTGCCATCGCCGTGCCTGACGATCCAAAGTTGAACGCGAATCCAGAACATTCTATTCATGTATGGGACTTAATGGACGGTCGCCAATTGCATCCTCGAGTTGGAATTGATGCGATGCGAATTCCGTCCCCATGGAGTGGTGTTTCTTTCACACAGAATGGGGAGCTACTATCTGCGTCATCCCCAGTCTTTGCCCTTGCTTCGCGGGGGGCGCCCGTGAACCCTTCAAGGCCGTTGCCCTCCTTGTTGCAAGGCGCATTACAAGGTGCTTCCGGAACTCGTATTTGGACTGTGTTCGACGGCAAGCTTGTCTTTGAGGATGCGGATGCAGATGTGGCGCTACCGTGCGAGGATGGTTCCAGGGTGGCTGGACTGTTTTGGGCCAGTGAAGGTGGAGGTCTACAAATAGTCAACTGGGAAACAAACACGAGACGGGAGATATCGCGATTCAGCCTGCCTGATGATCGACTTCCTCAAGTGATTGTCGTTAGCACGGATGGTCGACGATTGGCGGTGGCATTGGATAGCAACGTATACGTTTATGACACAGATAGTGGAAGAGAGTTATTTCAGCTCCCCACGGATTCGGCGGCGGTGCGAGCGGTGGCCTTTAATGCCGATGCCTCGCGCATCGTATCCGCTACGGGGACGGTGCGGCAGCGCACTTTTTCAGGCCCGTTTTCTGCCCAACCTGTCGAAGAACAGCGCGAGGTGCGGGTCTGGGATGGCCACACCGGGCGGGAATTGCTTTCGCTGACGGGTAATTTTACTGGCTTGATCAACTCGACCGTCATCGATGGAGGTGCTTTGCAGCTCTCGACTCATTCACTATCGATGCAAGGCGGGACCACTTGGAACGCCAGTCCTCTTACACCTAAGCTCGAAGCAGAAGAGCTCGTCAACTGGCTCGACGTCCGCGACGAAAATGGTCACATTCGGACGTTGGAGAATGTGTCCGAGCGGCTCGACTTTGCGAGCACCAGCCAGGAAGTACGCCGGCTGGCTCTGGAGTGGGTACGTCAGCGACGCAATCCTGTGGACCTACTGACTCAAGCAAGTGAGCTATTGCTTGGGGAATCTCCATCACAGAAACCATACGAGCGGGCACTGGCTCTGATCGTTGAGGCAAAGAAGCTCGCTCCCATTGACGTTCCGTTTTCTTACTTGGAAACGTGGGCCCACTATCGCTTGGGGGATTGGAATGCCGCCGGCCAGTCTTTGTCCACATTGCCAAGCGATCCAGTTCTGCCCGCGGAAGTACACGCGTTGCAGTCGATCGTGCAGCATCATTTGGGAGAGCGCGAGAAAGCATTGGAATCGCTTCGGCAAACCTATTTGGCGGCTAGCGCCAATGAGTCGCATTGGCGGGAATTGTTGACCGCTGCCGAAGAAGCATTGGCGATTCCTAAGGCCGCCGATGAGCCCGAGAAATGGCTGGGCCAGCGATGCTTGCCTCGCTTCCGTGTGGGGTTGCTCAGCGCGGATGGTAGCAGGCCGTCGGGTGGCAGCAGCCTGCCATATCAAGTGACGCGGGTTGAAGGAGATCGTTTGTGGATCGGCGAAAACTACATCGACCGGAAGGATGTCGTTCCCTTGGAGGATGCTCCCGCCTACTATACCAATGTGCTGGCTTACCAGGATGCAATTTCGCGTCCCGTCGCCCTTGGAACTCAAGAACTGAGTCGACCGAAGTCTCCAACAGAGGACGCCTACTGGCTCAATCTTCGCGCCACTTCCTGGGGATTTCTCGGTGAGTCCATGAAAGCGATCGCCGACTACGAGAATGCAAGCAAGTTGCAACCCAACAACTCGGCATATCGCGGCAATATAGCTACGGTTTACTACGATCTTAAGAAATACGATCAGGCGCTTGTGCAAGTCGATGAAGCTATTCGCCTGAAGCCGAGCTTCGCAATTCATCATGAAACTCGCGGCTACATTCTGAGAGCGCAGGGGCAAATGGACGAGGCCGTAAGGAGCTATGAGGAGGCGATTCGCTTAGATCCTGTGAACCCAGCTCATCACTACAATATCGCTCGGATATATACCTACGATCTCAAGGAATACGATCAAGCGTTGGTGAAAATCGATGAAGCCATTCGCCTGAAGCCAAGCACCGCACAGTATCATGAAACTCGCGGATACATTCTGAGACGTCAGGGGCAAATGGACCAGGCCCTGAAGAGCTTTGAAGAGGCGATTAACTTGGATCCGAAAAGGGGCAACACTTATTGCCAGCGAGCCTATGTATGGTCGGCCAAGGGAGATCGCGAGAAGATGCTCCAGGATCTGGACAAAGGAATCCAACTGAGTCCGGACAATGCCAACGCCTGGGGTGACCGCGCCTGGCTGTTAGCCACCTCACCCATCGACGAACACCGTGACGGTAACAAAGCCATTGAGGCAGCTACCGAGGCATGTAAGCTGACTTTTTGGAAGAATCCCGGGTACCTTCGCGTACTCGCGGCCGCCTACGCCGAAACGGGCAATTTCACGGAAGCCGTTAAGTGGCAGGAGAAGTCGCTCGAAAACGCGGACCCAATACCCGAAAAGCGGCGAGCCGATTACGAATCGCGACTTGCCCTCTATCGCGAGGGCAAAGCCTACCACGAGCCGCCGGTTGATATCGAAGAATAGCCAGCCATGGGTGCAGCCACAATCTTGCGAAGTGGGGGACAGAAGCATTCATTCCCCTGTCCCCATTCCCCTGTCTATTCTTTCGACAGTGGTTACTTCCAGACGGCTGTGGTTGAGGTTGAGCTATCCAGATGGGTGCATGAGCAGGGTTTGTTTAATGACTTAGGTTGGGAAGGGTAGACAGAGGAATGGGGACAGGGGAATGACGGAAGGGTTTAGAAAAAGAAGCATTCATTCCTCTGTCCCCATTCCCCTGTCTATTGTTTCGACAGTGGTCACTTCCAGACGGCTGTGGTTGAGGTTGAGCTATCCAGATGGGTGCATGGGCAGGGTTTGCTTAATGACTTAGGTTGGGAAGGGTAGACAGAGGAATGGGGACAGGGGAATGTGACCGTCACGCATCCGATTTCCGGCGACCATGCTCGCAACCTCGTCGGGGATTTTGAGACAAAGGAATGAGGACAAGGAATGACGGAAGGGTTTAGAAAAAGAAGCATTCATTCCTCTGTCCCCATTCCCCTGTCTATTGTTTCGACAGTGGTCACTTCCAGACGGCTGTGGTTGAGGTTGAGCCATTGAATGCCATCCAGTGTGACATGCTCAAGGAGCACCTCAAGATGTCGCTGATAGGTGGGCTGCGGGCTGTGGAAAGCGGTGACGACAAAGGCATGATGTGGGCTATGCAGTTGGACCAGGTG
>JBGSJT010000271.1:0-6258 GCA_041741715.1 Pirellulaceae bacterium | reverse complement strand
TTATTTCCCACTCGATGAATGGCGATTTATCACCCCTCAATTGCAGGTCCCCGGACTTATGCGCATACTCAACAATAACAACTTGCCTCCCGGTCCAAGTGGGCGATGGCGACCAACGCTGAAACTCATTCGCAAGCCTCGCGAAGCCTTTGAAGAATGGTCACTGCGGTACGGCGACCCGTTTCTGGTCCATGCGTTGAATGGTCCAGTCATAATCACTGGTCGCCCAGATTTGATTCGTGAGATCTTCGCGCACGACTCGGCGGAATACGACGTCTTTGCCGCACAGTCGTTGGGTCCGATTCTGGGCGAGGGTTCGATGTTGCTATTGTCAGGACAACGGCATCGCCAGGAGAGGAAAATGGTCATGCCCATGTTTCATGGTGATCGGATGCGAGCGTACGCAAACATCATGCAAAACATCGCCATCAAGTGGTTGGAGCTCGTTTCAAATGGTAAACCGTTTGAGATGCTGGCCGTGACAACTCAGATTTCGTTGGACGTCATCGTGCAAGCTATCTTCGGAGGGGAGCATCCGACCTCAATCGATAAACTGATGCGTCTGTCTGGGAACACGGTAGCTTCGCTGTCGCCTCTGTTGTTCTTTTCGAGAAAAACGCACTTTCATTTTTTTGGTCTGAGTCCATGGGATCGCTTCACTAAATCACAATCGCAGCTACGAGCGGCCTTCGATTCCGAGATTCGGCGACGCCAACAAGCTCCTGCTGATCGGCAAGACATTTTCACCTTACTGACACAGGCTCGTTACGAAGATGGTTCCCCGATCACACCAGAACATGCTTACGATGAACTGGGAACGTTTCTGTTTGCCGGTCATGAGACTTCGGCCATCGCCATGGCCTGGGCCATGTACCATCTACACAGTAATCCTCAAACGCTGGACACGCTTCGGAGCGAGTTGCAAGACTCCGGCGATGCTTCACCCGAGGCGCTCGCCAAATTACCCTATCTGAAAGCAGTTGTTCAAGAGACGCTGCGGTTGCATCCAATCGTCACCGAAGTCGTGCGCTTACTCAAGAGTCCAATGAAATTGGGTGACTACCAACTTCCTGCGGGAATGGCAATTGCACCCGCTTCGGTACTGGCCCACTATCGCGAGGAAACATACTCCGAGCCGAACTTGTTTCGCCCCGAGCGATTTATCGGACGGTCGTACTCACCGGCCGAATATTTTCCATTTGGTGGCGGCAATCGCCGATGTGCCGGAGCCGCCTTCGCGTCCTATGAAATGGCTATTGTATTAGGAACGATTCTCTCCAAATGGACTTTCAAACTATTAGAAGAAACTCCGGTGACGCCCAAACGCCGCAATATCACAATGGGGCCGTCGACCGGAATTCAAATGCAGGTCATTGATCGATTGTAGAAACGGTTACACGTTTTGCCAAATCTATTGGCGAAGAATTTGCGCTAACGAAAATAGGCACCAGCGAGAAATTACCGAGCGCAAGGGGAGTCTTAGTCGCCCTTTCCAGCTCACCAATTGGTATTCCTACACGCAGGTTTGAGGAGAACTTACTGACGGAAATTATCCGGTTTGGCCGCGCGTTCCAAACCTCAAAGAAGTAAATCTCAGCCCAAACGGTGCCCCATAGAAAACTCGAGGACCGGCAATGCAATGTTGAGTCGCCAATCGAATGCGAGCGCCATCAAGACGCCCAAGTACGCTAGCGGTCCAGACCCGAAACCGGCTCACCGGTACAAACGAAACCAAGAACCCGAATAGAGGCCAGTGCTAGCTCGGCGCGCGGAGAATGAGATGCCAAGATTTCACGGCATCGCAAAAGGGATACGGCTGGTTGCTCCCAAGTCGCGCAACGCTAACTACGCCATGCATGCACCTGTTTCCTAGGTAATTCGCAGTGCAATGCAGTGCGGGAATCTGAGTTAAATTGAAATTCATGCGATAGCGCGGTTTCATAACAACTTCGTCTGGTATTATAATCAGGGGCACTTACCTCCCCCACATCCGCTCACACTAGCCTTCCCGCCAACTGTATCAACTAGCATTACTTTGCGCAGGGGGTACATCTGCAACCAGTCGACAGTGAGAATATGAAGCTAAAATTCCTTTCTATGGGGCAGCGACCAATGTCTCTGCTATTCGTCTTGTGTTTAGTTCCAGTTGCCTTGGTCTCATCACCAGCCACTGCCAGCGAGCCGTTTTCTTTCCAGGAAAACGATGTGGTAGCCATTTTTGGCAATGGGCTAGCTGACCGCATGCAGCACGACCCCTGGGTCGAAACGGTGCTGCAAAGCCACTTGAAGGGCTTAAACGTCAGCTTCCGCAATATGAGTTTTTCAGGAGACATGGTCAACAAACGACCACGTAACGAGGGATTTACCAACGATACCGAGTATCTGCAACACGTTGGTCCCGAGGTGGTGTTCACCTTCTACGGATATAACGAATCCTTTGCGGGCCAAGCCGGCGCGGAAAGTTATCAAGCCGAGTTAGTGAAGTTGGTTCAGCAGTATACGGAGCTGCGAGCAGAAAAAGGGAAAGTGGTTCGGTTTGTGCTGTTCAGTCCCATTGCCTACGAAAACCACGGCGATCCACTGCTCCCCGACGGGACTGAGCTGAACGCAAATCTGAAAATCTATACCGAAGCCACGCGTAAAGCTGCTGCGGAAACCGGCGCGACCTTTGTCGATCTCTATGCGCCGACTCAGCAATTGTTCGAATCCAGTTCCGAGCAATTCACGCTCAACGGAATTCATCTGAATGCCCTGGGGTATCAACAGCTCTCCGGAATCATCTCCCAAGCCTTGCTGGCGAAACCTGCGCCTGAGCTGGACTCCTTGTCCGCCTTATATGCTGCGATCAAGGACAAGAACTGGCATTGGCACAATCGTTATCACGCGACCGACGGCAATGACGTTTGGGGTGGCCGATCGACGCTGACTTTTGTCGATGGACAGAGCAACGCAGACGTCCTCAAACACGAATTGATAATGCTCGACGTAATGACGGCCAATCGGGACAAAGTGATCTGGGCAGCCGCTGAGGGTAAGACCTATGTGGCCAACGACAGCAACGTACCGCCGCCAATCAAAGTGATCTCAAACGTGGGGGGGGGTAGCAAAAGTTCCAGTGCCGAAAAGGAGGGAAGTGTTGACTATCTGACTCCCGAAGAATCCTTGGCGCAGATCAAGGTTCCAGAAGGGTACGAGCTGAATATCTTCGCTTCGGAAGTTATGTTCCCCGACTTTGCCAATCCTGTTCAGCTACAGGTCGATGCCAAAGGCCGTCTGTGGGCCGCCAGTTGGAGTACTTATCCCAAATGGGAACCGCTGAAAGCGATGAGCGATTCCCTCATGATCTTTGAGGATACGAATGGTGACGGCATCGCAGACACTCGAAAAATCTTTGCTCACGTCCACAATCCGCTGGGGTTTGAGTTTTGGGGTGGAGGTGTATTGGTCACTTCGGGTCCGGATCTGTTGTTTTTGAAGGATACCGATGGAGACGATAAAGCCGACGCGCGTTACCCAATTCTGCAGGGATTGGGAACTGCTGACACCCACCACGCTGCGAATAACTTGATCTATGGTCCCGATGGCGGGATTTATTGGCAGAGTGGTATCTTCTTGGTGCACAATCACGAGACGCCTTGGCGACCCAACCTTAACGTGGGTGCTTCCGGCATGTACCGCTTTGACCCGCGTACGTTTGCCATCACTCCCCACGCAGGGAATTCCCCCAATCCTCACGGCACCAGCTTTGACTATTGGGGGTACTGCTATGCCAACGACGGCACCGGCGGTCAATCGTATCAAGTGCGTCCTGAAGGCAAGGGCTTTAAGATGCACAGCTTGCTGACCAAAGAATTTCGCCCGGTCGCTGCGGACGAGATTTTATCGTCGCAGCACTTTCCCGAAGAACTGCAAGACGACTTTTTGATTTGTAACACGATCGGTTTTCTGGGGATTAAACAGTATTCGCTCGATCGCGAGGGGAATGGCCAGGATCGTGAATTTGGGCACGTCTGGGGAACACCTGGCATCGAATTGCTTAACAGCGAAGATCGCAATTTCCGCCCCACGGATGCTGTCATTGGCGAAGACGGGGCACTCTATGTTGCGGACTGGCACAACGCCATCATCGGTCACATGCAACACAATATTCGCGATCCCAACCGAGACCACGTGCACGGGCGGATTTTCCGATTAACGGTCAAGGATCGTCCCTTGCAAGAACCTGTAAAAATTGCCGGCCAACCCATTGCCGCTTTGCTCGAAAACCTCAAGCACCCCGTTAACGGCGTTCGCCACCAAACCGGGTTGAATTGAGTGCCCGCGATTCGGCTGCAGTTATCGCAGCCACGCGACAATGGATGCAGGACTTTGATCCCCACGATGAGACCGAAGCTCACTATCTACTGGAAGCACTTTGGATGCACCAGCAGCATGGCGTGCAAGACCAAGCACTGTTGGAAAAACTACTCAGTTCCGACGTCAAGCATGCGGTGGTGGCGGCCAAGACGGTGCGGCACTTCTGGTTCAACGTTGACGCCAAGGGGGCCAGTGGATTTATGGCTCCCGCCGAAGTCGAATTGGTAAAATACGCTCCGCCCCAACACCTCAGCCGTGCAGATCGCAAAGCCTATCGGATTGGTTCGGAGATTTACCAGCGCGAAGCCCACTGTGCAACTTGTCACTTGCCACACGGCCTGGGAACTCCCAATGTCTATCCGCCGCTGGTGGGCAGTCCCTGGGTGACTGGTAGTGAAGAGCGGCTGATCAAGTTAACCTTGCATGGACTGTGGGGCCGACTGTTGGTTGAGGGAAAAACTTATGACCCGTCCCGCGGCGTACCACCGATGACCGCCTTTCGCACTTTGCTAAAGGATGATGAGTTGGCGGCTGTCTTGACCTTTGTGCGCAATACATGGGGCAACCAAGCCTCCCCAGTCAGTGCGGATAGCGTCAAGCAAGTCCGCGAGCAAACCATCGATCGCTCGATCTTTTGGAAGCCCGAGGAATTGCTGGCCGAACACCCGCTGGAAGCGTCACTGGCAGGCAACTCGGCGGTCGCTGTGGAGGAGTTTTCCAATCGAGCGCTGGAGGACGAACTGCTGGCCACATCGCTAGCCGAACTGGTGAATGTCGCCCAGCGGGAGGGGAACATTCAACGCGGTAAGAAACTGTTCTTCGAATCATCAGCGGCGTGCTTTGCCTGTCACGAACCTCCCCGTGGTGTTATTCGACTTGGCCCTGACTTGGCAAAGGTCAACACGCCGCTGTCGGCTGAGGAATTGGTTGATTCCATCTTGCGACCATCCAAGTTGATCAACAAGGAATTTGCCCAAGTGAGTGTGCTGACCCGCGATGGCCAAGTACAAACCGGCATTCGCGTTTCAGAGAGCGACAAAGAAATTATCTTGCAGAATCTGGCACATCCAAAACCGATCACGATCTCCCAGGCTGACATCGAAGAAGTAATGGAGTCGAAGGTTTCGTTGATGCCTGAAAATTTGGCGCGACAGCTCAAGAGTCGTAAGGAGTTCAATGACCTGTTGAAGTATGTCATCGAAACTAGAAAGCGGTAGCGCTCTCACATCGATAACCACAATCCCAGACAGCGCGAGCAGCTTTGCCCGGGCCGTTTTTTAGTGGTTCTTGTTGGAAAACACATAACACGTAGGGACGAACCACGCGTCAAAGTACCATGCTCCTGTATCGTCCAGTATACATTTTCGATGGTGAAAATCTGGGCGTGCTGCCGTAAACCGAACATGCGCCCTGCGGACTGGCGGATTGCTTTGCCGTGGGAATGGAACATTGTTCCTACTCACTGGAACCGCCAGCAGCTATAATTCGCGGCATGAAATCACTCGAACTATTCGCCGGTGCTCGTGGACTTGCACTTGCGACCGCTAATGCTGGTTTTCATCACGAAGCCGTTTTGGAGTGGAATCCGAACGCATGCTCGACGCTGCGCCGAAACCAAGCGGATGGACTTGCACAGTTGCGAGGGGCTCAAATTGTTGAAGGCAATATCAGTAATTTTGATTTCCGGGAGTACGACGGCAAAATTGACTTGGTTTCTGGTGGTCCGCCTTGTCAGCCATTCTCAATAGGCGGGAAACACGTTGGGATGGATGACCGGCGCAATATGTTCCCTCATGCAATCAGAGCCGTTAGAGAAGCAGCGCCGCGTGCCTTCATTTTCGAGAACGTAAAAGGATTGTTGCGGGAGAATTTCGCAAACTACTACCAATACATAATTCATCA
>JBGSJT010000270.1:0-1754 GCA_041741715.1 Pirellulaceae bacterium | reverse complement strand
CAATGCAGCTGGGCGCGCAAAACTATGTCACCAAACCAGCCGATGCAGACCAAATCTTGGAAGCCTTTGAGCTGTCTCCCGGTGAGGTAGGAACGACCGCCAGCAGTGGCATGAAACGCTCCTCGCTGGCAGAAACTGAATGGAATCACATTCAGCAGGTGCTGGCAGACTGCGGCGGCAATGTTACCCGCGCCGCTCGTGTTCTTGATATACCGCGGCGCACGCTACAGCGAAAGCTGAAGAAACGTGCTCCCTAGCTGAAGGACAGCATTCTTCGCCTTAATCCTTCAGTGTCTCTCGAACACGTGCCCCAATGCTCGTGCGACAATTTGTCGCAGTTGGAAAGCACAACTTGTTGCGGTTCGTTACAGCAGTGGTGTGACCATTTGCACAAGCGACTATTCAGCAAATTCGAGATTAAACAGAACAGTGTCATATTCAGAGCGATTCCATTTCCCCGATTGGGTGAACCGATTCATTCCGTTGTTGGCAATATTGGCCATTACAGGGGTACTATACGCCACGGTAGTTCTCGCCTATGGGACGTCTCCATACAC
This sequence comes from Pirellulaceae bacterium, assembly GCA_041741715.1. Taxonomy (GTDB): domain Bacteria; phylum Planctomycetota; class Planctomycetia; order Pirellulales; family Pirellulaceae; genus Aureliella. Next base: position 1,197 of record JBGSJT010000270.1, on the reverse strand, counting down.
AACGAATGTCGGATATTCGCCCAAGCAACCGGTTCCGTTCAGCCACAAGGTCCATGTTGGCAACTTGAAAATGGACTGCCGATACTGCCACTCGACCGTGGATCAGGCTGCTCACGCTGCGATCCCAGCAACTCAGACCTGCGTGAACTGTCACAGCGCAGCCAACCCAGATGGTTCGGTTGCCAACTCGGCGATCCATACCCAGAGCGAGAAACTCTTACAAGTCCGCGAGAGCCAAGCAACCGGCAAACCTGTTGAGTGGCAAAAAGTTCACGACCTGCCTGACTTTGTCTATTTCGATCATAGCGTGCATGTGAACCGCGGCGTGAGTTGTGTCTCGTGCCACGGTCGCGTTGACAAGATGGACGTTGTTTATCAAGCGGAGCCACTCTCAATGGCGTGGTGTCTCGACTGCCACCGCAACCCAGAGCCTCACTTGCGTCCTCAAGAGTTCTTCACGCAACTCGATTGGGAGCCCGAAGAAGATCCCGCCGAATTAGGCGCAAGAATCCGATCCCAATGTGATATCAACCCAAACACCAATTGCTCAACGTGTCACCGATGAAAACTACGACTGGAAAAACTTACTGGCGCAGCTTAGACGAGCTGCAGGAAACCGCCGAGTTTCGCGACTTCCTGCATCGCGAGTTCCCTGTTGCCGCGTCCGAGTTTCCGGAAGGACTCTCTCGTCGAAGATGGATGCAATTGATGGGTGCGTCATTGGCACTGGGAGGGCTCGCCGGCTGCCGCTGGGAAGAAGAGAAGATCGCTCCTTTCGCCATGCGGCCTGAGAATCGCATACCAGGCGAGGCGGAATTTTTTGCCACATCGATCGAAATTGCTGGAATGCCTAGGCACTTGCTAGCGACTTGTTACGATGGCCGACCGGTGAAGATCGAAGGGAATCCAGACCACCCCGCCAGCAAAGGAGCATCCGACGCGTTATCGCAAGCAACGATTCTGGACTTGTATGACCCAGATCGAAGCGACGCGTTGCGCCAGACGCAACGGCGCCAGTCGTTTCGTAGGTCATGGCAAGAATTTGAAGAGTTTGCAGAACAGCATTTCGGTGTAATGGAAGCTCGCGGTGGTGCGGGGCTGCGCGTGCTCATCGAGCCAACGTCGTCTCTAACCACGCAGGCGTTATTGCGTCAGTTTGTCAAACGATTCCCCCAAGCAACGATTCATACTCATGCG
>JBGSJT010000269.1:0-1872 GCA_041741715.1 Pirellulaceae bacterium | reverse complement strand
ACTCGACCCGACTTCGCTGCATCGTTGTATTCGTCGAGGTCCGTTCCACCAAACAGCGTTTGTAGATTCTCGCTGGCCCCGGGCCAAGGCGTATCCACGGTCGTCGTGTCGGCAAGTGGGTCCGAAGCGACGTAGTAGGTGAACTTACGGTTCGCATAAGGGCTGATCGTCGAATCGGATTCGTTGAATAGATCTTCCGCAACATCAACATTTTCATCGTTATCGATGATTCGTTGAATCGCATCGGATTCGTAGACGGCTTTGAGCTGATGACCATTACCGCCCGTGTCGTCATCTTCATAGTAGCGGTAGTGCGTGGAGCGAGTAATGTAGTTCGTTGTACTCTCGCTTGCGAGTTCACTTGTCGTTACGAGAATCAAGTCGCCTTCGGAACCGAGTTCACCGCCATAGGAACCACCATCGTGATAGGTGTACTCGACCTTCTTGATCACGTTGCCGGAATCCGACATGGCGTCATAGCATTCAACCAACGTCAGCCGATTCGCCCCATCATACGCGTAATCGATGTACCATTCTTGAGGCTTGGCGGTCATTACGTAATCCAACCGATCCCCGCTGAAGCTGTAGAAGTTGGCTTCAAGGTCGTCCGGCCAGTGACGGTTTTTCTTAATCGCCACAGTGGCGTGTTCGCTCGAAAAGTTTCGGAAAATCAACTCCTCACCCGTGTCGAAATTCGTTAGACGATAGACCGCCTGGCTTGCCAACGCGCCCGCGTGGGGCCCTGAGGACGGAAAGGTCTCTTGTTTCAGAGAGCCGTTAAAATCCTTTGGTGGGATGTAGACGGGTCTTCCCCCTGACGTGCCGTTATACGTAAAACCGCGTATTGTCGACGCGTTGGTCTTGAGGACAACATTATTGACATCTTTATGAAGATACGGACCGGTGGCATCGCTGTGCCAACGAGTACCAGCCGGATTTGCGGTATACTCCGGTTCACCCTCGAGCAAGTTGCTGTCGTAGGTGCGAACAAGTGCATAGCCGGGACCCGCGTTGGGAAGGATGAGGTCGTTTTCACACATGGTCACGGATCCCCGGTACAGCATCACTCCGCCGTCGCTTTCGGGGATCAACGCGCCTGGTGCCGGTTCGTCCACCTGATCAGGACGCGGACATGTCGGACATGGATTGGGCGCATCTGTCCCGTCACCGGTCGGCGTTGAAGTTTCATTCGCCGACGCCGTCCGAACCAACGGCACGGGGGCAAGCGCTTCGAATGGCAAGACGACAATCGCGGCCAACAAGACGCGGCCGACAATCCGCCGTGAATTCCTGGAAGTGATGAAGACAAGGGCGCGATACAGCGAAGAGAATAGCGTCATGGAATTGTTCATATCAATATCTGCAATGACTGGTCAGAAATTGGCTGTGAATTAGCAACAAACTGGCAAACACGAATTCTTCTTAGAGAGGCTTTACGACGAGTTAGTTTTCGAGCAACTGGTCAATCGCGGCCTGAAACTCCTGGGAGCGAGCAGAGTCGCCGCGTGAGTCGGCTGCCGCCTTACGGTCCTGTAGCTGTCGGATGAGATCGTTCCGCGAACGCGCGGCTTGTTGCCGCACACGGCGCTCGACAACTTTCTGCAGCTTGTCGATACGCTCGGGCCAATCCGGCACGCTGGCGGCATACGGCTGCATCGCCTCCAATGACAATTCCCACTTGTGTTTGGTGGCCAGTCGGGCCGCTCGTTCTGTCGCGATGCGTGCCTTTGTTGTCGGTTCAACGGCCGTCAGAGCTGCCTCATCGAGCCACTCCATGCCAGCGAGTAGGTCTCCATCGGCGCGGCGAATGTGACTCGACCCACCACGGCGAATTTCCTCAGCCATCGCCCGTGCGATCAACCAGTTCACCCG
>JBGSJT010000268.1:0-13176 GCA_041741715.1 Pirellulaceae bacterium | reverse complement strand
GACGAAACGCCTAATTTGGCCTCGGTTTTTCCAGTATGCAATATCTTGTCGCTGTCGCAGTGTACTAGAGACTTGCCATGAACCTTGATATTCACACCTGTTAAATCGATGTTGCCGCTGTCGTCCATAACCAGACTGCTACTTCCAACGATCAAGCTAATCTTAGTTTTTGCCGTCAATACAATTTCCGATTTCGACGACGTGACACTGATCTTCTTGCCGACAATCGTCGTCTGATCGTCTGTCACATTGGTTGTCTGATTCGCAAAATAGGTCTCTGTTAAATTATCCTTGACCTTGTAATCCGCCGTGCCAGTTGCAATGTCGTGGCTATATTTTCCGGTAACCACGGTGATGGCCGTATCCCCCTTGATCTTCGTGGTTGACGTCCCCGCATCTACGTTAAATGTGTGATTGCCCGTAACAATTTGCACGGAATGATCATGCTCCACTTTGGTGGACATATCGAATTGGGCATGGATGTAGACCTTTTCCTTCCCCGGCGTGTCGTTCATCGACATCTCGTTGCTCCCGGCACCCTTGTAGGTCTTGGTCTTGATGCCGCTGGTTGTCTTCGAGGCCGGCAGCCCAAACGGAGGCATTGATTCCTTGTGATAAAGTCGGCCAGTGACAACGGGAGAATCGAGATCGCCTTCTATAAAGGAGACAATCACTTCTTCACCTACGCGTGGAATGTCGATACCGCCGAAGCCCACACCCGCGTGGACTTGGCTGACTCGCATCCAGCAGGAAGTGTTCTCATCGCGTTTCCCTTCGCGGTCCCAGTGGAATTGGACCTTTACGCGACCGAACTCGTCGGTGTAAATCTCTTCACCCGATGGCCCAACAATCACGGCGGTTTGCACGCTGGGCAAATAGGGACGGGGCGTCTTGCGTGGTGGCCTGAACTGGCATTCCTTGGGGATACAAGAAAACTGATTCGAATAATGGGGCTCCGCGCCAGAACCCGAAAAGGGACCTGGTTGGCTGGCTGAGTGGGAGATGGAAGTAATCATATAGCTCTTCCCCTCCTCGTCCTTGCAACTGTGGTGCTTGGTCAACTTAAACGTATGGCCGGGCAAAAAGCTCTTGCAGTAACCAGAGCCTTGCACCATGTTGAAACGCGACTCCTCCTCCTCCATGCGGCGGACTACCTCCGCTTCGCCATCCCCCTTCTGCATGTACTCGCCTGGGTAATCGTAAACCTCATAGCCGGTATTGTTCCCCAGTGGAATCGAACTGTGCTTGTCGGCATGGACCTTCAAGCTTGTGGAGGGTTGCTTGAAATCGTAATCGCTCTGCTCGTATTTGCCGGGTACGAATTCGTAGGCGTGTTCCCAAGAACTGATCGTATCGATAGGGATCTCGCCACCGATCGCCGGATGGTATTCGACCTTTGACTCGGGTGCCTCGGGATAGGTTGGCTGGTCAGAGAGGACCAGCGTGTGCTGCGACTCTTCGTGCTTGAAGTAGTAGTACACGCCGTACTGCTCGAGCGTCCGCGTTAAAAAATTAAAGTCGGTCTCGCGATATTGCACGCAGTGCTCGACCTTTCGCGACTTGAGAATCGAAGCTGCCCCCGCCTCATTGGTAGCCTTCACGTGGCCGTATTCCTCGACCCGCTTGAAGACTTCATCGATAACATCCTGAATCGATTTCTCCAGCTTCTCCGGCAAGTAGACGAAGCACCTCGCGGCGCGGGTCATGAACCAAATCCAGGGGACCAACCGCACGCGATAACCGCGCGACGGAGCCGACTTGTCATCTTGAGTCTGCGAGTAGTCACCTGCCCACATGTGACTGATGTAGCCGTGGATAAAGCGCGGCGGCTCGTCGCCACGATCGATCTTGACGGCCAGCGGTTGCCCAATAATCTCTTCCGGCTTAAGCTGCGGTTTGGGAGAGGCAATCGTCAGAAAAAACTCGTAGGGCTGGGAAATCTCCTCGCGGCCCGTCAATGCCGTCAGAATGGCTTTGTCGCCAAACAACCCAGTGGGTACTAACTCAAGAAGTCGCTTGGCCATGCCGGAAACTCGCTAAAAATACGGATTTGGTCTTAAACTTAAGCAGTGCTTCGACCGTTTACCATTGTCGAGCAGTAGTAGTCAAAGTTGCGTGGTAAATCGAAATTAATCGTGCGGATTGCGTGGAATATAGAGCACTTTGACAGTTTACCAGCTTTTTCGTCTAGCCGGAGCACGGCTTTACTTGACCAGGACAAACCCATGGGACTTTTTGACGGCACGCCCCTAGAACGACCAATCACCTGCGAGCAGTGTGGGGATGACATGGGAGCTTGCGTCTGCCCCCCTCCCCTTGAGCCGCAGATCGAGCCTTCCCAACAGCGTCTGCAAGTGCGTCTGGAGAAACGCAAACGGGGTAAGACAGTGACGGTCATTTCTGGCTTTAGTTGTTCGGCCAGCCAGTTGAAGAAATCCTTGACCGATTTGAAGAATCTGTGCGGTGCAGGTGGCACGATCGACGGTCAGCAAATCGAGCTCCAAGGGGATCATGTGGAACGCTTGCAACGCGAACTTCCCGAGCTTGGCTACCAACTCCATTCGCCGAGGCATTAACTCTCGACCGATTGGTAGCTAGTACGACCCAAGTCCTATGTCTTTACGCTGACCATTAGCCCGCGTGAGGGCCCCTCTCGCGCGTGACATCATTCGCGGTTGGCTGCTTGGACCAGTTTACGCAGCATGCCCCCAAACAATAGATGATGGACCGGCGTGAGGGCATACCAGTAGACGAGTCCCGCTAGGCCGACCGGATCGAAACTAGCTGTTTGACGAATGGCACTTTGCGACTCCTCTCCCGTGACCTCAAATTCCAGCCAAGCCCGTCCAGGTACTTTCATCTCAGCCCGCAGCCGAAGAAAACGATCGGCCTCGAAGGCCTCTACTCGCCAAAAATCCAAGGTGTCCCCCACGCGGATTATTGTCGGATGTGGGCGACCACGCCGCACTCCAACTCCACCCATCAGCAGATCCAGAAAACCGCGCACGCGCCACATCCAGTTTCCATAGTACCAACCGTTCTTGCCGCCGATGCGCTGGATGGCAGCGAACGCGACATGGGGAGCCGCCGCAACCGAGGCTGTTCGCGAATCGACCAACCGCGAACCAAACCTGACACCACCCCACGCATTGGGCTCACCCGAAGATGAAAACGCGTCCGACCAGCGAGTTGCCGCGAATTCACGCTCTTCGTTAACTAACGCTCTGGATATCGCCTCCGAGACAGATCTCGGTTTGACTTTGAAAGTTGTCTCGGCCAAATTGTTTGAGACAATCGTCGCGTTTTTCATGCTGTCGATCATCTTGCGACCAACCCGCGCGTAAAGTGGGGTCACTAACCCCAGCCACAAACTTGAGAGATGTGGAGTCAAGAACGGTACGGGGATCATTAGCCGGCGGAGCCCGCGCTGACGCGCGTACTCCTGCATGATCTGTCCATAGGTGACTTGGTCGGGCCCCCCAATTTCGAAAACTTGAGATTCGTTTCCTGGCAGTTCGATCGATTTAAGTAGATAAGTAAGCATGTCTTCAATGGCGATCGGCTGGGCTGCCACTCTAACCCACTTTGGGCAAATCATAAACGGAAGTCTTTCAGTCAACGCCCGCACCATTTCAAATGACAGGCTCCCCGAGCCGATCACAATCGAAGCCCGCAGTTCAATGACTTGGACGCCCGAAGCGCGCAGAATATCTCCTGTCTCCTGACGGCTTCGCAAATGTTTCGATAGATTGCTATCGCGATTTCCCAACCCGCCGAGATAGATGATCCGCTTGACTCCCGCTAGTTTGGCTGCCGTGGAAAAATTTTCAGCCGCCCGCCGATCTTCTTCTTCGAAATCAGCCGTGGAGCCCATCGAGTGCACGAAGTAGAACGCCGTATCAATACCGGCCATGGATGCGGGAAGTGAGCTGGGCTCAAGAACGTTGCCTTCAACAACCTCCCGCCCCGTACCGACTGAAATATCGATCGAACCAGCGCGTCGACTCAGGCAACGAACCGAATAACCCAGTTCCTCCAACATGGGCAACAACCTGCCACCGATGTAGCCAGTTGCGCCAGTTAACAAGATCCTATTTTTTTCCGGAGTTACCATCAGTGGTCGACCTGTTGAAATTCTAATCCATAGGCAGTTTCAAGCTATTGCCGGGGCTTACCTTCCAAAGTTTCAAGTTGCGCTTTCAGCTGCTCCGCTTCGGCGGTCTTTAGATCGCTCAAACGTCGGTTTGAATGCGACAGTTCATACGCCTCTTTCAATAGCTTTTGGTACTTCTTTTCCAGCTTTGATTTTTGATCGGAGAATAATCCAAACATGTTCACTCCTATGGTTTAACCGACTGACATTCGAACTTCCTGCAGGTCAAAATCCTTCGCCATCGCCTGCAATTTACCAATGGCTCTCGCTTCGATTTGACGCACCCGTTCCTTCGAGATTCCCAGCCTATTTGCCAAATCTTGAAGGCTGCGTACGCGGCGATGCGAGCCTAACGCGAAGCGACTGCGAATGATAAAACGCTCCCGTCGATCGAGTCGCTGCAGCATCATACCAGTAAAGTCTCGTAGTCGGTTCCAAAATTGATCCGATATGGACGAAGCTTGCTGTTCATCGTATTGCCCAAAAGCCCACTCGTCAGCGTCTCGCGTAACTCGCGACTCCTCCTCGCGAGTGGTGACCACGAAGCGATACGCAGTTCGCGAAATCGAACGATAAGCATAAGTGCTGAAGCGAAAACCACGATCAAAATCAAATTTCTCAACTGCTTGCATTAGCGTGATCGTACCCTCGCTGAAAATTTCATCAAATGAATTGAGAGGCGTTACAAACTTTTTGACGATCGACATCACCAGGCGCATGTTGGCCTTAATAATGTGATCGCGGATCTCACGAGCTTGGTGCAGCAGAAACTCGATCGAATCCAAGGACTGCTGGTCTGGTTCGGCAGCTTGGCTGCGAGCACGTTGCTCCGAGGCAAGGAACTTGAGATAGTTCATTTGTCGGAACAAGTCCGCTTCCTCTTCCGGGGTCAGCAAGCCTGTTTCACAAAGCCTGCCGAGATGAGCAGGCAAGTCACCTGCCAGGTCAGCGTCACCAGCGGTAGCCGACACTAGGTTGGAAAGGTTGCTCCGATGGCCGAGTTCCGAAAAGACAAACGCAGCATTGGGAACGTAGTCGATTTCTATGCGTGAGAGTGCTGCGGCCCGCTGCTGGAGTGAGCTTGCAAGTAAGCTCTCTGACTGTGTTGGTCTATCTTTTAGTAGTGAGATTGTCATGGAAAAACCTTTGGCTCGAGAAAATCGTTCAAAACGTCCAGCCCTTTATACCGCCAAGCAACCTGTAGTGCAACCACCAATTCGTGCAATTCGTCCATTCCTTTTGATGCGAAAACCAAATCTAAGTGTAAACAAATTGCAGATTCAAGTGTTTCCCGATTGTTCTCAGTGATATACTGTGGTTCGAGAACAAGTTTCTCAGCCACAATAAACATTCAAAACGTCCAAACGGAACTTTCATGAACAAACTCGTTACCCCCAAACAGGTGGCTAGGTCGCTGGGGGTGAGTGAGTCCTCGGTGAAGCGTTGGTGTGACCAGGGCGAAATTGCAACGCACTACACTGCCGGGGGGCATCGGCGAATTGCCGTGTCGACGGTTCTGACACTGGTGCGCGACGGAAAATACAGCCTGGTGACACCTGAAGCGCTGGGCTTGCCAGCCACTAGCGGCCAAACCATTCGCGTCGTCCAGCGGGCTCGCGAGCAGTTAACAGAAGCTTTGCTCGAGGGTAAAGAAGCTCGCTGCCGACAAATCATTTTCGACCTGTACATGTCTGGGCAGCGTCCGAGTGCGATCTGCGACGAAGTTGTCGCGGCGGCATTCACTGATATTGGCGAGCGCTGGTCGTGCGGCGCGGCAGAGATTTATCAAGAAAGGCGAGGATGCGAAATCGCTTTGCACATCATGCACGACCTGGAAGCGTTGCTGGCACCCATACGTGAAGATGGCCCGCTGGCCCTGGGTGGCGCCGCCGCAGGAGACCAGTACTCTCTCGGAACCAAGATGGTCGAATTGGTGCTTCGCGATGCCGAGTGGAATGCAGTGTCGCTGGGTGACAATTTGCCGTTTAGCACGCTCGACGCTGCAATTGCAAACAACCGCCCTAAGCTATTTTGGCTGAGTTGTTCTTATATCGATGACCAGGCAGAATTCTTGGCTGGCTATTCTGCGCTCCACGAAAAGTTCAATGCCGAAGTCGCCTTTGTTGTTGGAGGTAACGCACTGACCCACGAGCTGAGGCGAAAAATGCAATTTTCTGCCTATTGCGACAACATGCAACATCTCGACGGCTTCGCTCGCACACTCATGTTAGCGATCCAGGAAAATGCCTAACTGACCAACCGCCCAAATCGAGGGTGCACTTGGGCTTCGCTAACAGCAATTGGGACACTCCGATTTGACGTTCCCGAAAGCCAGCTTCGCAATAGCACAAATAGTAGTGCCACATGCGAACGAAGCGATCATCAAAGCCCAGCGCCTTAACGGCATGTATGTTTTCCCAAAAGCGGTGACGCCACACTGACAGCGTAGTTGCATAGTGCACTCCAAAGTCTTCCAGATGCACAAAACGGAAGTCGGTGTTTTGGCCCACACAATTCGCAATGGCTCCCATGCTTGGCAAGAATCCACCTTGAAAGATATAGTGTTGAATGAAATCAACTGAGCGTCGGTAGCGTTCGTAGCGATGGTCGGGAATAACAATCGCTTGTAGACACATCGCTCCATCCGGTGCGAGTAATTGCGAACACTTGGCGAAGTATTGCGGCAAATAGCGTTGGCCAACGGCTTCGATCATTTCAATCGAAACTAGCTTGGTGAAGGAACCACTGAGGTCTCGATAGTCTTGGTTCAAAAGCGTTACTTGAGCGGTGAGACCGGCCGCTTTAAATCTAGCCGCAGCGTATGCATGTTGCTCCGCAGAAATAGTTGTGGTCGTGATTCTACAACCATACTGTTTGGCGGCATGTTCTGCGAACCCTCCCCAGCCGGTGCCAATTTCCAAGACGTGGTCGTTAGCCGAAAGCCGCAATTTGCGGCAGATACGATCATATTTTTCGACCGAAGCTTCCTCCAAAGTGGATTCAGAATTGTCGAAGAACCCACTGGAATAGGTCATTGTTGGATCGAGCATCAACGCGAAAAAAGCGTTGCTCAGGTCGTAATGAGTTGAGATATTTCGGCGACTGCCGCAGCGTGTATTTCTGCGAAGCCAATTGGCAGCGACTCGAAGTGGTCGCAGAAACCTAGGCCCTCCCTGCTCGACCCTTGCCAGTGCTTCCATGTTCCGCGCTAGGATTCGCATGGCTTCGGTCAGGTTCGGAGAGTCCCAGTCACCGCGAATGTAAGACTCCGCAGCGCCTAGACTGCCTCCCAAGGACACCTGGCGATAGAACCTGGTGCGGTGCACTTGGATCGAAGCTGAGGCCTCCGAGTCAGCTTGAGCTCCGATGCCACTTTCGCCGAAAGCGTCATTGATCGTCAACTGACCATCGTTGAATTTTGCTAAGCGTTTGAGAACCAACCGCCGAAATAGTTGCCTGCTATGCGTCGCTCGAGAACAATTGAGTTCTACGGAACAGTTGGTTTTTCGCTCGTCGCTGCATGACTCTGGTACTGGCCTGACTGAGTCATTGGGACGGATTGGTTTCGTTTCTTCGGGTGCGTATAGGCGGGACATTTTTTCCACCAAAGTTTAAGTGCTTGTAAGTAGATCGCAGCGCAGATCTTGGCTGTCATCATTGGATATCTCAGAAACATGCACCGCAGAGTCGGGCGATCCAGCGATCGCCGTTGGAGTGACATGCCTGCTTCGAACTCGACCGTTGAGTTGCGTGCGTTAGCCAAGTGGATCTTGAGAGCAGTGTCTGGCTGAGTTAATCGCCAGCCATACTGCATATCCATATCCATGAATGGCGAGACATGAAAAGTCTTAGGATGCTCGAACGTTAACTCATTGAAACGTCCCCGTCGATTTCCGGACCACAGCACATAACAATGCCGTTCATTCCAAGGAGTATTGTTGACTTCGGCGACCACAGTCTCAACTCGATTTCCGGCTGCATCAAAGCAGTAGAATAAATTGATTGGACTCATGTAGTAACCGAAATATCTAAGCTGCGTGAGCATTCGAATGGGCCCAGTTGAACACTCTCCAGTCTGCTCTTGAATGATCGCTCTCACCTCTGTTGCCAGCGGTATCGCGGGATTGAACAAATGGTCAGACCTGCAAAACGCGCACAATGACCTCCCAGTAGTTTTGATCAGCGCGTGTTTGCCGACCAGCGCGGGTATTTCATCCAAATCCAGATAGACCATAAATAGTCGATACTGAAACTGATGCTTTACCGGCACATGGCGGCGGTGGCTGACCGTTCCTTCGTAGATGCAACTATGCATGATTCAATATTAAGTCCAAAGTTCTGGGCCACAGCCAACGCGCTGTTCACCCCGTCTTCGTGAAAGCCGTAGCCCCAATAAGCACCACAAAAGTGAGTTCGATTCCTGCCACTGATGTCACGCAGTCTGCGTTGAGCAGCAATGGCTGAAGCGGAATAGGCCGGATGATGATAATCGAAACTGCGAATAATGCTCTCCTCAGCGATTTGGTCTGTCGCATTGAGCGTGAGCAGGATGGGTATCGGGGAATGGTGGTTTTGCAAGCGACTGAGATCGTAGGTCACACAGGCACTTGGCTCAGCGTTGTCTGCTAGGCGATAATTCCAGCTTGCCCAAGCCCGACGCCTCTTCGGCAATATTCGCGTGTCGGTGTGCAGTACCGCCCTGTTTGAGTGGTATGGAATCGAACCCAGCACTTGTTGCTCAGCCTCAGTTGGACTGGCGAGCATGCGCAGTGCCTGGTCCGAGTGAGTCGCGAAGACGATTTGATCAAAGAATTCGGGAGCGCCAACGTGTGGTATCACGGTAATCCCTTCAGACCTTCGAATCACCGAGCGTACGGGTGAGTCTAAGCGTATTCTAGTTGCTATGGGATCCAACAGGGCCGTCACGTATTCTCGCGATCCGCCCCTAATGGTTCTCCACTGCGGGCGATCGCGAATTTGCATCAGGCCATGATTCGCAAAAAAACCGATCATGAACCGCGCTGGGAAATCGAGTATCGATTGCGGTGTGCTCGACCAAATTGCAGATGCCATTGGTATCAAATAATGGCTGAGGAAGGTCTTTCCGATACCGAGCTCACTCAAAAATCCCCCGACCGTTTGATCATCGCGGAGCTCAGCCTCTAGAACTGCTGTCATCCCCGCCCGATTAAATCGCACGATGTCCTGCAACATACGCAGGAAACTGGGGCGCAAAAGATTTTTTCGTTGGGCGAAAACACCGTTGAGGGAACTACCCTGATACTCCAGCCCGCTATTCTCGCAGCGCACGCTGAAGCTCATATCACTTGCCTGAGAATCAACCTCAAGCAGCTCCAGCAGCCGACAAAAATTCGGATAAGTCTTTCTGTTAAAAACCATGAAGCCAGTGTCTACTGGATAGCTCACTCCGTCTAAATCGACGTCCACCGTGTTGGCATGACCACCAGCGTAGTGGCTAGCCTCGAAGACGGTGACTTGATGACGAGCAGCGAGTACTCGGGCGACGAGGGCACCCGAAATACCCGCGCCGATGATTGCTATCCGCACTATTCTAAAATCCTCCGCTCGTTAAAACTGAAATGAGCCATCAGCAGCATCAGGATTTGTAGAGCGTGCCGACGGATTGCCAAGTGGCAAAAACCTAAGAAAAGACGAAGCTCACGGGCTAGTGGTTGTGCGTGGGAGGAAACGGTAGAAATGCGCTGGTATTTCGCACATACTGTTCGTAGCCATCGATACGCTTGCGGAGCGAGCTTTCCAATAGGCGAACTCCTGACACACGCAGTAGGAGTAAGGACATCAGCAGTGGGCCACTTATCGTCCACCACCAACTGTCCGATTCAGCCGCAACCAGGAAAAATCCCCACCAGACCAATAAGTCTCCGAAGTAGTTCGGGTGACGCGTATAACGCCACAGCCCCTGGCTCATTACCTTACCGCGATTCGAAACGTCTGCCTTGAAGCGGGCCATCTGATAGTCGCCAACGGATTCAAAAGTCAGGCCAATCAACCAGAATGTCACTCCCGCTACGGAAATTGCGCTGATGTTTCCCGTTCCAATTATTCCAACTTGCAGTGGTAATGAAATGATAGCCGTCAACAGTCCCTGCAGTCCAAACACTGTGAACAAACTTACCATGGGAAATTTTAATCCGTGCCTTTGCCGCATGGCCGCATATCGAAAATCCTCGGGCTTGCCCAAGTTTCGCCAAGTCAGGTAGCCTGACAATCGAATTCCCCACAAGGAAACCATTACTGTCAGCAGGATTGGTTTCGCCAACCAATTCCCACTTGCGACCAGCGAGAGCCACGCGACCATTACAAAACCTAAGCCCCAGAAGATATCGATGATACTTGCATTCCGCAGACGCAGACTGAATCCCCACAGAACCAACAGCGCCGTGGCGAGCAACGCTAGATTGGAAATAAATGCAATTCCAATAGTCATGAGGGATCCATTATCGTTGGTCGCATGTGATCTCAGGGGGGTTGTCTAAGTTCTAGTATGTTAGCCGACCGGAAACCCTCGCGACGCGTAATGTGACCGCCGATTTAGGAAGCAGTGGAACGATGAGCAAAGCAATCGACTTCGCGGAAGCAGGTTTTGTACCGGACTGGTTAATCAGGATAGGAATTCGTCGACTCCTGGCTCAACGACTGAAACGCTCGGAATCGACCGACGTAGCCGCTTTCTCGCGCAGCCTTCGTGAATCGCCGCTGGCGGTCGAGACACAATCCGCCAATGCACAGCATTATGAAGTCCCTGCCGATTTCTTCGAATCAGCGTTGGGGCCGCGGCTCAAATATAGTTCTTGCTGGTTCCCGGACGAATCAACCACGCTGACCGAAGCTGAGGAACATATGCTGCGACTGACATGTGAACGGGCCGAGATCAGGGACGGGATGAGCGTGCTTGAGCTTGGGTGTGGATGGGGATCGTTGAGCCTATGGATCGCCGAAAAGTTTCCCAACTGCACAATTACCGCACTTTCCAATTCCAATAGACAGCGTAAATTTATCGAACGAAGAGCGGAGCAACAGGGGATTCGCAATATTCGCGTCATCACCGACGACATGCGACAATTCGCTTCTGACGAGAGATTCGATCGAGTTGTTTCGGTTGAAATGTTTGAGCACATGCGGAATTACGCTGTGCTATTTTCCCGCGTGGCTGACTGGCTAACCCCACAGGGCAAGGCCTTCGTGCACATATTCTGTCATCGCGATACACCCTACCTATTTGATAGCGCGGGTACGTCCGATTGGATGGGACGCAATTTCTTTACCGGAGGAACGATGCCCTCGCTGGACCTCTTCAAGCACTTTGATGAGTCCCTAAGCATTGAGAAGCAATGGGTCGTCGATGGTCTGCACTATTGGCGGACCTGCGAGGCCTGGCTTAGGAATGCCGATGGCCATCGAGCAGCGCTGCTGGGATGCCTAGGCAGAGACTCGTCACCCGTCCATGCCCGCCGAGAGCTACAGCGCTGGCGGATCTTCTTTATGGCCTGCGCCGAGCTATTCCGCTACCGCGGCGGCCAGGAATGGTTCGTCGCTCACTATCTATTCGGTCGGACAGCGAGTTCTTGAGCACACATGAGCTAGAGACCGGCACTCCACTCTATCGTCCGAATATCATTAGACTTTTCCAGGAAAGCATACGCGATGCACTCTGCTGAACATGATGAACAAAACCTTCTGCAGTGCATGGAGGTCCGAGGGGGTCGCGGACCAGCGTCAAACTTCTTTCGTCGGCCAGGACTTGATATCTGGATATGGAGCCAGACTCGACAGGATGCCGAGTTGGAAGGGGGTGATGTGCATTACATCTCCTCTTGCGCATCCGGGCGCATTACTCGGATGCTCATGGCTGATGTCGGCGGCACCAACAATCTCTTTGCCGATGTAGCGCGACGCATGCGCGACGTGATGAAGCACAACATCAATGTCATTGCACAATCGTCAGCCGTTGATCAAATGAGTGCCGAGATGAACAGCACTTCCCAGCAAGGCGGCTTCACTTCGACGCTCCTCAGCACATTTTTCGCCCCGACCCGATCCTTGACCATCTGTAATGCCGGCCACCCTCCGCCACTCTTATTCAAAGCTGCCAGCGGTGCCTGGTCGGCTCTCAAGTCCAACTTGAGCGAACTCCCACCTGCCATGGATTATTCAGGAACGGTAGGTCCGAACGAGTACCAGAGGTTTAAACTCAAGCCCGACGTGGGAGACATGTTGCTTTACTACAGCAATTCGCTGACAGAGTGCCGCCACCGCGACGGACGAACATTAGGAGTTGAAGGGATGAATCAATTCGTCCAGGGATTAACTGAGAAGGACAATAGGGAGACCGCGCTACGTGAACTGATTCAAGGCATTCAAGCCGCCCACCAAGAAAATCTGCGCAGTCAGGATGCGACCGTCATCTTGAGCCAATTCACCGATTCGCGTGTCGCCATGCGCGACAATTTCCTAGCACCCTTCCGATTTCTGCGAGGTGCAACCGATCGAACATCCTTGTAAGTTGGATCGTGAATCGCAGGTGCTGGCGAGTTGACGATTCCACGGCTATATGGTCCCGCCTTAGTCGTAAGCTACTTCGGTGCCCGTCTTGAGTTGACGGGCATAGGTCTCCTCCCGGACTTTTTCCCACCCCTCATCGAACTGCCCCTTAAACTTATGGCTCCATTCCTTCGGCGCGTGATGCGGGGCATGGGCCGCACCAGGGGCAAAATACAGGAAGAACGGTTTCTGCGGTGCGACGGACTTGGAGTATTGGATGTAGTTGATCGCCCGGTCGGTCATGTCGGTCATCAAGTGATAACCTTCCTCCGGCGATGTCTTCGGTTCAACTGCCCGGGTGTTCTCGAAGAGCACCGGATAATACTGGTGCGTTTCTCCACCGATGAAGCCGTAGAAATACTCGAAGCCCATACCTGTCGGCCAGCGGTCAAACGGCCAGGCCGCAGTGGAGTCCTTGTAGGTCTCACCGATGATGCCCT
>JBGSJT010000267.1:0-13796 GCA_041741715.1 Pirellulaceae bacterium | reverse complement strand
TCCTGTGTTAGTGACGGATTCGCTGGGCGGTATGCCCTCCGTACTATCCGTGGAATCGTGCGTGCAGACGGCACTGGCGGGCCATCTCAAGATCGTTGCGGCTCGCTACCGCGTACAGGCCGCACAGAATCGCGTTCCGCAAGCGAAGTCGCTTGAGGACCCAATGCTAGGCAACATGTTTTTCCCGATCCCCAACAATGCTCTGCAAACTGCTGGCGGCCGTATGCAAAACACAATTGGGCTTTCGCAGAATATACCTTGGCCCGAAAAGTTGAAGGCTCGGGCTGCGATCGCTTGCCAAGAAGTCCATATTGCACAAGCCGAAGTCGAATCGATCCAACGCGAAATTGCTGAGGCTGTTCGGTTGGCATATTACGAAGTCTGGTTTGCACAGCGAGGCACCGCGATTCTGATCGACAATCAAAAACTGGTCGACGTTCTGATTCAAGTTGCCGAAGCGCGTTACAAGTCAGGTGGTTCCCAGCAAGACGTGCTGAACGCTGAGATCCAGCGTGAACGACTGGAGCAACAGTTGCTCGAGTTAGCCAGCGCGCGCGCCGCTGCCGAAGCAGAATTGGCAGCGTACTTGCAACAGCCGCAAACATTTTCAATTCAAACCGAAGTCAACTTGAATCTCGACAACCTACCAACACAACTCGATGCGCTGGTCAGCTTGGCCGAACAATGCAATCCCGAGCTAAAAGGAATTGGCTTCCAGATTCAGCGTGACCTACAGAAGCAAAGACTCGCGAACTTACAGCGTTACTCGGACTTTCAGCTCGGAGCACAGTACGGGTTCATGACACGCAATCAAGCGCTTAGCCCTGTGGCTGATGGCATCGATAACATCAGCTTTTCGGTAGGCATGACGCTACCGATTTACCGCAACAAGATTCAGGGAGGCATCAACGAAGCCGCCGCGAATCGAGCATCCACAGCACGGCTTCGTCAGTCAGAGCAGTTGACGATTGAAGGTCGATTGCGACGGTTACTCAGTGAAATCGACGCGCTCGATCAGCAACGCATACTCTATCGCGAACGGATCATTCCGCGAGCTGACCAAGCTCTTGAGATTGCGCTGTCTGAATATACGGTCGGCAAAACGACGTTCGTGCAGCTTACTGACAATTATACTGAGTTGTTGATGTACGAATTACAAGTCGTCAAGCTCGAGTCAACGTTGGCCTCACGGTTGGCTCAACTTGAACGCACCGTCGGCTGTCCTTGATTCGGGGGTGGTCTGATGGTCATCTTGAGTCGACACGAGCTTCCACAGCTGCATTGGAATGTTGTCGGTTTAGCTTAAGATCGACTCTGTGATCAGCTATTTTTCCGCTGAGGAGATATCTTCTGGACTAAATTTGGACAACTCAGCTTTCGTCTTTTCCGTATCCGATTGGCTTTTGTGATTGTGGATCGGCAAAGATTGAAAAGGTGACCACAGTTGCTTTCAATCTCGCTTTCTACTGCCAGCGTACTTAACTTTGCCGGGAATGAAGCATGGCTAAATCCGCCATGTTGCTTTGGTTAATCACTCAATTGCCGTGAACAGCTCGCTACGCGATAGTGTGAGTATAGACTCACCGAGAACTACGAACGTCGTGGCGTTTGGGCTATTGCCCCTAGCTCTTGTGAGGAATCACGTAGGAGCATTCAAATGGTTCGACGCAAAATACTGGCATCGGCCGGCACGAACACACAACTATGATCACGCCCGAAACCAAGTCGGCGCAAAACGAGGTGGCGAACAAGCCGCACAGTGGCTCGGACCATGCAGATCTCCAAGCGTGCTTATGAACTTTACGACGCGCGACGCGGAGGAGTTCAGGACTGGGAGGAAGCGGAGCGGGAGATTCGCAAAGATGAAATCCAAGTTGAGCCCACATCGGAAAGCACCAAATGACTAATCCGTTGAGGAACGGGAACAAGACGTTTCGCTTAACTCGAAACAACGTGAAAGACTGATTAAAGAGACCGTCACAACAACACCATTAAAGGAACATGAACATGACCATGAGCGAAACGAAAACCACGACCGAAGATCCCATCTGCGGAATGACCGTGGACGAAGCCACCGCGATCCACGCCGAAAGAGATGGCCAGACGTTTTACTTTTGCGGTGAACATTGTCGGCAAAAGTTTCTGTCCACTCCTGCCGGTGCCCAACCGGAAAAGAAGCCCGGAAGCTGTTGTGGATAACAACGCGCAGCGCAAGGGGGATGCTGGTGACTGTGCAGACGCGATGCAACCGAGTTTTCAAACGCGCTGTTAGCTCAATGCCAACAGCGAAAAAATGAGCGAACTACAGATAAACTACGAAATCCAATTAGAAAGCAGAAGAACATGAAAACCCAAACGAATTTGAACCCCGCCATCTATTCCAGCCTCGCACTGGCCTTGGCTCTGGTCATCTGGTCTCCCGTTCCGTTGCGAGCACAGGAGTCTGCGAAAGGGAAGAAGATGATGGAAGGCAGCATGATGGAAAGCTGCAAGATGATGAAGGAGCAAAAGCAGAAAATGATGGCGGACATGAAGGCACAGGACGCCGAACTCACCGAGGCGGTCGCCAAGATGAATAGCGCGCCAGAGGACAAGAAGATGAGCCTGATGGCTGCGGTCATGACCCGCATGGTGGAGCAGCAGACTGCCATGCATGCGCGAATGGCAAAGATGCAGGAGGAAATGATGGAACACATGATGCAGCACATGCAGATGGGCAAGGAGTCCATGGCACAGTGCCCGATGATGAAGGGAATGAAGGGAATGGACGACAAATCTGGAAACGTCCAGAAAAAACCTCAAAAGGAACAGGAATGATTGCTGAGCGTCATGATGCCCTGCGATGAACGGCGCCGCAGGGCATCTTGGGTGCTGCTTCATATGAAACTGCTC
This sequence comes from Pirellulaceae bacterium, assembly GCA_041741715.1. Taxonomy (GTDB): domain Bacteria; phylum Planctomycetota; class Planctomycetia; order Pirellulales; family Pirellulaceae; genus Aureliella. The sequence goes on along the minus strand of JBGSJT010000267.1, from coordinate 10,904 downwards.
CCTCCACTCTCTCGATTGTCTGGTGGCGCGATAGTGGCTGCGCAACGAAAGGAGATTTTTGATGAATGATACAGACATGAGGAGAAAAAGGGGGCAGAGGAGAAAAAGGGGGCAGGAGCCCGTTTAGTAAGATTGGGTAACTTCAAAACTACTCGTTTTACCTAAAAGGCTCCTGACCCCTTTCCGAATCCCAATCGCCGGAAGTCTTTCGCAATTGTTGACCGCAGCCTACTCCGAGCTTGCCAAAGAACGGGAACTCTACGACCAGATTGGGAAAGATCTCTACGTTAGAGGGCTTCTGGGCACCGAAGGATTTCACACGATGATGAGCGGAAGTGGCGTCTACGATAGTCGGACAACGACTTTTGGTGATCAGTTTTTAAGATTCATTTCAGAGCCGCAAATAACATGACGACCCACAATTTCCAAATCCGACAACTCACCGAAGAACTTCAGCCGCCTGAATCCGGCAAACTAAGCATTGTCCTGACCGACGACGACAATACAAAAGTTGTATTGGTCGCTTTCGCTGCCGGTGCTGGTCTCGCAGAACATGTTGCTCCGCTGCCAGCGACAATTCAAATCAACAATGGCGAAGCGGAACTGACTGTCGGCGATGAGCAAGTTGTAGGTAAGCCGGGAACTTGGATTCAAATGGCTGCCAAGACCCCACATAGCATCAAGGCCACAACACCGGTGATCATGCTGCTTACGCTGTTGAAGTAGTTCCATGGCTCACAAGAAGACCAATCTCCCTGAAAAGATCTGCATCGTATGCAACCGACCGTTTAGTTGGCGGAAGAAGTGGTACAAGATTTGGGATGAAGTGAAGTATTGCAGCGAGAAGTGCCGCCAAAATCGATCAGGTCAAGCCAAACGCTCAATTGAACGGAGTAACAACGACAAATGACCAAGATCCATCACATCAACTGCGGAACGCTTGTTGTCGAAGGTTATCCCGCCGTCGTATGCCATTGCCTCTTGCTTGAGGACCAAAGCGGATTGGCTTTGATTGATACCGGCATCGGCCTTCTGGATGTTCAAAATCCAGTCGAGCGACTTGGGCAAGAGTTGATCGACATGGCAGGTTATCAATTCAATGAACGTGATACGGCGGTTCGACGAATAGAGAGCCTTGGTTTTGCCGTCGAACAAGTTAAACATATTGTTCTTACGCACTGCGATCCTGATCATACAGGCGGACTTGCAGACTTCCTGAACGCTGATATCCATGTTGCCCAAGAAGAGTTGTCCCATGCGCTGTCTGGGCACTTGCGTTATGTACCTCGACAATTTGCTCACAGCTCGAAATGGAACGCATACACGAAATCCAAGCGAGAATGGTTTGGATTGGAGGCTAGGCCAGTCGAAATTGGCTTTGCTTTTGAAGTTCTACTGATTCCGCTGTTTGGGCACACTTTGGGGCATTGCGGTGTTGCTGTTCAAAACGGCGACGACCAATGGTTGCTACATATTGGCGATGCGTATTATTTACGGGCGGAATTGATGGTAGACGATCACCCGGTTTCCGCTTTTGCCGCACACCGTGCAGACGATAATCAAGCACGAATTGCGAGCCTAAATGAACTGCGCCGTCTGTTTCATGATCATAGCGATCAAATCGAAACGATCGGATATCACGACATAACAGAACTACCAAATCCGCAAGAAATGGGGCTCCAAAGGTAGGAAATAGTTTTACTAAGTTCGTCGCCGTAGTCTTGCTGCAATCATCGGACTAAGAATCAGCACGATCAAGCCAATTGGCATCAAGCCACCTTGGGCCATGTTGTAGTCTGAGAAAATTCGGTCCCAAGTCAGGCTCATCACGAACCGTCCAAACAAGATCTCGAACGCTACGGTCAAAACGAGCCAGATCGAGCCAACCATCAGCAACTCCGTTGAGTTTCTGGCTCCGATCCAATCAACGGCAAAGTAGGCAATCAAGAGAATGATTGCCGAGCCGCCGAAAACTCCGATTTGGTTGGATCGAAACTCACCAACCAACGGGACCAGGAATATCGCTCGCAGAACGCCGTGAACGATCTCGGCAACAATTAGCACGAACCAAATCGCTAATGAACGGAAAATCCAACGATGAGAAATGGAATCAGCCATTGGGCATCTGGTTCGACAATAGGGGAGAAAAAGGGGGCAGGGAGCGACGGCGTAAGCCGGGGAAGCAAAAGGGGTCATGAGCCGTTTAATAAGATTGGGTAACTTAAAAACTGCCCAGTTTACCTAAAAGGCTCCTGGCCCCTTTTCGAATCCTTGAATATTGAAAGGATCAGGTTCAACTGTGCGCGAACTGCAGTGGTGGTCAGGCGGACACTTAAGTCGGCTGAACAGAGCTTTTTTGGTGGAAACTACCCTTTTTGTCGTCGCAAACATGTTACTTTATGAAATATTCGCCAAATTGGCTGTCCAAAAACAGGGTTTGCGGCTGTTATAACCACTGGAGATTTTTTTAATGGCGGCGAAACCGGCTAAAGAGTCCGAGGAGACTGAAGAAACTAGACGAGCTAACTCGGCGGGGATTGCATCGCCGGAGCGGATCGAGTTGTTCGTGCAGTTGATCGGTTTGCATCAATACAAGATTCACCGCTATTTGCTTAGCCTGGTACCGAACTCGCACGATGCGGACGATCTTTTTCAGCAAACCAACTTGTTTTTATGGCGTGAATTCGATCGTTTTGAGGAGGGGACCAACTTTGTCGGTTGGGCCTGTGCCGTGGCGTACCACGAGGTGCTGGCTTGGCGAAAAAGTCGCTCTCGCGAGCGGCTGGTGTTTAGTGATGATTTCCTGTCGGCCGTGAGTTCGCAATTCGACTCAGCCTCCGAGCAAATTGAGCTGCGTTCGCAAGCGCTTGGGCAGTGTGTGGAAAAACTACCCAAGCACCATCGGGAATTGATTCAATTGCGTTATGGCGAAAATGGACAAGTGGAAGTAATCGCGGAAAGAGTGGGCCGCACAACCGAAGCCGTTTATCGCATGCTAAGTAGAATTCGCCATGCACTCTACGACTGTGTGGATCAAACGCTCGAGCTGGGAGCCAAATAGCCGATGCAAAATTTTGTAAGAGAGGAGCTATTTGAGCTAGCCGAAGCTGCTATTGAGGGGACTCTAACTTCAGAGCAAGTTGCCAAGCTAGAGCGACTGGTATTAACGAATGACTCCGCACGTAAAATCTATGCGGAATATGTTTCGCTGTCGGCGTCGCTGCGGATCGCTCATGGTGCACCCGTTCCGCATTTTTCGTCCCCAGCCCATGCGCTTTTGGTTCCCGAGGCAGGGTCACTAACATGGCTAAATCGCATGGCGACGTGGCCTGCAGGTTTGCTGGCGCTGGCAGTGTCGCTGGGCGTTGCGTTTTCTCTCTGGAGCCTTTTAGGACAAACACCCGAGACAATAGCTACCCTGGTCGAAACGAAGGGCTGCATGTGGAGTTCAGGCACGCTGCCGACCGAAGTGGGGGCTCAGTTGACGCAAGGGCGACTTCGATTGGAGCAAGGGCTAGCTGTCATTATCTTCACTAGCGGGGCTGAATTGCGACTTGAGTCGCCAGCCGACTTAGAGCTTGTGTCCCCGATGAAGTGCATTGTTCGAACAGGGAAGTTGGTGGCTCATGTACCACCCAGTGCCCAAGGCTTCGTGGTAGAAACACCTTTTTCGGTGGTTACCGATTTTGGTACTGAGTTTGGCGTCTCGGTGGGCAGCGACAGGTCAGCAGTCGTTCAAGTCTTTCAGGGAAGAGTCGACACCTTGCATCGTCGATCGGGGCAAACCGAAGTCATGTATGAAGGAGCATCACTTCAATTTGGTGATGAAGTGTACGGACCCTATGGAGACTTGGAGACTCCGATTTCGTCGGGAGACCACGCATCCCGGCCAAGGGTGTCTGCGGACTGGATCCAAATCAGTACTGCTCGCGGACGTGGACGCGAAATGTTTGTAATGCCTCAGGAGATTCCGTTAGACGATCGTGAAACAGGGTTGGTGCTGGTAAAACGCCCCTATCCAAAGCAGAGCGAATGGGAGCGAAGAGCCTGTGTGGGTTTTGACCTCGCGGAAATTTCATCAAAACATGTAGTGGCCGCAGAATTAAGCCTCTGTTTTGCCCCCACTGGCTTGGGGTTCTCGTCCCAGCTACCCGACGCAACATTTAAAGTTTACGGTGTTCATGATAGCGACGCAGACACATGGAGCGAGTCCGAATTGCGTTGGGAAAATGCTCCGGCTGGCGGTGCGATGGGACAACCGCTCGACGAAACAAAGTTGAATTTGCTGGGTTCATTTACCATTCCGCAAGGTCAGCAGTCGGCGACAGTTGTTGTTTCCGACAGTGCATTGGCGGAATTCCTCAATGCAGATAGCAATCAATTGGCTACCATAGTCGTCGCGCGAGAAACGGCCGGTGTAGGTTTATCGGATCTAGTGCATGGTTTCGCAGGTAGGAGGCATCCGTCACTTCCACCTCCTACCTTAAGGTTGGTTTTAAGCGATAAAAAGTAGAGTTAATTTTCTAGTTTTAGGTCTAATTCAGAAGAGGTCTTGTTATGAATCAGAGAAGGTCGCAGAGAGCGTTCACATTGGTTGAATTGCTGGTTGTAATCGCCATTATTGGAATCTTGGTTGGCTTGCTATTGCCAGCCGTACAAGCGGCGCGCGAGGCAGCTCGACGCATGCAGTGTTCGAATAATGTTAAGCAGCTCGCCTTGGCATGTCACAATTACGAGAGCACTTTCCGCACGTTTCCGCCCGGTGGAATTGTGAGCTATCCCGCAGGTGCATCGCCCACGCCAGCGAACTTTTGTACGACAGGATTAAATAGGACGCAGGCCCCATGGAGCGTCTTGATCTTGCCGTATATCGAGCAAACAAACCTTTACAACCAGTTTGACTTTTCGCGAACCTTTACAGGTTCTTCCAATATCGCAGGGCAGGCTCCCAACGCGGCGTTGTTCTCGCTGAACAACAAGACGTATCAGTGCCCTTCCGATCCCGATTCGCAGTCGACGATTAACAACAGCAACTATTTGGGAGTGCAGGGCGGCGGTCCATCGACCGGCCTAGGTGCACCGCCGTGCTCGACGCGAAGTGCGCAACGGGTCTTCTTTCAGTCAGGGATGATCTACGCGAATTCGAAAGTCACGCACGGCGCCATTACCGATGGTACAACGAACACATTCTTGATCGGTGAGAGTCGCTATATGCCTGTGCCAAGAATGAGAGGGGACGGTTTTCACGCTGGTTGGGCTTCATCGCTCAAGGCGGACAACGCTTTTGCTGTGCCACTGACATTCGCTGGCGCTGTGCTGCCAATCAATTCGTGGAGGGAATGCGGTGTTGGTATCAAGGACTGTTTCGACATAGTAAGTCGGACTTTTGGCAGTAGGCATACGGGTGGTTGTCAGTTTGGCCTCGCCGACGGTTCGGTACAATTCATTAGCGAGAGTATTGATGTCGATACCTATCGCAACTTGAGCAACCGCAGCGATGGTCAAGTGCTTGGTACTTTCACAAACTAGCATTGTTGCTGCACCAGAGAAAAGATCTTCGAAATCAGTCGCGTGAGAGCATGTCGGCTGATTTGGTGAACCTCAGACGCTAACTGTGGTCCCTGCGTTGGGCGTTCCTTCAGTGCCCATGGCTAGCGCCTGAGTTTCATTGAGTAATGGCGGTATCTGAGCCTGTGTTCGAACTAACTTAGTGGAAAACGAGAACAATGAATCGAAACCGATTTGTACTAATGTGTGGCTTGCTTTTGTTTGTAGGCTGCGCTGAAAAAGACGATGGGCGCTATGACTTGAGCGGAAACGTCACGATCGATGGCAAGCCGGTGCCGGTTGGCGAAATTAGTTTTGAGCCAGACGGAAAGTCGGGAAACAAAGGTCCTGCATCGTTTGTTCCGATCAAAGACGGTAAGTACTCCGTGCCCGGTGACAGTGGAGTGATTGGTGGCAAGTACAACGTAACGATCATCGGGTTTGACGGTGTTGCGGCTGGTGAAGCTAGCGACGGAAAGGAATTGCTCAGGAAACCTTACTCGGAGAAGATCGACCTTCCTAAAGAAGATTCGACGCGTGATTTCGAAATAACGACGAATAAGTGATTCGCGTTGTCGTTGACGGCCGCGTATCACTAGTGCTTTGTCCAGATTAGATTTTAGGGTTGGAGGTAGTGGACCTTGCTAAAGGTCCTGCAGCAAAGGGACTTTAGCAAGATCCACTACCTCCAACCCTAATTTTTAATCTGGACAGAGCACTGGTAGCCAAACTCATCAAGAGTTTCGGCTGGCTTGGTGCGCGGCATCTAAAGCGCCACGGTCTATGCGGGCTGTTTCGGTGAAAACCGAAAGTCTTGACGACGTTCGCTACGAAGCAAAAGATCAACTTTATGACTCAACCAATAAGTCACTCTTTCAGTTCAGTAACTTCGGTTCTGCTATTGGCGCTCGTCTTGTTTTCACCTTGTGTCTCGGCGCAAAGCAAAACAGAGATTGCAGGCACCAAGCTCACCCACTTCGAGAAACATATTCGCCCGGCACTGGTCGAGTATTGTCTGGAGTGCCATGCCAGCGACACCGAAGCCAGCGGTGGCCTGGTGCTCGATTCCAAAATTGGATGGGAGAAAGGCGGCGATTCGGGGCAGGCTGTCGTGCCAAGTCGAACCGACGATAGTCGACTTCTCAAGGCGATTCGTTATACCGATCGCGATTTGCAGATGCCGCCTGACAAGCGACTGCCTGACGAAGTGATCGCTGCCTTTGAAAGGTGGATCGCCGATGGAGCCTATGATCCGCGTGTCAGTTCAGATGCAAGGCCCATTGATGACCAAGCAGCCAAAGACACAGCAGATTCACACTGGGCCTATCAACCATTGCAGTCTCTCACGGGGTCGGCCGAACAAGGAGATTCAACTTCATCTATCGACGCATTTATAAACGACAAATTGCAGTCGCTGGGCATAGCCCCCGCGTCACAAGCCAATCGTCACGATCAAGTGCGTCGGCTGGTTTTCGATCTGACAGGCTTGCCCCCTAGTCCTCAAACGATGCAAGAAATGGATGTAGCCGAGGATTTTGAGGCGGCTTATATTCACTTGGTAGATCGACTGCTCGCCTCACCTTCCTACGGCGAGGCCTTCGCACGCCGCTGGATGGATGTTGCTCGCTATGCAGAATCTGTGACACTGCGCGGCCTGGTTTTCAAAGAGGCATGGCGCTATCGCGATTACCTGGTCGGCGCGTTCGCCGAAGATCGACCCTTCGACCAAATGATTCGCGAGCAGATCGCCGGCGACTTAATGTCCTCCGAGAATATAGAGCAACGCTGGCAGCAATTGGCAGCAACTACATTCCTGGCAATGGGTGATACGAATTTCGAGAAGCAGGACAAGCAGCAACTCGAGATGGATTTCATCGACGAGCAATTGGATGTGATTGGGCAAGCCTTCTTGGGGCAGACGCTTGGCTGCGCACGCTGCCATGATCACAAATTCGATCCGATTCCGACCAAGGACTACTATGCACTAGCGGGTATTCTGAAATCGGCCGTAGCTCTGCGACATGCCAACGTTTCCAATTGGGTTGAACAGCCACTCCCCTTGGCACCCGAAGAAGAACAGAAGTTCTCTGAGTTGGAGAGCCAACTGAAACAGCTCGCAGGTGAATTGGCAGCTAAGAAAAAAATTGTGGCGGCAATGGCAGCCAAGAAGAAAAAACAGGAGGCTGTCGGTGCCGATGGCAGCGATGGCAAATCGAAAGAGGATGAACCACCTGTTAATGCGGAAGTTCTGGCTACCGAAATGAAACTGCTGGAGACACAACAGCAAGTGCTGCAGCAGCAAGTCGATTTGCGTCCTAAGGTGTTAACCGTGGCTGAGGAGTTGCCACCGCAGAATGTGGCCGTGCATGTGCGCGGAGACGTTCATAATTTGGGCGAGGTTGTGCCGCGTGGTTTCTTAACCGCCGTTCGTTTGAGCCACGCGATCCAAGTTCCTGAACAAACCAGTGGTCGACTCGAGTTCGCGGATTGGTTGTCGGCTGATGACAATCCACTGACCGCACGCGTTTACGCCAATCGAGTCTGGTCATGGTTGATGGGGCAAGGCATCGTAGATACTCCCAACAACTTTGGAACGAGCGGATCTGCGCCTTCCCATCCCGAATTGCTGGACTGGCTCGCTATTGAACTGATTCGCAGTGGTTGGTCTACCAAACAGCTGGTGCGTGCCATTGTGTTGTCGGATGCATATCGTCGCCGAGTATCAGAACCTGACGAAGTTGCTGTCCGTGTCGATCCAGAAAATCGTTTCTTCTGGCGTGGTCAGCAACGACGATTGACCGCCGAAGAATTGCGCGACGCGATGCTCCTAGCAAGCGGCGAAGTTGACTTGTCGCAAGGTGGTTCCACGATGAGAGCGGGAACCAAGTCCGACTACAACTACCAACACACTTCGGCTCGGCGCAGCCTGTACCAACCGGTGTTTCGCAATTCGCTGCCGGATTTGTTGGATGCGTTTGATTTTGCAACGGCTGGCTACTCGACGGGACAACGTGCTCGTACGACTGTTGCGACGCAGCCATTGGCACTGATGAATAGCACTTGGGTTCATGCTCGCGCTGCGGCGTTGACTGCGAAATTATTGTCTGAGTGCGACGACGAGAATCCGGCAACTTGGGTGCATATCGCTTATCAGCGATGTTTGCAACGCAATCCAACGGATGCAGAACTTCAGATCTGTTTGGAGTTCTTTGAGTTCGATCAAGCAGCTCGAAATCCCGAATATCTCGAACGTCTAGTTCACACGCTACTTGCTTCCATCGATTTTCGTTACCTTCGCTAGGCAAATTCCATGTTCGAACACTCGCTCAGCCGACGTCAATTGTTGCGACAATCCGCTTGCGGTTTTGGTTCGGTTGCGTCGACCGCCCTATTGAGTAGCGGTCGTCGGCTGGCGGCTGCGCCAGGGAGTGTGGATCTGACAGCGCGAGGTGTGAGCGGGACGCATCATGCTCCCAAAGCCAAACGCATTATTTTCTTGTTCATGTTTGGTGGCGTCAGTCAAGTTGATTCGTTTGATTACAAACCGCTACTTTCCCAGCGACACGGTCAGATTCTAACGTTCGACGATGCCCGTCAGCGCGCTAAGACAGGCGGAGCAACTGAACAACAGATTATGCAGTCGCCTTGGAAGTTCAAGCGACACGGTGAATCGGGACGCTGGGTTTCCGAGTTGTTTCCAGGCATGGCTGAACATATTGACGATTTGTGCTTGTTGCAGGCCATGCGAACGGAGGGAGTCGCTCACGGACCAGCCACGTTGTTCCTGCATTGCGGTTCAACCAATATGGTGCGTCCATCCATAGGTTCGTGGGTCTATTACGGGCTCGGGAATGAAAATGAGAACCTACCTGGTTTTGTTTCTATAGCCCCCTCCAATATTGCTGGTGCTCGCAAGTACGGTGCGGCTTTTCTACCCCCCAAGTTCCAGGGAACTCGTTTGGTTTCGGGCAATCAAGATCGCTTTACGATCGACCATTTGACTCGCGACGATTTGCCGATGGCAGAAATTGAGCGACAAATGGAACTTTCTCGACGATTGAATCTGCTACAAGTTGAGCAACGCGAAAGCCATTCTGCGGAATTGGAAGCCGCATTGGAATCGCACGAACTGGCTTGGAGAATGCAGCAGATTGCGCCCGAAGTGTTGGACTTGTCCAACGAGTCCGAACCGACGCTTAAGATGTACGGTATCGACAATCCGAAAACCAAGAGCTATGGGCAAAAGTGCTTAATGGCGCGCCGCATGTGCGAAGCGGGGGTGCGATTTATCGAGGTCAATTATGGTGGCGACGAAGGGAATTGGGATCAGCATTCGGATTTGCCCAAACACGCCGAACATGCCCGCGCGGTCGATCGCCCCATTGCGGCTTTGTTACAGGATTTGAAACAACGCGGATTGCTCGAGGACACGATCGTCTGGTGGGGCGGAGAGTTCGGTCGTACACCCTACTCGGAAGGCAAGGGAACCGGCCGCGATCACAATCCAGGCGGCTTCACGGTGTGGGTGGCAGGCGGCGGCTTTAAGCCTGGCATGACCTATGGTGAAACAGACGAGTTTGGTTTTCAGGGGATCAGTGGTCGAGTCCACATGCACGATTTGCATGCGACGTTGTTGCATCAATTGGGCTTGGACCACAAGCGATTGACCTTTCATCACACCGGTCGAGATTTCCGGTTAACCGACGTTCACGGACGGGTCGTTCACGAGGTGATCGGCTGACTAGGTCTTGAACGAACACGACTTCAGAGGCCCCTGTCACCGTGACTCGATTTGAATTGCTATTCCCGGACACACTGGATTTGGTGCAACTTCCAGCTGAGACCGATATCAATTCGAGATTCGCGCCACTTCGGCAGGAAGGGCCTCCAATGTCACACATCGCAGGGCTACTCGGTTCCGTTACGGGTTGAATACCTAGCATTCGCGACATCCATGTCGCTCGCAAACAGCTAAAAAACAGGCTTTTGGGCAAGTTGCCAGCGAAAATTCGATCGTAGGATTTTGTCTACACCTGTCCGAAAGTGCACCGGGGACATAGTGCACCGGGGACATGAGTGCACCGGGGTGAGTGCACCGGGGACATAGCACGCAGGTTGCGGAAAAGTGCACCGGTGCACCGGGGACATAGCACGCAGGTTGCGGAAAAAGTTTAACAAAAAGGGGGGAGGAGTGCACCGGGGACATAGCACGCAGGTTGCGGAAAAAGTTTAACAAAAAGGGGGAGATTGAGTGTAAGGAATTTCGGCTTTCTCCGTCTTCTATATGTCGGTGTTTGAATGCCGACTGGCGACGGCTACACAGCCTGCTAGCTATGGCTGGCATGCATGCCAAGAAA
>JBGSJT010000266.1:0-23945 GCA_041741715.1 Pirellulaceae bacterium | reverse complement strand
AAGGCTAAATCTATCCAAGGGGAAGAATTTGCGGACGAAGAGCAGGTATTTGGAGATCGGCCACGCCAGGTAAGAGTAGTGCAAAAGCATGCCGTCTATGCGGCGATGGTCGAGGCGATGGACCAAGCCGTCGGCAAAGTGCTCAAGCAATTGGACGCTGCCGGAGTCGCGGAGAATACTGTCGTCGTCTTCACATCAGACAATGGCGGACTAGCTACTTCCGAAGGATCTCCTGGAGGCCGTAGCAAAGACATTTAGGGACCTAACTCCTAGTGCTAGAACCTTAAGTTCCGTCTGGCTGCTCGTCACACAGTACTTGCCATTCTGCAACACAGCCAAGACCATGGTGAGAATTGAAAATTGCAGACTCTTCTCGCTGAACGCCACCGATTTTGCACGGGCACCCTGGACTCATGGAAAACTATCGCTCTGGATTCGCAAGTACTCGTTGTTCATATCTGCGTCCAGGGTGGCGCAATGACTCGCCGCCAGAGACCGCATGTCGACCGAAAGATTTTGAGACCGAAAAATTTGGAAAGTCGTTGATTCCAAGGACGCGGGAGGCGGAGCCTGGCTTAACGCGGTTGCGTGAGTCTGCGTTGTACCAACTGCGGAAGGAACTTCACCGGTACGCTTCCGTGATCAAGAACGGCCTCGTGAAATCGCCCCAGTTCAAAACTGTCGCCCAGCTCCCCTTGGATCTCTTGCCTCAAGCGATAATGGGCCATGCGTCCCACGAAATACGTGCTCAGCTGGACTGAGCTTTGCTTGGCGCGGACGATTTTCAGTCGGGCTTCACCTTCGGATTGATAGGCCTCGTTGACCAAGAACTTGAGCGCCTCGTCATCACTCATCTGCGTGCAGTGCATTTTGTTGTCCAGGATGGCGTTGGCTACGGCCCGCAAGTAAAACTTCAGCTGATTTAAGCGAAGTGCCAAATCTCCGTCGCCGTAACCCTGGTCGAGCATCATTTGTTCGGTGTAGACGGCCCAGCCTTCGACAAACACTCCTGACTGCAGCACTTTGCGAATAACTGAAGGGGAGCGATTGGAGTACTCGAGCTGAACATAATGACCGGGATAGGCTTCGTGAATCGTCAGTATTTGAAGCATATGGCGATTGTATTCTTCCAGAAAACTACGTACTTGGTCTGCTCCCCAGATAGCAGGCGGAGGGCTGACGGCATAATAGCTTAAGCCGTTGGGATCGAGCGGGAGGGCCGCGTCTAGATACGCCAGCGAATTGCCACGCCGAAACTCGGGCATCTCGATCACTTGACAACGATCCAATTCAGGCAAACGCAGGATGTCGCGCTCGCGGATGAAATCTTGAATGCTGCTGACCGTGGCCCGCGCATCGACGATCAGTGTTTCCGGTCGACCGTGCTCTTGACCGACCGCATCGATAACCTGTGCGATCGTCGACCGTCGACCAACGGGATCGTCGACTGGCAGTGGCTGAGTTGGGAAGTAGCGGCTCCATAGTTGTCGGGCCACGACATACATATCGCGCTGAACGCGTTCAAATTCCAGTTCGGCTTCAGCCAGCACGCGTTGTGCGTCCCAACCCACGTCCAAAACCAATTCCAGTTTTCGTGAAAACTTCTCACGTCCCAGTCGCCAGTGATTCCCAGCCCCTGGCAACAGCTCATCTTCTAGAAAGTACTGATGTTTTCGAAGGGCCGTTACAGCTACCGCACAGGCTGCTTTTAACTCAGCTTGCTGGGGCGTGCTACCGATTAAGTCGAAGATTCCTTTTTCATAGAATCCAATCGCCCCTCGATTCTGCAGAATGCCTGTTTCCAAAATCGGCTTGGGGGGATCGGTCAATGTTTTGCGGGCACTTTCAACGATGCGGGGGATTTGATTGATGCGTGCGATCGCATTGGTTACGTTCTTTTCCTTGGCAAGCGTGGATTGCGTTAACAGCGAATAGACACTGTCATTGATGTAAGTGCCGTAGGTTCTCGGGTCTTCCGCGAAGGGTTGTGTATTCTCGGCCAACCAAATGTTTCGAGCTAGCTCGTCATGGAAGATCTGGTAGTCGATTTTTCCATTTTCCGAGAAGGAGGCATTCGCAAAATCTCGTTCCAGCTTCTCAAGTTGCTGGCGGGAGTGGTCGAGCCAAGTGGCTCGCGCAGTTGTGGAGATGTCGTCCAATAGATGGTCGAAACGATGGTCGCCCAATAGCGTAGCCTCACAGGGACGCATGCGAAAACTCTCTTCCAAGTGGGCTTGAAAGAAGTCTCCCAGTCGCATGTCTGCATCCTGGCAATAAACTTGGCAGACGAACGGGGATAAGATACAGAGAAATAGACTGGCGACAGAACAGCGAACATTCATGCTTGGGGCCCATGGGTTGGTCTGCAAGAGTAAAGCTAGTTGTTTGACGCCGGGCGTCAGTAGCCAATATCGAAAACATGTTCAGGGCAAGTTTATCAGAATTCGAGGACGATTACTCTACAGTCGAACTCGCTAAAAACGCTTGCAGACGGAGTGGCCAAGTGTTCTCTGCATGCGACGTGAACTGGACACATGGATTCGCACTCATGTGCGTGATTCGCGGGCAAAAACAATCACTGCCCACGAATCGCGCGAACAAGCGCGAATATGACAAATACGATCTCAGCCCGACTTCATCCACCAGCAGTGTTCGGCAACCAACTCGCTAACGTGTCGAGCTGACACTGTAAGCGACAATACTCAATTGAATTCAGCCAACTCATCGAACAAGCTGTCGATGGACGCCAGCACATTGTCCACGGCCTTGGACGACATGTTCGCTAACTGCGGTGGATTTGTCGACGCGATGACTGGTGTGGCAGGGCTGGAGCTCACCACATTCGGTGACATCGCGATAGGTGGTTCGCTGATGCTTGCCGCAACCGCAGGCTGGCGAGTTGATGGTTCATTGATGGAATTGACAGCCACGACCGGTGGGGCCAACAAACTGGCACTGCTCGAACTCGTGGAACGGCCGATGATCTGGACGTTGTCGATGTTTGCGTCTTCGGCCGAACCGCTAACCGTGCTGCGGAAGCGAATTCTCAAATTCGACGAAAGGTAGCTTGTCAGGTCGACGGTTTCACTATGCCACACGTCCTCCGTACTTGCGTTGCCATCGAGACCATTGAGTCGTCGCACGTCATTGCTCCAAGTCGCACCACCATTGGTTGAGATATCGAGCGCCAGAAATTCTCCAGTATCAAAGCCGAACTCGATCAACCAATCGAATGTCAACTGTCCGGCCGAATAACCGCTGAGATCAACTGATGTGGCCATGGTTAGCGTAGCATTTGAGGCAAAGCCATCGACTTCGGCCGAGCGCACGCCATCGGTAGCGCGTTGTGTGGAACGGAAGAAATCGTTTTGCGCATCCTCGACCCACCGGCCATTCCAATTGTTATTGTTGGTACTGGGGCCGTTCTCGAAGCTATCCGCGAACAACACGACCTCTGTCGGTGCGGCTAGCACGTCGATGGATACGGTTCCCTGGCTTTCAAAAAATCCATCACTAGCACTAAAGATGAAACTATCGGTCCCGATATAGTTAGCATTCGGGGTATAGCTCAAATTGGCACCACTCCCACTGAGTGTGCCGTGCGCGGGGGGAGTAACAATCGCGTAGGTGAGGTTGTCGCCATCCACGTCACTAGCGGCGAGCAGGATGGATTGAGTGGTGTCTTGGAAAAAAGCCAGGGATTGGTTTGCGGCTTGGGGGGCATCGTTGACCGCATTGATGGTGAGGGTTACCGTCGCCAGATTGGAATCGCTGATTCCATCGTTGGCCTTGTAAGTAAATCTATCGGTGCCGTTGAAATTAGGGTACGGAGTGTAAGTGAATGATCCGTCCCCGGAGAATGTCAAACTTCCGCTGGCTGGTGCAGCTACTATGACGGAAGTCAACGGACTGTTTTCTGGATCGCTATCGTTAGCCAGTACACCGAGAGCAACTACAGTGAGTACACCATCTTCGTCGACTGAATAGTTGTCACTGACTGCCTGGGGTGGCTGGTTGATCGGTCCGCTGGGTCCCGCCCAACCAAGTCTCTCTTCATAGTTATCGGGACTATCGGAGTTGCTAGGAGTTCCAAACTGCAACCCGTAGTTGGGATCGCGCCACGCTTTGGCATTGTCAATGAGCGCTTGTCGAATCGCGTATACGCCAGCAGCATCGTTGGCCCGACCATTGGCGGCAATGTATCGCGCTGCTAGACCAGCGGCGTGAGGTGCGGCCATGCTAGTGCCACTCATCGTGGCGTAGCCTCCTCCTTTGTAGGTGGAGTAAATGTTGACGCCGGGCAAAACTAAATCGATCCCCAAGCCCTGCGGATTATTGACCACGTTATTGGTGTTGTACCATGAAACGCCATTGGCACCGCTATTGCTGAAATTGCTGAAGTCGGCGAAGGTGTCATCAGCATAGCCGCCCCCGTTGGGCCCCAATCCGCCCGCCCTGCCATCGGTATCCGCAAAAGCGCTAATCGTGGCTACTTCTGGATAGGCGGCGGGAATGGAATCGGCTATTCCGTCTACCGGAGAGGCAGTCCCTGAGTTGCCTCCTAGGATATCACGATACTCGTTTCCAGCCGCCGCAAAATAAACCACCCCCGCGGCAACACTGCGTTGGATGGCTTGGCGATAAATCGCACTGACCCCCTGACCTCCCAGACTCATGTTGGCTACGTCGATGACGCTGGCATTGGCAGTCACCCAGTCGATGCCCTTGATGATGTTGGAGAGAGATCCGGTTCCATTGTTCCCCAATACCTTAACCGCCCACAAGCGAGCACCGGGCGCAACACCCACCACGCCAATACCATCGTCCTTCGCCGCAGCGATCCCAGCCACATGGGTCCCATGCCCGCTTCCATCACTCCAATTGGCGGTGGAACCACCAGTGGCGTTGTAGCCGCCGACCACATTCAAGTCGGGATGTGTACCGTCGATGCCAGAATCGATGATGGCAATGTCCACATCCACGCGTTGGTCGATCCCATCAATGGGAGCTGGCAAGCCGGGTGAATCGGCAGCAATTCGTTTGACTCCCGTGGGGACAACTTGAGCCAAGGCTCGCATTTTGATATCAGGTTCGACACGGGCCACCAGCGGATTGTTTTTTAATGCTTGAATCGAATCTTTGGGGAGTCGCGCCGAGAAACCTTTCAAAGCACTTTCAAACGTATAATCCAAGCGTCCGCTGCTGGCGCTTAACAAATTTTGTGCAGTAATCCCCGGCCTGGTTGCTTGGACATTCAGTTCAACAATTACCGCTTGCCAGGCCGACGAATTGGCTGGATCGTCCGGACCGATGACTGCCAACAGTCGACGTTCTTCCACTTGCTCCAATACCAGTCGACGATTTCGATTCATGGCGTGTTCCAATGTTCAGAGAGGATCGAACCAACCACAACTTACAACGGGCAATATAGCATCGCTTGCCAATGTTGGAGAAATCGAGACCTACAACCTTGATCGAAACTCGATTTATTAAGGAAAAGTAATTATCTGTCGGCGAGCGAAAACAACGGAGAGACTGCTCATAAATGAGTGGTGAGTTTAGTACAGTTCCACGTTGTCGTTTCAACCACCATCAATCGACTTTGATTTCGGCGAACGCCTGTAAGCGACTGAGCATGGAAGAGACCTGCGGCTCAAGTATCGCTTGCACGCCAGGCAGCTTATATGTGCGATTGAGATCCCGCATTACCAACCGTGCGCTTGGCGGACCTTGATCATTGTGTCGAGGATCGTATTCCAAGTCTTGGGCTCTTCGAGCATATCGTTGGGGAACATGCAGCCATCCCAACAGATGTGCTGGATACCGCGCTGCTGGGCGTCTTTGAGCCAATACCCTGAGCACTTGACGATATCGAGTTTACCGTTGGGATCGTCGGCTGGGCAGTGTTTGCCAGTTTTATCGTGCGCTCCAGCACCGTGGACATGGCCATCGTTTTGCGCAACGTGAAAATCGATTGTCCAGGGTCGAAGTTTATCGGTCATGCGTTCGTAGGCCGCATAGAATTCGTCTTGTGTATAACCCTCCTTGAGCAACGCATGTTCGGCAGCGTTGTAGCCCATCAGATAAAGATACGTGTGAGCCAAGTCGGCTTGGAAGCCGAGCGTTTTTGGCATGCCAACTTCTTCTAGCAAGTCGAGCATATCCTTCCAACTGTGCATACCGGCCCAGCAGATCTCCCCTTCGGCGGCGAGTCGTTCACCGGCATCGGCGGCGATCAGGGCAGCTTCGCGGAATGTATTGGCGATCTTGGTCGTATTGGCTTTGGTATCCGCACGCCACTTTTCGACACCGAACTCGGCCGAATCGATACGAATGCAACCGTATTGCCTGACGCCATGTTCGTTGAAGATCTTGGCGATACGGCAGGCCATTCGCACGGCGGACAAGAATTTCTCCTTGGCTACATCGTCTCCCATGGCCGAATCGCCAACGGTCCCTGGCCACACTGGCGCGACCAATGAGCCTACTTTAAAACCTTTGCTGGCGATCATGTCAGCAATCTGTTTCAGTTCCGCGTCGGAGGCTTCGGGGTTGGTATGCGGAAGAAACAGAAAGTAGTCTATCCCTTCGAACTTCTGTCCGTTGACTTCGGCGGCCGCTGTGAGATCGAGCATTTCTTCCAAGCCGATTGGCGGCTCTTGCCCCGCCTCGGTACCTTTGCCGACCAGTCCAGGCCACATGGCATTGTGCAATTTGGGAGAAGTGTGGCTCATATGTTGCTCCGATGAGAATGATGGTGGTTGGGTTAATGAGTCGGAAAAGCTGAGCGGTAGGTAAGATTGTACCCGACCGATAGTAGCCATCACGCTCAGCGTGACGAGTGCAGGGGCTCATCACGCGGAGCGTGATGGCTACTTTGGTACGTTTGCACCTGCCGATCGCCTTACGATTTTTTCCAAGCGCCGTTGGTTGGAAGATTGGGGTGGCAGTCAGGTCCAAAGTATCGCAGCCCTACCAGTGGTTCGCTACCGGTATTCTCGATCTCGACCCCAGCCGTCGCAGCCGCATGGCTGATAAAAACTTCGTCTTCGGTAGTCTGACCAAAATCGATCATGGCTGGCGTTTGCAACGCCAACTTGCCGATGCGTCCCTTACCCTGCACAGTGATCCAACTGCTCGTACCAGGATCTTTCAGTGTGCATTTGGCCCCCGGCTCGACCGTCAACTCCTTGGCACTGAAAAGCTGTTGACCATCGATGGTGCCATACACGATCCATTTGTCGGTATAACCCTCACCGCTTCGCGCGGGATCGACCAGCGGTTCGATGTAGTTGGCATCCTTGAAATGCGTGTCGACGTTCTTATCCCAATCGAGTTGTCCGACGATGAAGTCCAGATCCTGATGCTTGTCCTCGGGCATGTCTTTCACTAACAGTGACCAGGGGACATAACGTCCTTCGACGATCGACTGATACATGCCAAACACGTCCGAACCCCATTGCGGTTCGTAGGTACACAGCGAACCTGGAGCGTGCAGAACGCCAGGTGGAATCAACCAACCGGTGCCACGTTCAAGGCGATAGGCTTTGGATAGATCGAGGATTCCATTATCACCTTTGTTCCAGTTCTCAAGGCAGCGCCGCAATTGCTCCTTGGTCGTTCCTGGTTCGAGTCCCATGAAGGTGTAACAGAAATTGTTGTCGACGTTGTTGTACTGCGGTGGGAAGTAGTAGCTCTCGGGTTTCCCTTCTTGGCCGACCAGTTTGGCGTCCTCGAACGATTGGTGCATGTGGTGCGGGATCGGCCCCATGTTGTCGAAAAATTTCGAATAGACGGGCCAGCGGTTGTACTTGCCGAAGATTTTTTCGCCGACCAGATCCTTGCCAGCTTCGGAGACTGCGTCGCGGAGCAAGAATTTTTCTCCTTCGAACAAACACATACTCAGCCCTTCGTGCCAGACGCGCCCTTCGTTGGCGGCCTCGGTGGTGCTCCCGAACCAGCGTTCGTCGATCCCGCCACGGTCAGCACCAAAGGCATACAGGTCGGCAGGATTGAGTTTGATGCGACGCCCTGGATGAAGAAAGCTGCGTGGTACCCAGGTAGGTGTCAGCCGCAATAGTCCGTCGCCAGCCTGCATGGCGCGCGATAGGATGGCTGCTACGTTGTCGGATTTAATCAAGCCGTCGTCAAGTTTTCTGCTGGTCATCGTCTTGCAAGTTCGAGTTCTAAAGAGGATTGGAGGAAAGTCTGGACAGCCTGTTTTATTCCGAGCTGCCAGCGGTTACAAGTAAGGAAGCGTTTTTTCCGCAAGAATTGGGTCGGTTGATCTCGTGAGCCTCAGGGAGTCCCGTCGTAGCTACGTTCGCCAGAACGTAGACTCCCTGCGGTCTGGCGACCGCAGCTACGGTTATGTCGCAATTAGAATTAGTTAACCAACTAGGCTAAAACTATGAATGTCAATCTTCCTGAGCCACAACGCTCGGCCACCCCTCCCGATTTAGCCAAGCCACTCAAGGGGACTAGCGGGGTGAAAGTGGCGGCAGGCGAGTTTCAAATTGGTAGGTATGTGCTGACCGATGGTCCGAGCCAGAATGTTGAACTGTTGGTGATCGATACTGGGTTAGTACGTGCGGCAATCTGTCCGACGCGCGGCATGAGCGTGTGGAAGGCAAACATCAACGGTGATGACCTGGGATGGAAATCACCCGTCGAAGGTCCAATCCATCCCAGCTTTGTGCCACTGGACGAACCGGGTGGACTCGGTTGGCTAGATGGATTCGATGAACTGCTCGTCCGCTGCGGATTGCGCAGCTTCGGTGCTCCCGACTTCGGTCCTCAAGGACAGCTCGCCTTCCCGCTGCATGGCCGAGTCGGAAATTTACCGGCGCGCAATGTGCGGATTGAAGTCGACTCGGAGCATTCTTTGTTGCAGGTGCATGGTGAAGTGCACGAGTCGCGATTCTTGCAGTATAATTTGCGACTACACGTCATCATGACATTCGCGATTGGCGAACCACGTATTGCCATTCATGATCGCGTGACCAATGCGGGGGCCACGCCGACCAGCATGCAGTTGCTGTATCACATCAACATCGGCGGGCCGCAGTTGTCGGCAGGCTCCCAATTGCATCTGGGGGCTGAAAAGATCGTAGCACGCAACGCGCGGGCGGCCGAGGATTTGTCTACTTGGCAGACCTATCTTGGACCAACGGCCGGGTACGCGGAGCAAGTCTATTTTTCTGCCAGTCGCGGCGATAATGGTGGTTGGGCCAAGAGCCTGCTGGCTGCCCCCGATGGCGAGCGTGGCGTAGCGGTCCACTATCGTCCGGAAGGTCTCCCCTACTTTTCGCAATGGAAGAATACTGTCGCCGAGTCGGATGGCTATGTGACTGGATTAGAGCCCGGGACAGGCTTCCCCAACCCGCGCTCTTTTGAGGAAAAACACAGACGAGTTGTGACCTTAGCAGCGGGCGAATCAAAAGATTTTTTCCTGGCCATCGAAGGGATTCACTCCAGCGAACGAATGGCTCAGCTACAGCGTGAGATCGCGGCGATGCATGGTGGCCAAGTGGCGACCAGTGATTTTGAGTCGGATTGGTGCGTGACTGAATCTTGAATACGCTGCTCCACCAAGCGTGGTGGTTTTTACCAGTCGCACTGTGCATTCGCGGAGGAGTTTTGCTGCTCGGCTGGAACAGTTTGCAAGATGACCCCGATGCCTACGCGCGACTCGCCGTCAATTGGGCCCAAACAGGTGTGTTGGGAGTTGAATCGACGGCTGGTGCAACTGTTACCCCCACCGCCTTTCGACCACCGCTCTATCCGTGGCTGTTGAGTTGGTTAGGTGATGGCAGTTCGCCTGTGCCGGTCAATCGAATCGCAGCGTTGCATCTACTGCTCGGTCTCGGGACAGTGTGGATGACATGGTCCGCTGCCGCGAAGTTGCGTGCACCATGGCCCTGGCTCCCTGCATTGTTGGTTGCCGTAGATCCGCTGCTATTACGAGCGAGTCAGTTGGTGATGACCGAGACACTGGCCGCGCTATTGGTAGTCGTTGCTTGGCGATTGTGGTTGGAAGTTATTCCAGGTGACATTTCTACTCGAACTTCCTTTGGTTGTTCAACAGCTCGGGCAGGATTGGAGTTGAGCCCTGATACGTGGGGCTGCGATCGGACGGCCCCTGGTCGTTGTGGCGGCGAGTCGGCACGTCGATCGCTCGGTCAGTGGATTGCATTGCTGGGGTTAGGCGTCACATTGGGGTTATCGGTCTTGGCCCGCCCCACGGCAGGTCCCTGGGTGGCACTGTGCGCAGCGGGGCTGTTGTTGTTCTCGAGTTCATGTTGGAAGCGCAGAATCAATAATTGCTTGATCGTCAGTCTGCTGGTGGCGGGCTGTGTGGCTCCCTGGATCGTACGGAATTTGGCTGTGCTGGGGAAACCGATCTGGGCAACCAGCCACGGTGGCTATACGCTGCTGTTGGCCAACAATCCCTTGCTGTATGAACACTTTGCGCACAACGGTCCGTCGCGCAATTGGGATGCCGAACCGTTTCATGAACGGTGGGCAAGTCGCTTTGATACTGGTCAAACGGCTTCGCCGGATACGATAGCCTTTTGGACTGGGGAAGTGGCACCGAGCGGTAACGAGCGAGTCCTGGATGAGCTGGCTGATGACCGACTCGCCTACTCGGCGGCTTGGAGCACGATTGGCAGGCAACCGTGGATGTTTGGATTGAGTTCGCTTTATCGGCTGGGTTGGCTATGGGCAATATGGCCCAACACTGGCTCGAACATTTCGCGCGTGCTCATTGGCGTGTGGTACGCATCGATATTCGCGGCAGCGATTCTGGGGATGGCCCGGAGAATTCAACTTCGTGAAAGGTTCACAGAGCTGCGGATGTGGTGGTTACCCTTGGCCTTGGTGCTTTCACTTTCGATCGTGCATGCGGTCTATTGGAGTAACATGCGGATGCGCGCCCCAGCCATGGCTGTGATTACATTGGCAGCCTGCCCACCACCGTGGCGCACGAAAGTCAATTGACTACGAGGTTCTCGCAGCTTTTGGGAATTAGGGGCGATTTCATTATCTTCTTCGCGTCCTCAACCATTTGATCAGTACGGACTGCGGTCGCCTCTTTTTAACGCAGAGGTCGCCGAGACGCAGAGAAACGCAGAGTATCAAGGCTTACTTCGCTCTATCTACAAAGTCTAGAGGTGGCGTTCACCGATAAGCGTCCATTTTCGTATCCGTTCTCGGAAAGTGGCCATCACGCTCAACACGTGGAGCGTGATGGCTACAAAGAACTGCGTGAACGGTTACGAGAATTTGGGTAGGAAGATTTCTCTGCTCGAGTTTGGGTGTCGTTCAGTGTCAAGCGACAGACTATGATTAGGAATCTCATCGTTTAAGGTTTAAGACTCCGAACGGTGGCCTCTGACCTTGCCAATAAAGACTGTTATATGCTGCGATATGCCCTGACCATCTTTGTCAGTGCCTTTCTACTGTTTCAAGTTCAACCGCTAATTGGTCGGTTCATCTTGCCGTGGTTCGGTGGGGGGCCATCGATCTGGACCAGTTGCATGCTGTTCTTTCAAGCGGCACTACTGGGCGGATACCTCTATGCTCACCTGCTGTGCGCGAAACTCTCGCTCCGATCACAAGCCATAACTCACTTGGTCGTAGTCGGCGTGTCGGTAATGTTGTTGCCGATAGCACCCGATGAGTCGTGGAAGCCCTTGGCCGAGCAGTCTCCGTTGGGGCGCATCATGCTGTTGCTGGTGGTGACCGTGGGAGGTCCCTACTTCGTGCTGGCTTCGACAGGTCCGCTCATGCAAAAATGGTTCAGTCAAACATCGCCAGCACGATCGCCGTATCGCTTGTATGCATTGTCCAATGTGGGTTCGTTACTCGCGTTGCTCAGTTATCCGATTGCGTTTGAACCGTGGCTGACTTTGCACCAACAAGTTCTCTCTTGGACGACGTTGTACATTGCGTTTGCCTGTTTTGCGGCGTGGTGTGCGGTGCGAGTGCTGCTGGCCTCAGCCAGCGAATTGACGGTGGATTCAGTCGCGGAGCAGGACGCATCGAAAGAGTCGATGTCACCTGAGGACAGACCAAGTGTCGTGCGAATCCTGCTGTGGCTAAGTCTATCGGCCTGTGGCTCGGCGGTGCTGCTGGCGACGACCAATCAACTGTGCATCGACGTGGCCACGGTTCCGTTTCTGTGGATTCTTCCCCTAAGTTTGTACCTGCTGTCGTTCATTATTTGTTTCGACCGACCTCAGTGGTACGACCGCCGGGCGTTTGGCGTGTTATTAATGGTGTGTGTCCCCATGGCCTGTTGGGCTATGGACTCTGGTGCTGACTTGGACCTGATTAAACAAGTGGCAATTTTTTCGGTGGCGCTGTTTGCATGCTGCATGTCATGTCATGGTGAACTCGTTCAATCGCGACCCAATCCACGATATCTGACGCTCTTCTATTTGCTGATTTCCGCAGGGGGCGTGCTGGGGGGACTATTCGTTGCACTGTTGGCGACCAATCTATTTTCTGGCTATTGGGAGTTCCCCATCAGCTTGGTGGCGTGTTGCCTGTGTACTCTGGCTGCAATGTCGTATCAGCGAGTCTGGAGTACGCCTCCGTCAGTGGTGTACTGGTCGTGGTTTAGTGGGGCAGCAGCGATGCTGGTGGCTACGATCTGGTTGGTTTGGATACCGCACCATCATTCGCTTGCAGCCGTCGACGAAGTAGCGATGTTTGGTGGATTGGCGTGTTGGGTGCTACTTGGGCTAATTGCGATCAGCATCGTTTCCGAATCGAAAGTTGCACTATGGGTGTGGTATGGATTGTCGTTGCCACCGGTCGTCTGGATGATCGCCTGGGGGATGTGGCGCGCCCCAGAAGAGATGTCACGCTGGCTGAGCGGTCAATTGGTTGCAAGTTGGTTCCTGGCGTTTACTGTCGCGCTGGGTGTGTTGTGGGGCTTGAGGCGTTTCAGCGAGTCGCGTCAGAAGGTGTTGGCGTACGGATTGGTAATCACCCTGGCGAGCGTCGTGCTGACGTTGGCCTACCAACGACGATTCGTCTCTTGGATCGAGACGTTTGTTCTGGCGGCTGTTGGCGTCAGTGGCTTGTTGATCGCTTGGTTGGCGAGCAGATTTGGTGCGGCGGAGCGACCGCTGCTTAGACCGCTGCTGGGCGCCTGGGGCTGGCTCCCGCTCGGCGCGCTGCTGGGGGGCATGGGTTACAACTTGTGGCAAGCCAACGAGTCGGACACGGATAACATTGTTTATCGGTCGCGCAATTTTTATGGCGTATTGAACGTTGAACACGAAGTTGCGGAGGGGGACGATGAGTATTCGATGCCAGCAAAATACGAATTGACCCACGGTCAGATCCTGCATGGGTTGCAGTACGACGACGAGTATTGGAAGCGACAACCGACGACCTATTATGGTAAGCAGAGTGGGGTCGGAGTGGCGATCTCTACAGTGCGTGATCGAAAGCTGGCCCCCCAAGTCATTCGCGTCGGAGTGGTTGGTTTGGGAACCGGGACCATCGCCGCCTATGGCCAAGAGGGCGACGAATTTGAGTTCTACGAGATCAATCCGGCGGTGCGAGCTTTATCAGGTCGCTTCTTCACATACTTACAAGATACCCCCGCGCGGACGAACGTAAACATCGGTGATGCGCGGATCGTCATGGATCGGGAACTGAAAAGCGGCCACCGGCAACAGTTCGATGTGCTGGCGGTGGATGCGTTTAGCAGCGATGCGATTCCAGTCCATTTGTTAACGGCCGAATGCGGTGAGATCTATCGCCAACACTTGGCCGACGATGGGATTCTCGCGATTCACATATCCAATCGATTTCTGGAACTCGATCCCGTCGTACGTGGACTCGCCGACCATTTGAGTTGGCAAGCGGTGCGTATCGACGATGATGGCGATGACGAAGAAGGGGTCTATAGTTCGACTTGGGTACTGCTAACTCCCAGCATGGACGTCGCGAACGAGTTACAAACTAGCCCCAGTTTCGATGCTTGGAAGACCGGCGAACCAATTCTTTTGTGGACTGACGACTACTCTGGGCTTTGGCGGATACTATCGTTGTAAGCATCGTGCGGGAAATAACTGTCCGAACTTAAACGTAGCTGCGGTCGCCAGACCGCACGGAATCGACGTTCTGGCGAACGTAGCTACGACAGTTATTTCCCGGACGATGCTAAGCGGTTATAGTTTCGGCGTGAATGGTTACGAATTAATGACAGGAGTGACCTAGATGATGACTTATTTCAACCGACGAGCCTTTCTCAGATCTTCGGCGGGTTGCGCGGCGGTGGCGTTGGGTAGTGGCTTCTCAGGTGCGCCCCTTGGCGCGGGACAGTTCACTGGGCGGATCAGGAAGGCTGTCAAGTATCACATGATCACTGAGAAATTGTCGGCGAAAGACAAACTGAAGATGCTCAAGGATCTAGGCTTTGATGGGGTCGAGCCGAAGACCATGCTGGATCCGCAAGACCGGGACCAAGTGAAAGAGCTCCGCGCCGCGAGTGAAATGTTGGATTTCCCCATTCATGGTGTGATCCACTCCAGCAATCCCAATCTAGTGGGGGCGATCGACCAAGCCAAGAGTTACGGTGCGAATAGCGTGTTGCATGTCGTGCGCTACGACAAGTCGATCGGCTACCGGCAAAATTACGACCAGACGCAGGAGATCATCCGGCAGGCGGTCGATCATGCGGAAAAGAACGAAATCTATATCTTGCTCGAGAACGTATGGGCATCGTTCTTGATCGAGCCGATATCGATGGTCCGCTACCTTGACGAGATTGGCAGTCCGTTTGTGCAAGCCTACTTTGATGTCGGGAATGTCGTGCGTTGGGGCTGGCCGCAACATTGGCTCGAAATGCTCGGTCAGCGCGCCAAGAAGTTGGACATCAAGGAGTACGATCTGGACGTGGCCATGCAACAGGGAATGCGAGAGGCTTTCGACAAGCCATTGGGGGAAGGGAGTATTGAGTGGGACAAGGTGCGGGCGGAGCTGGTGAACATCAACTATCGCGGCTGGGCCACCGCCGAAGTAAAAGGGGGCGACCGCGCGCGACTCAAAGATATCTCAGAACAAATGGATCGCGTCCTGGATCTGTAGGGAGAAATGGCATCGAGGATTTGCGATAGAATTTCAATTCACTTTTTTGCGACAACGGTTCAACTCTAATATGAATACTAGCGAGCGGTAACTATGGCAGAGGATAAGATCCTAGCAGTGGTCAAGAAGGGTTCGACGAATCAAGCCGACGTAAAGGTCGTGCAGCGGTTGTTGAACGCAAACATATCTAGGCTCACCCCTTTAGGCCCTCTGACAGTTGATGGCAAGATGGGAGACAAAACACTCAATGCGATCATGGAATTCCAGAAGCGAGTCGTGGGTTTACGCGAGCCAGATGGACGAGTGGACCCGGATGGGAAAACAATAAATGCCCTCAGAAACCTGAATGCTTCGACGTCGTCAGGGAAACTTCCCGCCCAGTCGCTCGGTACTTTGTCTGAAGTCTCGATCGTATTCAAGCACTACGATCGAATCCCAAGGAAGACTCATGGAATGACGTCGAACTTTAACGAGATTTACGAATCGGAGGTGACAATCAGTGGCGGAATTACGGGATCATTCAAAGGGTCAGTCTGGCCGGACGATATGGTGGCTCACAAGCGGATCGTCGATGGAGTCTGGCCACTACATATCGGATTTCACCAGGGTGCCAATCCTACACTTGCAAATTTAGTGGTTGAAACTCGCAAGGTTCCGCGGGCCGCGTTGTTGGTGAATTGCAGAAATCCGATTAAGGCAACCAATAGCAAAAAGGACGATACAACCGCCAAGGGTGTGAACATTCACAATGGATGGGTAAACGAGCGAGGATCCGAAGCGTGTTTAACGATACCAGCCGGTCAGTGGTCCGACTTCATTACGTTGTTTCTGAATGCCTACCCCAATTTTGCGGATTGGACTAAGCTTGGCGACCGCACTGGGATTAAGATTGGAACGGTAGAAGTTAAACCGTGAACCGTTTGTGTCACATAAGCGGCTGCGAAAACAGCAAACTTTGCTACAGCGGACTGCGTGTCAAAAAGCAAGTGCATTCCCCTCCCAAATATGGTAGGCTGGTTAAGCGCGTTAAGACACTTCACGCCTCTACGTTCCTCGGCAACCTCACATTTTGGGAGACCTTTCGATGACTCTGCACATCCCCGCCAATCGTCGTAGCTTCATGCAACAATCCGCTATAGCGGTCGCCGCCGCGACCAGTCTGCCGCGACTGGTCAGCGCCAATGAGGCCACGCCAGCATCCACCCCCGAATCGCTAGTGAAAGTGCTCTTTGAGTCGCTGAAGGCCGAGCAGCGCGAGAAGGTCTGTTACGACTGGGATTTCGTCGACGCCAAACGCGGGTTGTTGCGAACGCGAGTTGCCAACAATTGGATGATCAACCCCGAGGAAGTTAACAGCGAGTTCTACAGCGGCGAACAAAAGGATCTGATCCGAAAAATCTTTGAGGGGGTTATCAATCCCGAGTGGCATGCCAGTTTTGATAAACAGCTCGAAGACGACTGTGGTGGTTTCGGCGAAGAGCAGAGCATTGCCATTTTTGGAAAACCTGGAGATGGCAAATTCGAATTCGTTTTGACCGGTCGCCACATGACGCTGCGGTGCGATGGCAATTCGTCCGAGAACGTCGCCTTCGGTGGTCCCATTTTCTATGGCCACGCGCCAGGGGGTGACGAAGAGGCCGATCACCACGGCAATGTTTTCTGGCCCCAAGCCCTGGAGGCCAACAAGATCTATTCCATGCTCGACGGCAAGCAACGCAAGGCCGCCGAAGTCGCAGTTACTCCCGGCGAACAGAAGGTTGCCTTCCAAGGTAAGTCGGGGCAGTTCGCGGGAATTCCCATTACGGATCTCTCCGCCGATCAGCGCGCGCAGATGCAGTTGACGCTCAAGAAGCTGGTCGAACCCTTCCGTAAATCCGATCAGGAAGAGGCGCTGAAATGCCTAAAGGACCAAGGTGGTCTGGATGCCTGTCATCTGGCTTTCTTTACTGATCATGACTTAGGGAAAGATCAAGTATGGGACAATTGGCGATTGGAAGGGCCATCGTTTGTATGGCATTTCCGCGGCGCACCTCACGTCCACGTGTGGGTCAACGTCGCCGACAACGCGAGCGTGAAACTGAACGCGTGATAATCTAAACTAAGTTAGGCGTGTGGCTGCCAATTTGCGTGAAGTGCCGTGACCCGTCGCGGCACTCCTTAAGTTAGCAGACGACCCACTCGCTGGCGCGTCGAGCTGATATTCAATTGCAGCACGCTATCGCATCGCAAACTATAATAAGGCTTCACGAACCCAATCGCCCGCGCGAGCCGTCATGATGAATAATCCGATCATAGTCCCGACTTATCATTCCGATGGAATAGTTGGTCCCTTGGCCCCCGGGGACTGGCCTTCGATAGATCATATCGAAACGGAGGATGACGCCCCGATGGACAATGTGTTCAGTGAAAAACAGATGCGTCTGCTGACCGAACCGCTGTATACGTCGTGGAAGCCCGAGCAGACGTTTGTGGCGTTGTCCAATGTCGGCTTGTTCTACGGAGTCGACTTGCCAGCCTTGGTTCCCGATGTCTTGCTTAGCGTCGGCGTCCGCTTGCCGGAAGACTTGTTTCCCAAACTTCACCGCTCATATTTTATCTGGAAGTATGGGCGGCCACCCGATGTCGCAATAGTGATCGTCTCCAACAATCGCGGTGGAGAGGATACACACAAGTTGAGCCGCTATGCCGATGCACGCGTTGCCAACTACATCATCTTCGATCCAGAGCAACATTTGTCAGACACCAAACTACGCCTCTATCGCTTGCAACAATCGCAACTGGTGCTCGACGACTCGCGGGAATTTAAGATCCCAACCATCGGCTTGGGGGTCAAACTCTGGTCGGGACGGTATGAACAGACCGACTCGCTGTGGTTGCGTTGGAGCACTCTCGACGGCGAGTTGATCGCGACGGGGAGTGAGAGTACCGCGTCTGCTCAGGAGCAGGTGAAAGCGGAGGCACTGCGCGCCGACGCGGCGGAACAAGAGACAGCCCGACTGTTGGAGTTGCTCCGCAAACATGGTATCCAGTAATTTTGTGCTAAGCATCGAGCGGAAAATAACTGTCGTAGCTACGTTCGCCAGAACGTCGACTCCCTGCCGTCTGGCGACGGCAGCTACGGCAACCCTGCCGTCTGGCGACGGCAGCTACGGCAACCCTGCCGTCTGGCGACGGCAGCTACGCTTAAGTAGCGACAGTTATTTTACGCACGATGCTAAATCGCATAGCGCTGACGAGTGCAGGCCGAGGATACAAATCCTCGCCATGACCTTCAAATTCAATTCAGAATTCGTGCTCGTAACACCACGAGCACGAGCACGAACCAGGATAGCTTGAAGTCATCTCGACGGCGTCATCAGCTCACTTCCTGGGATCTCGACGATGGCCCGAGCTCCAGTGGGGATCTGCGCATAGATCGTCAGTAGTTTTAACTCTTGACTTTCAGGTGGAAAGAACTGATTCCCCTTGGTGTGAAAGAACTTGAGCGGCACAAAAATTTCCTCCCCCGGTTCAATGGTCGCGGGATGCACAAAATGAAACTGCTCGTTGATCGATAAATTGACATTTCGCCACGCTTCCGTGGTTGGATTCTTCACAATCAGACTGGGGACAATCCGCGCCTCAGGAGATTCTGCGTTGGGCCAAGCTCTGGGTCCAACACTGGCTGCGACCTGCAAAACTGGATCCTCAATCTCCGGCAACGTCGAATAGAGTACTACCACTAGCGCAAAGGGGATGAGTGTGATGAGCACCAGCGCAGCGGTCAACTGACTCCGCGAGAGGACACGCGGCAGGGGTGGAGTCGTGGGATTGGAATGCTCTGCAGTCATCGTGGGGATTTTCGGAAGTCCTGTGGGCAAGTGTCAGACAGGAAAGTCTGACGTACGGTTGGAAACATGTCAGACAGGAAAGTCTGACGTACGGTTAGGGCTCGACGATCCGCATGAGTAGTAGTATCCAGGGGAGGTAAATCAGAAACACATAGGTGACTATAGTCAACCCGCCAATGGTCAAGGCGACGAGCATGGGTAGCCATCGCGCTGAACTGGCAGCGCGGTCGTCGGCCTGTTGCCGCAGTGTATCGGCGACGTGCGATAAATGGCGACTCGTCTCCTCCGCTGACAGCAACCCCGCATGGAGCGAAGAGATCAACATCGATGACTCGCGCGCCCATTGCGGGACCAACTTTTGGTTTTGCACCAGTGGCAGCGCTCGATCGACCGCAGCGGCGTCACCGCCGCTCCCTTGCACGCTCAGCGGGACCAAGCGAGTCAACGGCAAGCCCCCGTCGATGCCACTTTTCAGCACTTCCGCCGAGAGGACTTGCACCCGTAGTCGTTGCGGCACATCGCGTGGTAGCCCCCGAGCATCGAAACTCCGTCGACGCCAGTACCATCCAACGAGCGGGGCGACGGCGACCAGCAGCAAACCAACCAGCAGAAATCCCAATTGCTCGCGGATTCCAATCAACCACTCGAGCCACACGGGCAAATCCGCGTCGAACTGCGCGTACGTCGCGCGATATTCGGGGATCAATTGCCAGATGATATAGCCCAGCGACAGTAGTGTCACCACGATCAACAGCGCCGGATAAACCAGCGCGGCCCGCAATGACTTCGAATAGCGTGAACAGGCCAAGTGCAATTCGGTCCACGCCTCGAGCGTTTGTTCGAGTTTCCCGGCCTGCTCACCAACTTCGATACAAGCGGACAACATCCGCGAAGAGCGCGACGGATCACCGGCGATGACGGCTGCCAGGGGTTTGCCACTGGCCAATTGTTCGTCGACCGTCCGTGCCGCCGCTGACGATAGTCCAGACTCTTGATCAATGAGTCGCGAGAGTTCACCCGCAATCGGCAGTTTGCCACGCACCAACCGCGCCACTTGTTGGCACAGGGCCAACTGTTGGGCCAGTGTAAGGGTTGATTCCGGCATGTGCTTTATTCGATGAAGTGTCTGGCGATTTCGCTGGCTGGAATCCTGTGGGCGGCGATCGCCTCAGCGGCTAGTGTAGCTAGACTCCGCATCCCCAGCGACTGGGCAGCCGCATTCAGTTCACCAGTATCTGCATCCTGCAAGATCGCCCGCGACATCTCCCCTTCCAAAGTCGGCAAGATTTCGGCCAACATGACGCGTCCCAAACTACCACTTCCACCGCAACTTTCGCAGCGCTGCTCTGCATCGTTTTTACTAGACAGTGGAACGGCGAGTCCCCTGCCAGTACAAACCGAACATAGACCGCGGACTAGTCGTTGACACACCAGTCCATTCAGGGCGCTGCGCAAATGGTGTGCAGGAACTTGCATATCCAGCAATCGTCGAATCGCATCAACTGCGCTGCGCGCGTGCATCGTCGTGATAACCAACTGTCCTGCCATGGCGGCTTGAAACACCACCGTCGCCGTTTCGGGTTCGCGGATTTCGCCAACCAACATCACTTCGGGATCTTGTCTGAGCAGGGCCTTCAGTCCACTGCTCCAATCGTAACCGACGGCTGGATTGATTTGAGATTGCGCAGCACCGACAATTTCCGCTTCAATCGGATCCTCGAGTGCAACGACGCTGCGTGGCGTCTCTTCAGAGCTGAGGATTTCGCGCAGACAAGCGTAGGCGGTGGTCGTTTTACCCGCTCCAGCCGTACCGGAAATAAGCAATACTCCCGAAGCGCGCCGCAAGCCATCGCGCAAGCCGCGCAACACTTCCTCGGGCAAACCGAGATGTTCGGGTAACCAAGCCTGAGTCTGTTTGGCGATCAATCGAATTACGGCGCGTTCACCATGCAGCGTCGGCAGAGTACCCACTCGGGCTTCCAATGTTTGGTCATCGAGTTGAATTCGGCCTTCTTGAGGAATATCGTGACGATAAGTGACGAGCCTTGCTAGCGCCTTGACCCGCGCGAGGATGCGCGTCGAGACGCCGTCGGGGACTTCCGCTACTAGCAGCAGATTCCCGGCGATGCGCCATTTGATGAGCACACCGGAGGTGGTTGCGTCGAGGTGAATGTCACTGGCCTCCTCCGCCACCGCCGCGCGCAGCAATCGCTCCACCACGCGCACGGCGTATTCGTCCTTGCGCGGATCGAGATCATTGAATTCGGGGGGAGCCCGCATGGCTATTGCTCGAATTCCCGCATCCGCTGCCGATAGTTGGCCTCGTCCATGCGATCCATCAAGAACTGATGGCTCAGTAAGTACCGCTGAATGCGTTGCAAATCACTTGGAAGGCGGTCGGCGCGATACAAGACGCGATGCATCGACGAATTGTCGCGCAGATCCGCTAGCTTGGTTTGCCGCGCAAGCGGATTCGACTTGAGCCGTACGACATATTCGGCATAGCTATCCTGCGGAGAATGCGTCACCAAGCCGACTCCCTCTACAACTTCCTCCGCGAATCCCAGCGTTCTTAGGTCGTCGAGGGTCACCTCGGTATCTTCAACTAGATCGTGCATTACAGCCACCTGTTGCGCCAGTGGTCCTTCGACTCCCAGCATCACTCGTAGGCAATGCATTACGTACGGTTCACCGTCTTTATCGGTAACTCCGCGAAAATGCTGTACCACTAAGGCGAGTGCGTCGTCGATGGTGGCGGACATTAGTAGTTTTCTTCAAACAAGTTGTGCACTGGTTGGTGTGATGGCCTCTCCTATCACGACGATAGCAAGGTGGCATCAAATGGGTTATGCTGAGGCCGATTATAGCTGAAAATCTTAACCGGCCGCGCGCGGAAGGACCTTTGCCACAATATCAGCTCGACGCGCCAGCGAGTGGGTTGGCTGATCCGTACGTTTTCGTCAAGCGTGAGGCCACAAAGCCCGAGACCCACACGCTGGCGCGTCGAGCTGATATTTCCGTTGATGTATGCGAAGATGGTTTTATCCAAATTTGGAAGGATCGTTTTGTCTCACTCACTTCAATCAGAGATACTCGATGGACCACGGGCGCTCGATGCGCTGAAGTTGCGTTTGGCGGCGCAGTTGGCACCGCAGCGTTGGCGTGCCGCGCTCGATGGGCTGGCGACAACAATCGACGCAGGTCATCCACTCGACGTGTCTTTTGAGCAACAGCAGTCGACTGTTCCTGAAGAACTGCGGTGCTTGATCGTCGAATCGCTGAACGTCCCCGAGCCGACCACGCTGATCCTCGATGCCGTCCGCACTCGACAAGCGATCGCGAGGGACTGGCGCCAACTGTGGCAACTGCTGGCCTATCCCATGCTGCTGCTAGGCTTGGCGCTAGTGGTGGGAGGTGCCTTCTGTGTTTCCCTATTTGGCTCTCCTTTTTTCTCGATCGTCGAAATGTACAAGGAGTTTGGGTTAAGTGACGCGGATCGTTATATGTCGTTCATGTACGACCAAAGCCAAGCGATCGTGGGACTAACTTTGGCTTGTGGCTGGACGATCCTGGTCATGTTGACGATTGCATTGCTGGGACCACGTTGGGCTTGGGTTGCAGTGCTAGGAGGTGTGGTACTTATTGGTCGCCCGCTGCGCTGGATTGCGCTGCGTGAAGTTCTTAATCGCTATGAACTTTTTATCGGGCAAGGAATATCGCCAGTGGCGGCCACGCAAAGCGTAACGCGCACCTTCCGCCACAGTAGCCAATCCGTTGCGGCGGCGGCGATTGCCGGACGTATCGAGGCAGGCATGCCATTGGGGCAAGCCCTGTGTGCTTCGTTGCTAAGTGACGGACTGACGCGCCCGGCGCTGCGCTTGCTCGACCTACGGGTGGGCGACATGCCGCAGGGATTGGCGGAGACGGGAGAGTTATTGGGGAGCCTGACCGAACATCGCTGTCGTGGGCTGGCGATGCTTCTTCCGGTGTTTTCAATTGTGTTCGTGGGAACCATCGTGTGGGCCACACTTTCGGTCTATCTGGCCGCTTTCGTGCCATTGATCTCGATGATAACCTCGTTGGCCTAGGCTCTGTTTATAAAGGGGTCTGACCCTCTCCGAGCAAGGAATAAACATAGGCAAACTGTCTTGCTCTCCAAAGGGTCAGACCCCTTTATAAACAGAGCCTAGCATCGAACGGAAAACAACTGTCGTAGCTACCTTCGCCAGCACATAAGCTCCCTGCGGTCTGGCGTCCGCAGCTACAAAATGGCGAATCGAAATCATGCTCAATGCGCTCACGTCCAATTGGTATATCTTCTTCCCACTGGCGGTCAGTCTGTTTGTGGCACTGCGACTGGCTGAGGGGAGCGCCGACTTGGGGGGGCGATCGTTTGGGATCTCGTTCCTAAGGCTAATCATCGCTACGCTCTTGACCTTTTCTCTGTTGGCTGTCGGCCTGCGGAGCAATCCGCTTGGAATGTTGTGGTTGCTGTTGTTCGGCTTTTTCGGCTTCATTTTGTTCTTGAAGCAACGGCGACTCGAACGTTCGGCATTGTTATTGACCGCGCTACAAGCCGATAATGAACAGAAGCAGTTTACGGTGTGCGAGTCATTTTGGTATGAGAACCGTGGTTGGACTCGCCGCGTATCAGCGGCTCTACGTGTTGATCTGTTCCAAGGAAAGTCATGGTGGAACGCGCTGCAGAACCGCCGCATTGCGCGCGGCGTCTACGAACGCATGGCAGTGCGGCTGCTGGCCAAGTACGGTCCGAGCACGAAAACATCGGCGGGGACGACAACGCGATTGGTCGAAGGGGAATTGCTCAAGCCGCTACAGATCGAAAGCGAGGCGGAACGGCTACTGGGACGACTTCTACTTTTCTCCTGGATCTTCTTAGCATTCTCGCTGATAAGTATGCTGATGATGTTTGTGGTCCCAACCTTCCAGTTGTTGTTGGCGGAATTTGGTAGACCGCTACCGAGTGTGATGTCGACGATCGTC